>NZ_BAAJMC010000011.1:0-108324 GCF_057551365.1 Colwellia sp. KS18-150 | reverse complement strand
GATAATGGAAAAATCACTTACGTTAATGACAAGTTTGTTGAAATAAGTGGTTACGCTGAAGAAGAAATTATTGGTAGAGATCACAGTTTACTGAACTCCAACAATCAACCCAAAAGTTATTGGAAGAATATGTACGATACGGTTTCAGCGGGTGATATTTGGCATGACCAAGTACGAAATCGAGCGAAAGATGGTCATTATTACTGGGTAGATACTACCATAGTGCCAAACTACAATGCAGAGAATAAACTGGACGGTTTCACCTCTATCCGTACTGATATAACCTTAGAAAAAGAAAATGCCGAAAAGCTTGAGTTAGCCAAAAAAGACGCCGAAATAGCGAGTGAAGCAAAAGCGGATTTTCTTGCCAATATGAGTCATGAAATTCGCACACCAATGAATGGTGTTATCGGTATGACTAACTTGTTACTTGATAGTCCATTGAGTGTTGAGCAAAATAAATTAGCCAATACCGTCAAATCTTCTGCGGTGGGTTTGCTTGCGATCATCAATGATATTCTAGACTTCTCAAAAGTCGAGTCAGGTAAAATGACCCTTGAGTTACTGCCATTTAATTTAGGGCAAATGGTAGAAAATATAGGTACAACCCTATCCTTACAAGCTCATAAAAAAGGCTTGCAATTAATTTGTCCTGCGACTCCGGTTATCCAACAATGGGTAAAAGCAGATCCCGGTAGAATAAGACAGGTACTTACTAATTTAGTCGGCAATGCGATTAAGTTTACCGACCAAGGTGAAGTTGCTGTTTATGTTCATCTAATTAACGAATCAACTGGTGAAAAAGTATTCCGATTTGAAGTTAAAGATACCGGCATAGGTATTAAAAAAGAACATCAAGATAGTTTATTTGATCAGTTCTCCCAAGCGGACAGTTCAACCACCCGCAAATACGGTGGTACAGGCTTAGGTTTATCTATCAGTAAGAAGCTAGTTGAGCTAATGGGTGGTGAAATAGGTATTGAAAGTGAGCTTGGGCAAGGCTCAACCTTTTGGTTTACACTACCGTTAACCATAGCGACTCCAACTCAACAAAAAGAAGCGCCCATTTATAACACCGATATACAAAATGAGTTAGTACTGATTGTAGATGATAATGACACTAACCTAGAGTTGATGCATCAACTGCATGAAATATGGGGGATTCCTCACAAAACCGTTAACAGTGCTAAAGGCGCGATGACAGAGCTACTTCGTGCTTCAAAAACAGAATCACCTTATACAATGGCCATTCTTGATATGCATATGCCAGAGCAAGATGGTATGGAGCTATGTAGTCAAATACAAGATATTGCTGAAATATCTGAAACAAAATTAATCATGGCTTCTTCACAAGCACAACGTGGTGATGCAGTTAAAATGAAAGAAGTCGGCTTTTTGGGTTATCTTACTAAACCAATACATCAATCAGAATTGTTTGATGTATTACTTATGGTTTCAGGTTTAAAAGAAGAAACACCACAGATAATTACTCGTCACTCAGCAAAAGAAAATGTGCAATTTAAAGCGCATATTTTAGTTGCCGAAGATAACATTACCAACCAACTTGTCATCGAAGGGTTATTACGCACTATTGGTATCACTTGTGATTTAGCCGCTAATGGTCAAGAAGCAATAGAAGCGCTACGCAGTGAAATTAAATACGATTTAGTATTTATGGATTGCCAAATGCCAGAATTAGATGGTTATGAGGCGACAAAACAAATAAGAGCACCTGAAACCGGTTTGAGTAATACTAACATTGCCATAATCGCAATGACCGCTAATGCCATGGCAGGTGATAGAAAAAAATGCCTTGATGTTGGCATGAATGACTATTTATCTAAACCAGTTGACCCGGTAAAAGTAGTAAAAATGTTAAAACAATGGTTACCAAAACATCAAATAGGTCAACAAAAGTCAGAACCAAAAAATATCGATGCAGTTCCCAAAGAAGGAGAAAACCTTATGGTGTTCGATTATGAAGATATGGCGAAGCGATTAATGAACGATCAAGAATTAATGGTTTCAGTCGCCGAAATATATTACCAAGATATGGACGCTCAACTTGAAGAGCTTAGTGACAGCATTACCGATGATGATGTTGAACTGGCAGCCACCGTTTGTCATAAAATTAAAGGCGCCTCTGCCAATGTTGGTGGTCTAGCGTTAAGTAAAATAGCCCTTGAAATGGAACAGGCAGGCAAGGCAGGTAATCTTGACGGTATTAAAGAAAATATGACCTCATTAATTGAGGCATTTAACAGCCTAAAAAGCGAGATGAAAAAGGCATTATCGCAATAATAACAAGGTTATATCAAAACAATCAGTGTAATTCACAATAAAGCAGCTAAACTTTATAGAGTTGATTACATTAAATTAAATCGTTTACGAGAGAGATAAATATGAAGCTATTGGTTGCTGATGACAGCCAAGTATCACGAATGATGCTACTAGCCATCACTAAAAAGTGGGGCTATGAAGTTGTTATGGCAGAAGATGGTGAAGAAGCTTGGCAAATAATGCAACAAGACGACGCACCACAATTGATATTGCTTGATTGGGAAATGCCAAAAATGAATGGCATTGAAGTGTGTGAACGTGTAATAGCTAACAGCAACCCTGAGAAGCCAGTCTATATTTTACTGCTCACTTCAAGAAACTCTTCAGAAGATATTGTTGAAGGCTTAAGTAAAGGAGCGAGTGATTATATCTCTAAGCCTTTTGATAGCGCCGAGCTACAAGTGCGCTTGCAAGTCGGTCAACGTATGATTGAAATGCAAGATAAGTTGAATGTCACTTTAAAAAAACTCACCAAACAAGCCTGTTACGACTCACTTACCGGCATTCTAAACCGCCGAGCAATTATGTCTGCGCTCACCAAAGAAGTTAAGCGTCTTGCTCGTCAGCCGCAAGTGCTTTGCATTGGCATGTGCGATATCGATCATTTTAAAGCCATTAATGATAATTATGGTCATTTAGTTGGAGATGATGTTTTAAAAGAAGTAACCAAACGAATGCAAAGTGCACTTAGAGAGTACGATATGTTAGGCCGTTATGGCGGTGAAGAATTTTTAGTAGTCACACCAACGGATACAAGTTCTGAAACATCAATATATCAGCGTATTTGCCAAGTCATTTCTGCTGAGCCAATCATCAGTAATGGTATAGAAATTAATGTCACTATTAGCTGTGGTGTTACTCATTATTGTGATGACGATGGCCAAAATGTCGCTCAGTTTTTAAGTCGAGCTGACAAAGCACTTTATCAAGCTAAAGATGCCGGAAGAAATCAAGTGGTTTATATATAGCGTCCTACATTAAGATTGCATATTGAAAAAGCGTTCATGCTAGCAGTAGCATGAACGCTTTTTTATTGGTAATTTTAGCTTTGTATTTATTGACATTGCACCTTGGTAGCCTGCCCATCTTGAGCCGATATTTTTATATCACTCAAAGATAATACTAGCTCACCTTTCGAGCCTAAACTGAAAGGACTTAGTACCTTATCCATTGTGATACCTTGTTCAGTAAAACATTGTAAATCAATAGCCAAGTTATGCCATTGCCCTTTAGGTAGTTGTGATAATGTCTTAGAGATATCAACTTCTGCCTGACAACTGTTTTTTGCCGTATCGTCGCCATCACATAGCATAGCCACCATGACTTTATCATTAAGCTCGCTGTCTCTTTGCACTGAAAATAACAAGGCGGCATCGACTATTTGTTCTGTAGCTAGCTGAATACTTTGCTCATCAAATGCTGCAAATCGAATACCTGCTTTTTCACTACCGGTTAGCTCAATTCGAAATGCATCTTCTTGAACCACTTTATCAACAGTGCGATAAGTGATATTAGGAAAACTAGCGCTATTCGATTGAATGGGCAATGTATTTTCACCAGAGGTTAATGACATTTGCCATGGTTTTATCACTTTGCCTGTATATATTGCCACGCCATTTTGTTGATTACTTATTGCAGAAAAAACTTCCGATAAATCATCTGCTAAAATATTCTCATCGTTATAGCTTAAGCCAAAGCCATATGGGAGTAATGGCTGATAATCTTCATCGAAACGGTTGACTACCTGCGTTGCTGTTTTTGGCCAAGAAAAAGAAAGTTTACCGGTAAAATCATACTGAGCTTTACCTTCACTATCAGTTAACAATACATCGGCAACCGCTTTACCTTCACTACCTGGTAGCCAAGCAGCAACAAAAGCATCACTGGCGTTAAGCTCAGCATTAACCCACATTGGACGACCACTGATAAATACTGACACAACGGGTATGCCTTGCGCTTTTAATTTTTTCAATATAGCCAAATCTGACTGCACGCCTGCTTGGTAGGCTAAGCTTTCCCTATCTCCCTGCCCTTCAGCATAAGGCTCTTCGCCAAAGACAACTACCGCCACATCAGGCTTTTTCTTAAAGTCTCCATTTACGCTAAGTTCAATATTACCGCCTGCGGCATTAACTTGCTGTGCAAAACCATCATAGATAGAGCTACCGCCAGGAAAGTCACTATTTTGATTATTCGTACCTTGCCAAGTAATTGTCCAACCGCCTGATTGCTTGCTAATATTATTAGCGGCATCACCAGCAACTAAAATACTCATAGTAGGTAACAGAGGCAGCAAGCTAGCTTTATTTTTTAATAAAACCAATGATTCTCTTACCGCTTGCTGAGCAATGGCTCGATGTTCATCACTACCAATAAGCTCAGTTTTACCTGAGAATTGGCGCATTGCTGGACTTGGTTTTTCAAAAAGCCCTGCTCTGAGTTTCACTCGCAAAATCCGACTTACCGCATCATCGATACGAGCCATCGAAATTTCGCCTCGGTTAACTTGCGCGATGGTATTTTCATAAAGCGGTTTCCATGCATCGGTAGGTACCATAAAAATATCTAAACCAGCATTAATTGATTGTGGACAGCTTTCGTTAGAACAGCCTTTAACTTGACCATGACCATTCCAATCGCCAACCACAAAACCATCAAAACCCATTTTCTCTTTGAGTACTTTAGTAAGTAAATATTCACTGCCATGGTTCTTTTCGCCATGCCAGCTATTAAATGAGGCCATTACCGATTGAGAGCCTGCCGCTAAGCCACTAATGTAGCCTTGAGCATGGAGTTTGAATAAGGTGGCTTCATCATCTAGGTTGTCCCCTTGATCGTCGCCATCAACAGTGCCGCCATCTCCGATAAAATGTTTTACTGTACTGATAACACGGTTATCGGCAAGAAAATCTTGCCCTACTTTTCCTTGTAGACCATGTACAATAGCCTTAGCATAACTTTTTACGATTTCAGGATCTTCCGAGTAACCTTCGTACGTTCTCCCCCAGCGATCATCTCTAACCGTGGCAACCGTGGGTGCAAAAACCCAATCTATGCCTGTCACCATCACTTCAGTGGCCGTAACTTGCGCTATTTTCTCAATGAGTTCAGGATTATTCGCCGCACCTAATCCTATATTATGTGGGAATAAAGTAGCGCCAATGACATTGTTATGTCCATGCACAGCATCTGTGCCCCACATAGTAGGAATAGTACTACCATCAAGGCTATCATCGATAGAAGCCTGATACATTTTTTCCCCAAGCTCTATCCAATCTTGCGGTGTTGAATGTTTGTTATTATTTGGAAAAGCGCCGCCGCCATTAAGGTATGAGCCAAAACCATATTGACGCATATCTTCTGGCGTTATATCGCGAATTTCAGGTTGGATCATTTGTGCAACCTTCTGCTCCAACGTCATCGTAGCTAGTATGCTAGAAATCCGCGACTCTATCGCCGGATCTTTTTTAACGTCAAATTGTAATTTAGGCCATATTTCAACTTGTTTATTATCAGTAGCGACAGTAATAGCGCTTTTGGTTTCAACATTAGTCTCAGCTTGATTACAACCTAAGATGGCCATAGGAAAAAGCATCAACAATGCAGTTTTAGTAGGGAAGATAAAGGACTTCATCATGTTCTCGCGAAATTTATTATTTAGTAACAAGGGAGAATTTGCTGCCTTTCACACCGTAAAATACGATATATAAGTAACAAACTAGAGGTAAAATAAAGGATACTTGCACAGTGAGACTATCAGCCACTAAGCCTTGCAGTAATGGCACTATTGCACCGCCAACTATGGCTAAACACAGTATGCCAGCCCCTTGACTGGTGTGCTTTTCTAAGCCGTTTAATGCCAGACTAAATATTGTCGGAAACATAATAGAGTTACATAAACCAACAAGAAGTATTGACCACATCGCCAAACTCCCCGAGCTAACAATAGCCAAAGCAATTAACACTACTGCCATCAACGCATTAAACGCCAGCACTTTTCCGGCAGCCAGTTTTTGCATAACCGCAGCACCAATAAAACGACCCACCATCGCCCCTCCCCAATAATAGGTCAGGTACTTAGCCGCTTCAGATTCAGCTAAACCTGCAATATCGGCTTCACCAAAAAAGTTCACTAAAAAGCTGCCAATTGACACTTCCGCGCCCACATAAACAAAAATGCCTAGCGCGCCTAAAACCAAATGGCGGTACTGCCAAGCAGAGCCCTCTATGACTTCATTTTCTTCAACTTTCGCTTCTTCTACTTGGGGTAATTTTAACCATGCAAATATTGCCGCCAATATTAACAACATCGACGTGAGCACTAAATAAGGTATTTTTACGCTATCTGCGGACGCTGAGGCTGACATTGCATGACTTGCTTCATTTAAGATAAAAAGTGCACCTAAGTATGGCGCGATAGTTGTGCCTAATGAATTAAATGCTTGTGTTAACGTTAGTCGTGAAGAAGCTGTTTCACTAGGGCCTAATAACGTGACGTAAGGGTTGGCCGACACTTGCAAAATAGTAATACCACTAGCTAATACAAATAATGCCGATAAGAAAAAATTATAACTATGATAGCTTGCTGCTGGATAAAACATTAAGCAACCAATGGCCGCAATCACTAAACCAATAACAATACCTTTTTGATAAGATACTTTTTTAACTAATCGCCCTGCAGGTAAAGACACTAAAAAATAGGCACCGAAAAAACAAAATTGCACCAACATAGATTGTGTATAAGTTAAATTGAAAATGGCCTTTAAATGCGGGATGAGAATGTCATTTAAACAGGTAATAAATCCCCACATAAAAAATAATGATGTTAGTGAGAACAATGCAAATTTATTGGTATTGTTTAGCCCTTTTGCTTGGCTATTGGGTTGTTCTAAAGTGAACGAAGTTCCAGCCATGAGGTGAACTCCTATTGTTAGGTATTTATAATGACAATGAGTTAGGTTGGCGTTGTTTTCCTTACCAACGTAACTCATTGTATGAAGAATAATTTGCGCTCTATCACAGATAAAGCACTTATTATTTAAGCATGAGAATTAAAAGCTATAACGTCCACCTAAAGTGTAACGAGGCCCGTATTGACGAGCGAATAAAAATTGCTCCTCATAACGACCAAAGCCTTGCTCTGTTTCATTGTTTAAATTAAGTCCTTCAAAGAAAACAGTAAAGTTTTCTGAAATGTCATAGTTAACACTCATATCTAACTGACCAAACTCTTTGGCAAATTGTGGAGGGTTATCTGATGAACCTTGACCTTGACCAACACCTAGTAGGTACTCATCACGCCATGCATAGGTAAACTTCACTGATAGATCATATTTCTCATAAAACACTTGGAAGTTTGCAGAATCACTTAAACCGGTTAATGGCGTTTGTTGCTCTAAGCTATCAACATCAAACTCAACATCACCATCAACCACGGTGGCATTGGCACCTACACCGAAGCCACTTTCACCAAACAGATGCTGAACGGCAACTTCAAAACCATCTACCGTTTTACTGTCAGAGTCATTAAATGGACGAGTGATATCCCAAATCATTAATGGATCATCAGCATTCGGAGTTAAATAACCTTGATCATTCAACGATGAGCCATTCGCTTGAATTTGAGCAAAAATAGCATCATTCGTTGCCTGCTCACCATTTGCTTCTAGATCTGCCACAGCTTGTACCCAGCGTGGTCCTAAGTAAATATCATTAAAACCATCAATAGTAGTTGAAACTACTTCACTACCAATGAAATTTTTAACATCTTTTCTAAAGTAACCTACTGATGCATAACTACTTTCGTCGTAATAATATTCAAAACTTATATCAAAATTAGTTGACTCATAAGGTTGAAGGTTCGTATTACCTTCACCACCACTTCTTGAGCCAATTCTAGGACTGCCAGATAAACTTCTCCCGCCGGCTAAATTACCTAAAGGCGCACGAGAAATTGTTTTACCCCAAGAAACACGGCCAACTAAATCATCAGTAAGGTCAACTTTTACATCAATCATAGGCAAGAAAACATCATGTTCTCCTGTTTGTTCAAGGTAGTTGTTTTCACCCGGAAGGTATTGAGTGTGCCATTCACTACCACCTTGCCACCATACTTCTGTTGGTACAGGTTGCAGTACTCGGCTGGTTACGTCTGTTTGCTCATAACGAACACCCAAATTCATTAGTACTGGAAAATCAAAAACATCAAACTCTAGTGAACCTTGTATATAAACACTGGTAGTATCTTCTTGCACTGAACCTGCCGATTGAGTACCCATATCATGATAAGCCGTGGTAGCAAAGTAATCGTCGCCACCCAATACTTCATTGGTTAAAAAGGCTTCGGATCTTGCAACTAACTCATTAAAATCAAAGGTGTAATAATAATTGGTTGCTAAATCATTACCACCACCATCAAATGCATCTAAAAAGTCGCTAGTATCATGACGAGTGAACATGCCATCTGGTAACATGGCTGTAAAATTAGGGTTAAATAAGAAACCACCGATTAAACCACTCCAGGCGCTTGAACCACTCATTTTTTGCTCAGTTCTAGCTAGACCAAACTTAATATCAACTAATGGAATATTAAATGAATCATTTTCCCATATACCATCAAACTGTATTTGCTCTACTTCTGACTTACCTGGTGAGTGAATAAATTGACTAAAATGCGAGTCAATTTCGCTCGGTGCTAAAACATTAGTACCGTTATTCCAAATAATTTCAGCATGCGGTATTTCTCCCGTGCGATAGTCATAAATTTTAGTACTTAATTGATCTGATCCTAGTACTAACGACCCAGCACTATCCATGCCCTTATCTTTACCGTTATCAGCTTCATTTGAAGAGTTATGGTAATCAAGAGTGAATGATAAACTATCACTAGCGATCCAATCGATGTTAACACCAATAGATTCAGCTTCGACTTCAGTGGTACTTCTGTTAGCACTAAAAGAACCATCATTACCACTTATATCAGCGTAAATTACCGTACCATTTTCATCAATTTCATAACCATTTATATTACCACCGTAATCATTCCACATACCCCAACCAATAGAGTTTGTGCCTGTAGTAGCTTTTGACGCGGTATAATCAACCGTGAAAATCAAATCATCAATTGGTGCATATTGAAAAACCACATAGCCATTGGTTCGCTCACGCTGAAAATCTGAAATGCTATAGTTCATATCGCGTGGAAAGAAGTGATCACCAATTCGGTTACCTTCATCATCTATTGGGCGAGGGTCAATCACATTTTCTTCATCAAGATCTGTTGGCAGCGCAACATTGGCTTGCCAACCTTGAATACCAGCATTTTGTTGTTGAAAATCACGTCGTTGGTGATTAACAGAAAACGCAAAACCAATACTTTCGTCCGCGAAAGTATTTGAATATAAAGCTGAAAGCTCAGGAGTAACATCATCCCCTTCAACATTAGAGCTGTCATGAATTGCCTTTGCTGATACTGATAATTTTTGCCCAGGACGTGATAATGGCTTATCAGTTACAATATTTACTGTCGCCCCTAAACCACCAGTCGGCTTATCAGCTCGAGCTGTTTTATACACCTCTAATGACGACACGCCATCTGATGCTAAGTTTTCAAAGTTATAAGAACGACTATTACCTGTACCTGGCATTTGACGGCCATTTAAAGTAACCAAGTTAAAATCTGGACCAAAACCACGCACGGTAATTTGACTACCTTCACCATTGCTGCGACTTACCGAAACACCGGTAATACGTTGTAAAGATTCTGCTAAGTTACTATCTGGAAATTTACCCATTTCTTCAGACGAAATGGCGTCAACCACACCTGACATATCGCGTTTGATATTCATCGCTCGCGTTAAGCTACCACGAATACCTTGTACTTCAATCACTTCTACTTCTTCTTTTGGTGCGGCTTCTAATGCCGCTTCTTCTGCCATCAATTGAGTATTAAAACCTGCAGTAATTGCTGCAGAGATATAAACGGCTAAGCGTTTTTTTGAAAATTGTGTATGTTTCATTGTTACCCTACTTTCTTAAAATTAGTTTTTATAAGCTGCGGTAGCTGTTAACTAGGTTTTCTGGTCTCTAGTGACTACCGCACAACATTTTTAATTCACGAGTTTATTGCGCAGTTATCTCAACATTATCTAGTCGATAAACCGCGCCTTCGCCCGCACCCCAAGCAGGGAACACCATCAAGACATCAATAGCACTTGGGTCAAAGCCTGCATCAAACAAACTTTGTAAAGAGTAGGTATAGGTTTGCCATTCACCTACCACTGGGTCTAGCCCTTCCTGACTGTCTGATAAGTTCAATTCAACCGCAGTTGTTGCATCACCCGACTCAATTTTAAATAACCAAGCAGCACTAGCATCGTTAGGTGCCGTTACAACTTTCATTTCAAATTGCACCACACCATTGGCAACTAGAGAGGAAGCATCAAGGTAAACATCATCATCCGCAAGAATACCCATCACGGTTGGAGAAGCGCCGATAATAAATTCAGCAGTAATGCCATGAGCTGTATCATCATTTTCTAGTGTTGGCGTTGAGCCACCACAACAATCCCAAATACTCCACTCATCTCGTGCAGCTTCATCAAACAACACAAAACCCGCGTAATCATCAGCCGCATTGGGATCAAAGATTTGAGCATTGTCGATACGGTAAATAGCCCCTTCACCAGCGCCCCATGCAGGGAACACCATCAAAACATCTATCGCACTAACATCTAAACCGGCAGTCGCTAAGTCAGACAAATTAAAAGTATAAGTCTGCCACTGGTCTGCAACAGGCGCAGCACCTTCAACGCTTTCAGAAATAGGTAATTCAACCGCAGTATCGCCATTATCAGACTCTACTTTGAACATCCAAGCAGCACCGGCATCGTTTGGCATGTTGGTAACTTTCATATCAAATTGCACAACACCATTTGATAAGATACTACTTGCATCAAAAGGAGCAGGCTGTGCTTCTGGGTCAGTGATATTTGCTTCTCTTGAGATAAAGCCCATCACTGTTGGCTCTGCGCCAATAGAAAATTCCGCTACAACACCGTGAGCATCGTCTTCATCAGTAGCAACCATAGGTGTTGAACCACCACAACAGTCCCACATTGGCCAGCTAGGGTTTTCTTCATCTTCAAAAAGCACTACTTTGGGTGATGAAGTTGAAACACCTGAATCAATTTCTACATTGGTTAACTGATACACCGCCCCTTCGCCAGCACCCCAAGCAGGGAAAACCATCACGACATCAATCGCGCTTAAGTCTAAGCCAGCATCAGCTATTGATTGTAAAGAATAAGTATAGGTTTGCCATACACCTTCAGTTGGCGTGACAGCTTCGACACTTTCAGATAGCTCAAAATCAACAGCGGTGTCGCCATTGTCTGATTCAATTTTAAAAAACCAAGCAGCACTCGCATCGTTTGGCATGCTAGTGATATTAAGATCAAAGGAAATTGAACCCGTTTCTACAGCAGGAGAAGCATCAAATGGACTCGCTTCACCTTCAGGGTCAGTAATATTATCTGCTCTAGTAATAAAGCCATTTACCGTTGGATCGGCGCCAACAGTAAACTCCATGACATCGCCTTTTTCAGCATCAGCGGCAATGGCAGGTGTTGAACCACCACAACAATCCCATGCAGGCCAGTTGGGGTTTTCAGTGCCTGAAAAAATGGTTAAATCTTCTGGTAAAGCAACTGAAGGTAATGATGGTGTTGGCGCTGCACCTTCAATCAAAGCATCTTCAAGACTGTCATAACCACCGCGTACGGTTTCACAACCTTTACCGGTATCAGGATTTTGAATACATTGATAAACGCGAACATAATCAATTTCAAAGGTTTGTCCGTTTTCAAATGCAGTAGCATCAACGCCTAAGTTGTTAACATTCTCAGGCCAGCTGCCACCTACAGCAAAGTTCAAAATCATAAAGAACTGCTGGTCAAAAGGCGCTGAATCCCAATGAGTCGTTAACTCACCAGTAATGGCATCGAAAAATTCGGTATACCAGCCACGATGAGCAAGACCTACAGCTTCATCATTGCTGTTATAACGCACTTCTGATTGGCGCTGTGTTTGATATAAGTAACCATCAACATACCAACGTATTTCCCCTTCTTGCCACTCAATAGCATACGTATGAAAATCATCAGCAGGGTTAGCATCATCGGCTAATGTGTATGAGGTGCCTGAGTGATCATTGTCTGGCCATTCTTGACCATAATGAAGCGTACCGTAAACTTTGTTCTCAACAAGACCATCTTCATCGGTTGTTTTTAAGTTTACTGCTTCTAGAATATCTATTTCGCCCGATTTTGGCCAACCGCCATAAACCGAATCTGTTGGCATCATCCAAAATGCTGGCCAGCTGCCTTGTCCACTTGGAAGTTTAGCTTTTACTTCAAAACGACCATAAGCAAAATCAGCTTTGTTTTGAGTAATTATACGTGCTGAAGTATATGGTTGTGCTGCGCCTTCTTCAGCCGGCAAAGCAACAATTTTCAGAGTGCCATCACTAACAAATGAGTTTTCATCACTGTCGGTGTAACACTGTTTCTCTTGGTTACCGCCTCCGTCACAGTTGACTTCATGTGTCCAATTGTTAGCATCAATTGAACTACCATCAAATTCATCACTCCATACCAGCTCCCAATCGCTGACAGGTTGAGTGGGATCAATTTTGCTTGAATCTGTTTTCGTTGCAACATCACCACCACACCCGGTTAGCGATACTGCTGAAACTAGCACACATAGCTGTGTGATCTTTTTTGTAACTTTTATCATAGTTTGATTTCCAATTACTTAACCATACTTTGTTGATGTTTTTTAGTTGTTATACATTCAATAAAGCAAACGATAGTTAAATAGTTATACGCTAGAAATTTGCAATGCGAATAAGCTATCCCCTAGCTTCATACTGTGCCAGTGACGATAGGGTTACAATTGAAATGCGCCATCAGGTGACATTAACGCGGTGTGGTTAAAAATTGTTATCTTGGGACGATAAAGCGGGACAAAAACACGTTAACAGGTTTGTTACTATTAATTTACCTGAGCTCGGTTTAATTAAAGTTGTTTTGACTCAATTAATGCTTGAATGGCAGAGCTGAAATTACGACTTACCTTAAGATGGATGTCATCTCCTAGCTCTAAAATACTTTCGCTATTACGCAGGGCACGAACGCTTTTAATACAGTTAACATTGACTAATGTTGATTTATGTATCCGTTTAAATACACGTTCATCCAACTGACTTTCTAACTTTTTCATGGTGATACGCACTATATGAGTTTCATTTTCTGTGTGTACGCACATGTAATCGCCGGCGGCATCAATCCAACGAATGGTATTCACTGGCAAAAATACTTTTTCATTATCACTGTTTTTGATGATTAACTCTTGGCAAAAAGAAGTTGGTAATGGTTGGTCCGATTCAAGCCAGTTCTCTAATTCAGAGATAGCAATACCCGATGTTTCCCCCAATGCGTGCAGTAACTTAAACTTATCCCTTTCTTTATTAGGCTCAATAGGATTGTATTTTGCTAATAACCGTTCAACTGTTTTTTTCAAGCGACCTAAATTCGCCGGCTTCATTACATAATCGATGGCATTTAATTCGAAAGCATCAATGGCATACTCACCATACGCGCTGACGAAAACAACCATGGGTAAAATATCCGTTTGTAAGGCTTGTACCACTTCAATACCGTTAAGACCTGGCAAACGTAAATCTAAAAATAATACATCGGGACAGTGCTCCTGACATAACACGATTGCCTGATCACCATCACTCGCCTCAGCAATAACCTCAATCTCAGGTATTTTTTCAAGCCGTAATCTTAAGCCCTCTAATGCTAAGGGTTCATCATCAACAATAATGGCCGTTAAGGGTGCTGCACTCATGATATTCTCTCAAAAGGAATAGATAAGGTTACTGTCAGTCCTTGGTATTCGTTTTCAACAATATTTATTTCATAGTCACCATTAAACATAGCATCTAATCGTGCTTTAGTATTGCTTATGCCAATACCAAATCCGGTATTAACTGTTTGATTCTGCCCATCACCATTATCTGAGACATTAATAATTAAGCGCTCGTCTTGTTCGAAAGCATTAATGGTAATAGTACCACCTTCCTTGCGAGGCTCTATGGCATATTTAATGGAGTTTTCCACTAAAGGCTGCAACAACATACTCGGTACTTGACATTGCAAAACACAATCACTAATGTGCATGTCTATCGTTAACCGGTCGGCAAATCTTACTTTTTCAATAGTGAGGTAAAGCTCTAAAAGCTGCAATTCTCTTTCTAAATTAGTTCTATTGTTAGCATTATTATCTAATGAATAACGAAAAAACTCACACAATTTGTCTAACATTTCATTGGCTTTTTCATTGTCATTTTTATAAATAAGCGTAGAAATGGCATTCATGGTGTTAAACATAAAGTGGGGGTTTAGCTGATATCTAAGCATTTGCAATTGCGCATCTTTCGCAGAGGTTTGTGCCCTTAACAGCATTTCATGCTCTTTTTGCAGCTTAGTGTTATATATCATGATAAAAAAGATAGAAGTCCAAGCAAACATAGTGGTTAGTGAAAAAAGTAACCAACCGCCAAACTCCAGCATATCCCAAGCTTGGTCCCATTGCTGTTCATGAACAATCACTTTGAAAGTGCTCAACTTTATGATGTTGTACACTACTCCAAGTACCGCGGCGAAAGAGAAGCTTAGAAAGAGCATTTTTTTCAGGGGAAAATGAACAATTTTACGGATAAACGACCATTGAAGATAAGATAAAATGAAGCCGCTCATGGTTTCGATAATCAAATTAATGATTTGCCCTGAGAGGTTAAAATTGGGCTCGTAAAATTGCGGCCTAATGATGGCAACAAAAACAAAAAAAGCATAACCAAGCCAACCCGCAATCTGTAATGTCCAGAATTGGTGGCTTTGCTTTGAAAATGTTTGTGGCTCTAACTCAAGAGAGCTTTCAATCGTCGATTCATCCATAGTGCTGATTATAGTAACCTAACAGACATGTAACACCAATTCGATTATAAGCACAGCTAGCTAAGGATGATTTTTTTTGCGACAAGGCGTGCAGATATTGAGATAACGTGTCCACAAGAATATTCAGATAAAGCTCCTGAATGTAAAAATGTTCAAGCCAAGTTATTCAACTACCCTCACCCAGCTTCGACAAATCTGTAATACAACTTATTGTTAGACATAGATAAATTGGTTATAAGTACAAAACACAGTGTAATAAAACTGTAACAAACCTGTCGTAATATCGAAATATAACTGTAATATTTCTGTAATAATAGAGGTTTAGATGGATCGATTGAAAATAAAATGGAAGTTAGGTTTATTAGCTATATTGGCGGTAATTGGGTTTTCAACATTAATCACTTATAACTATTCTGCTACAGAGACTTTGATAAAATTCAACAATATCTCTAGGTATACGGTTCAGCTAAAAGCTGAAATGTTAATGCTAAGACGACATGAAAAAGATTTTATCGCCCGAAAAGATCTTAAGTACCTTACTAAATTTAAGCAGTCATACCAGCAAATCATAGCGACTGCAGGGCAAGTTGAGCAACAACTATTAGCGATAGGAATGTCTAACGAGCGCATAATGGCGCTTAGAAAAGTGCTTCAGGCATACCATGATGGATTTTATCTATTAGTTGAGCAAAAACGCATAATCGGACTTCATGCCAAAGATGGTTTATATGGCTCATTGAGAAATGAAGTCCATCAAATTGAACATTTACTTACTGAAAAGGAAACCGCTCCCAATTCTACAGTAGAGATAGATAGTTTGATGCGTACTATGTTGATGCTACGACGACATGAAAAAGATTTTATGCTAAGGCTTGACCTTAAGTATGTAGATAAATTTAATCAGCGCATCGTTTTGATGCGTAATAAATTATCCGATAGCCCCTCTACAGGTACTTTTAAGCAAAAAGCTTTTCAAGCGCTTGATAATTATCAACAACAATTTTTACAGTTGGTGCAAGCGGAGCAAAAATTCGGGTTAACAAGTAGCCAAGGTATTCTTGGCGAAATGCGAGAAAGCATTCACCAAAGTGAAACATTGTTAAAAACCTTTAGCCAACTGTCTCTCGAAAATATTGAGCAGCATATCAAGAGTAAAAAGTTAAACGACATACTTTTCGGATTAGGTTTAATTTTATTAATCATGTTGGTCTTGGTATTCATTGCCAATGGTATATCTAAACGCATTACTCATTTATCAAAGCGTATGACACTAGCTGCAAATTCAAAAGATTTGAGTTTACGTGCTAGGGTTTCTGGCAATGATGAAATCAGTGAAATGGCTAAAAATTATAATGATATGATGTCTGAATTCGATGGTTTAATGACCGAAGTAAAAGCTTCGTCGTTAGAATTAGCACAAGCTTCAAAGGAGTTGAAAACATCAAGCCAGCAAACCACTGCCGGAGTTAACCATCAATTATTCGATAGTGAAAAAGTTGTCTCAGCAATGACACAAGTTAACGACTCGGTATCTGAAGTAGCCTATAACGCTGCAGAGGCAGCTAAGGCCTCATCATCTGCGGAATCGGCTTCATCTGACGGCCATGAACTAGTCAAAGAGAATGGCAAAAGTTTTGCCAAACTCATGGCTGACATTGAGCAATCAGGGGTGATAATTCAAAATTTAAGCAAGGAAAGTAATA
This sequence comes from Colwellia sp. KS18-150, assembly GCF_057551365.1. Taxonomy (NCBI): domain Bacteria; kingdom Pseudomonadati; phylum Pseudomonadota; class Gammaproteobacteria; order Alteromonadales; family Colwelliaceae; genus Colwellia; species Colwellia sp. KS18-150. The sequence continues at coordinate 91,259 of NZ_BAAJMC010000011.1, read as the reverse complement.
ACATTGAAGCAATGCTCAATGATATTCGCAGTATCGCCGATCAAACAAATTTACTTGCCCTAAATGCTGCCATTGAGGCTGCTCGAGCAGGAGAGCAAGGACGTGGTTTTGCTGTCGTTGCAGATGAAGTTAGAACGTTAGCCCAACGCTCAGCTGAGTCAACGCTTGAGATAGAGAATGTAGTAAATAGATTACAGGCATTAGCTTCAGAAGCAGTATCGTCAATGCAGTTAGGAAAAACTCAAGCACAAGCCAGCGCTGTTAATACTAACAATGTTGATCTAGCACTCAATGATATTAAAAAGTCCAGTATTGCAGTTAATAGTATGAATCGACAAATAGCAACTGCCGCTGAGCAACAATCAATAGCAGTAGAAGAAGTAAATCGTAATTTGATGTCAATTGCAGAAGTTGCAAGAAATACCTCTAATTTATCTGAAACCATCTCTGTTTCGAGTGAACAATTACAAAACTTATCAGATCAACTTGGCTTACGAGTTTTAAAGTTCACCCTATCTCATTAAGTTGAACAATACACCATGCATTTACTTGCTTAGCTAAATGCATGGTTATTGGCATAACGTTACTTATCAGCGATTGGTATCATGATGTGAGCATATGGCGTGTCCTTCCACATAACGTAAGGCTCACCAGTAGTTGGATCATCATTCATACCTTTTAACAATTCTTTCGGCACAATGAGCATTAAGTGTGGCCCGGTTTCAACATAATCAGGCGCACTTTTAGGATTAGGATGATAAGGGTCTGAATTACTCACTCCTGCCCCGATATCCCCTTTAAGCATATACGAGATACCAACTCCATCAGCTTTGAAAGGCTTTTTCCCTCCTACGGCTGTCATCATTTTCATCCACAAGGCGTCATTGCACATCGGGCTTTTATCGCCAGGTAGCGTTTCTGGCATACACACCCAGCCATTGCTTCCTTTAACGACTTTTTTACCCTTAATCATGATCGTGGCATTACTCGACACTCCCGAAGGGGCTGCGGCTTTAGCTCGGTCAATCATAGCGCTAGTAGGCTCAGCTAACGAGAAGGCCATTCCTGCGAGCAAGGTTGTTATTACGACAATAATTTTTTTAACTATATTAGTAAACATAAACTATTCCTCTTTACTGTTCTTAAGTTAGAACACCAAAAAAGTATAGCAAAGAATAAAAATACCAAGACATTATCGTACAAAAAACAAACAGAACGTTCAATTTACAAAGAGGAGAGAAGCGCTATATAAGCAAGAGAAGGAAGTTTCGTTTATAAATCTTGCTTATAGCGATAGTAGCTTAGCTTTGTAATATGGCTTTTACTTCGGGTAAGTTCACCGCTTTATCATCCACTTTTAAATACGCTACAACGGTACTTTTTTGTGAAGAATCAATAACATCATCATGCACTAAAGTGGCTTCAATAACACCCGGCATATTTATCAGCAATTCAGCGACTTCATCCGCTCTTTCATCACAATCAATATTGGTAGCAAAAGTGAAACTTTTCGATTTTTTCAGCTTTTGCATACCAAAAGTTAACCCTAGCCATATTAAACAAATAACAGCCATAGCTAAAAATATACTTTGCTCGCCATATTGGCTGGCAATATAACCACCAAGAATGCCGCCGACAAAAGCACCTAAAAATTGGCTGCTGGAATAAATCCCCATTACACTACCCTTTACACCTGCAGGGGCTATTCGGGATAGAATAGAAGGCATGGTCGCTTCTAAATAATTAAAGGCGGTAAAGAATAACACCACGGTAATCACTAAACTCCAAAACGAGCTAGGTAATATCCACAGTAAAAATAATGCCGCAGACAATAAAGCAACAGCAGCAGTAAACATACCTTTCTCTTGCTGCTTTTTAATAGCAAAAATCATAAAGGGAACCATTAAAAAGAATGACCCCAATAACGTCGGTAAATATATTTGCCAATGATCTTCAAGATTTAAACCACTAGCCACGAATTGCTTAGGTAAGGTTACAAAACAAGCGGTAAGTGCCATATGTAAAATAAACACTCCCCAATTTAATCTCGACAGTTGCGGGTGACGAATCAAGGTGGATAACTGCTCTGGTAGAGCAACACTATCACCACGTGGCGCTTTATTGACTGAATAAGGCACCATAAATTGAATCATTAACATTGCCAATATAGTTAACAAGCCGGTAAACCAGAATAGCCCGCTTAAACCAAAAGCATCGGCGACAATAGGGCCTAGAATCATAGCAAAGGTAAATGATAACCCGATAAACATACCAATAGTCGCCATTACTTTGGGTCGTTGCTCTTCGCGCGTTAAGTCGGCAGCTAAGGCTAAGATAGCACTGGCTATTGCTCCCATCCCTTGTAATGCTCGACCTATTACCACACCATAAATACTAGTAGAAAGTGCAGCAACGATACTACCCAATAAGAAAATCAGTAGCCCGGCTAAAATTACTGGCTTTCTGCCAAACTTGTCAGAAAGTATTCCCATAGGAATTTGTAATAATGCTTGTGTTAAACCATAAGCGCCAATAGCGATACCTAACCATAACGGGCTATAGCCACTCAGTTGCTCACCATAAATGGCAAACACAGGTAAAATCATAAATAGCCCCAGCATGCGCACACCAAAAACACTGGCTAACGAAAACGCGGCTTTTTTCTCAATACGGTTTAAACCTGAAACACTCATGAAAACACTTTTACCTAATAGAAAAATAAAGGGAAATTAAAAATCGCCCTAGTTTACCATGCTAATAAAACTTCCTGCTAGCAAGAGAACACTAAACAAGAAAAAAATAACACACCATCGCTATCATGGCTGAAATGATAAAGCTTAATATAGCCCCTTCTTTTACCATAGTTTTAATAGCGATCTCACCTGTACCATAGGCTATAGCATTAGGCGCTGTTGCTACTGGCAACATAAAAGCACAACTGGCAGCCATTGCAGCAGGTATCATTAATACAGAAGGATCTAAACCGGTAGATATTGCCGCTACCGCTAAAATAGGCATTAATAAAGTCGCGGTCGCTGTATTACTCGTTATTTCAGTAAGGTAAGTCACAAATAAGCAAATCGTTAACATCATCAAGATGGGCGGTAAACTTGATAATGACGTTAACCAATCTCCTAAAATCGTACTTAAACCTGAAGCCGAAAACCCTTTAGCAAGGGCGATACCACCAGCAAATAACAACAACATATCCCAAGGAATATTTTTCGCAGTTGGCCAATCAAGCAAGCGACTACCTTTGCCATTAGGGATCATGAACATTACAACAACAGCAAATAAAGCGACAGTACTATCACCCACGCCTTCTATGCCAATAACGCCACTCCAGCCGCCAAAGGGCCCACTTCGAGTGATCCAAGCAAACGCTGTTAAACCAAAAACAATCAAGGTACGCTTCTCTTCTATTCTCCAGCTCCCTAGAGTAGGTAGCACGATATCCTGTGTTAACTTTACCTTGCGCGTCAGCCAAAACGCCATAATAGGAATAGCAATGAGTACCGCTGGTACACCTATTTTCATCCAATCAACAAAGCCAAACTCTTGCCCGGTATGCTCTTCATAAATACCAGCAAAAATAACATTAGGCGGAGTACCAATTAGCGTTCCCAAGCCACCGACACTAGCGGCATAGGCGATACCAAGTATCAAAGCCACTTTAAGATTTTTATTATCGACATGGCTTAAAATAGCCAACGCCATAGGTAGCATGATTAACGTGGTAGCTGTATTTGAAATCCACATACTTAAAAATGCGCTAGCGAGCATAAAACCAAGCACTAAACGCCTGCCACTTGAAACACCAACTAGGCGAATCATATAAACGGCAAGCCGTTCATGAGCTCCACTTTTCTCCAGTGATTTAGAGAGCATAAATGCTCCCATCAATAACAGAATGACATGGCTTCCTAATGAGGCAGCCACCGCTTTATGATCTAAAATCCCAAATAAAGGTAGTAAAGCGAACGGCACTAATGAGGTTGCCGGAATAGGAATAGCTTCACTTACCCACCAGATCACAGTGAGCAAAGTAATTGCAGCTGCAATCGCGGGTTTATCCGCGACGGAATTAAAATGAAGAAAGTAATAAAATGCTAGAGCTAATATTGGCCCAAGCAAAAGAAAATGCGATCGGCTAAATTTCATTATTTTTATCGTTATTTTTAAAGCGAATGACAAGTTAGTGAAAGTATCATTATTATCCGAACTAAGCCACTCAATCAATTCCCTTGTTTATATCGATATGTCATAATATTCGGCTTGTTATTTTATAAGGATCAGTGGATAAAAATGAGAAATATTGAAGTCAGAGGCGCGCGTACCCATAACCTTAAAAATATCAGTTTAGAGATCCCTCGCGATAAATTAGTTGTTATCACCGGACTTTCTGGCTCAGGTAAGTCATCGCTGGCTTTTGATACCTTGTATGCCGAAGGACAACGTCGTTATGTTGAATCTTTATCAGCTTATGCTCGTCAATTTTTATCCTTAATGGAAAAACCTGATGTAGACCACATTGAAGGTTTATCACCGGCAATCTCTATTGAACAAAAATCAACGTCTCATAACCCCCGTTCAACGGTGGGAACAATCACTGAAATATATGATTATTTACGCTTGTTGTATGCGCGCGTCGGTGAGCCGAGATGCCCAACGCACAAACAGCCCCTTGCCGCTCAAACCGTATCGCAAATGGTAGATAAAGTCTTAGAGCTTGAAGAAGGCACTAAGGTGATGTTATTGGCACCCGTTTTACAAAATCGTAAGGGTGAGCATATTAAACTGCTAGATAATTTAGCAGCTCAAGGCTTTATTCGCGCCAGAATAGATGGTGAAGTATGTGACTTATCTGATCCACCAACACTAGAGTTACACAAAAAGCACACCATTGAAGTCGTCGTTGACCGTTTAAAAGTACGCGATGATATTCAATTACGTTTATCTGAATCCTTTGAAACAACTTTAGGGCTAACCGCCGGAACCGCCAAAGTTGCCTTTATGGATGAGCCAGATAGAGAAGAGTTATTGTTCTCAGCCAACTTCGCTTGTCCTCATTGTGGTTACAGCATGCAAGAATTGGAGCCGCGTTTATTCTCTTTCAACAATCCAGCAGGTGCCTGCCAAACTTGTGATGGCTTAGGTATAGAACAGTTTTTTGATAGTACGCGAATTATTGCTAATGAAGAATTAAGCCTAGCTGGCGGTGCTGTACGCGGCTGGGACAAGCGTAATTTTTATTATTTTCAAATGCTACAAGCATTGGCTGAGCACTATAAGTTTGCCGTCGATAAACCCTTTAAAGATCTAAGTAAAGAAGCACAAAAAGTTGTTCTTTATGGTAGTGGCGAGCAAGAAATTGAATTTAAATACATGAACGATCGCGGCGATGTTGTTCATAGAAAACACCCTTTTGAAGGCATTATTAATAATATGCAGCGCCGCTATAAAGAAACGGAATCAAATGCGGTACGTGACGAATTATCTAAATACTTAAACAGTCAGCATTGCCCGGATTGTAATGGCAGTCGCCTGCGCCTAGAAGCGCGTAATGTCTTCATTGATGATACGCCACTGCCTGTAGTGGCAGAATTTGCCATTGCCGATGCTTTAGATTTTTTTCAAGGCTTAAATTTAACCGGCCAGAAAGGCCAAGTTGCCGAAAAAATATTAAAAGAAATTAATGAACGTTTAGGTTTTTTAGTTAATGTTGGTTTGAATTATTTAAACTTATCACGTGGCGCTAATACCTTGTCAGGTGGTGAAGCACAACGTATTCGTTTAGCTAGTCAAATTGGTGCCGGATTAGTTGGTGTTATGTATGTCCTTGATGAGCCTTCGATCGGTTTACATCAAAGAGATAATGAACGCTTATTAAATACACTTATCCACTTACGTGATTTAGGCAACACTGTAATCGTAGTAGAGCACGATGAAGATGCCATTCGAGCTGCCGATTTTGTTATCGATATTGGCCCTGGTGCTGGGGTACATGGTGGTGAGATTATTGCCCAAGGCAAGGTTGACGATATATTAAAATGTAAGGACTCACTTACAGGAAAATACTTATCAGGCGCTGAAGAAATTGAAACACCTAAAAAACGTCACCCGTTTGATAAAAAGAATATTGTTGAACTCAAAGGCGCAAATGGCAATAACTTAAAAAATGTTGATTTAGTTATTCCTAACGGCTTAATGACCTGTATCACTGGTGTTTCTGGCTCTGGAAAATCAACACTGATTAATGACACCTTGTACAAACTTGCTCATATAGAGCTAAATGGCGCAACGGTAGATGAACCAGCTCCCCATAAATCTATCTCTGGCCTAGAACACCTAGACAAAGTTATCGATATTGATCAAAGCCCTATTGGAAGAACGCCACGTTCTAACCCAGCAACTTATACCGGTATATTCACCGCCATTCGTGATATTTTTGCCGCTACACAAGAGTCACGCTCTCGTGGTTATAAACCGGGACGCTTTAGCTTTAACGTCAAAGGTGGAAGATGTGAAGCGTGTCAGGGGGATGGTTTGATAAAAGTGGAAATGCACTTTTTACCTGATGTGTACGTACCTTGTGATGTGTGTAAATCAAAGCGTTACAATCGTGAAACCCTAGAAGTTTTATACAAGGGCAAAAACATCCATGAAACGTTAGACATGACCATTGAAGATGCGTTTGAATTTTTCAATGCCATTCCTGCCGTTAAACGTAAATTACAAACCTTACTTGATGTTGGCTTGGGCTATATTAAATTGGGTCAGTCGGCAACAACCCTCTCAGGTGGTGAAGCACAGCGAGTAAAACTATCTAAAGAATTATCTAAACGCGATACAGGTAAAACCCTCTATATTTTGGATGAGCCAACCACAGGTTTGCATTTTCATGATATAAAACAATTACTGCATGTTATCCACCGCCTACGCGATCACGGTAATACCATAGTTGTTATTGAGCATAATTTAGATGTTATTAAAACCGCTGACTGGATAATCGACTTAGGACCAGAAGGTGGCTCCGGTGGTGGTGAAATATTAGTAACCGGTACGCCAGAAGACGTTGCTCAGCATAAAGTTTCGCATACTGCGCGCTTTTTAAAACCGTTATTGAGCTAGAATTTAGCGACACTTTACACGAAAAATTTACTCGAAAAATCAACTCGAAAAGGAAGACAGTAAATGCTTATGATTCAAGACTCAGCTCGATTATCTTTTCGGTTGATGGACGCCAAAGATGCACAAGCACTTTGGCAGCTCGATCAAGATCCCGAGGTGATGCAATTTATCAATGGCGGCAAACCTAATAGTTTAGATACCATTAATACGGTATTCATTCCCCGTATGCTGACCTATATGAATGTTGATAAAGGTTGGGGAATTTGGCAAGTGTTAGACAAAAATAGTAATAAATATTTGGGTTGGGTGCTTGTTAGACCGATGGATTTTTTTTCTGACAACCCTAAGCTCAAGGATATTGAGCTAGGTTGGCGATTTTTTAAAAAATCATGGGGTAAAGGATATGCCACAGAAGCCGCCATCACTATTAAAAATGCGATTGCGAATCAAGCAGACGTGGAATACTTTTCCGCACTAGCCATTAAAGAGAACACTGGCTCTATCGGTGTAATGAAAAAAATTGGTATGCACTTTGTACGTCAATACCTACATCAAGATCCCATTGGTGACTTTGACGCAGTACACTACCAAATGTCAGTAAAATAGCTTATTCTGAACATCTGTTCTAAAACAACAAGAAATAAGTTACTGAAAAATATGAATAACACCTCAAAATACTCGAATCTATTTATTTACCTACTCGCCTTTACTAGTGGCTTTAGTATTATGGGCATAGAATTACTGGGGGGGAGAATATTAGCGCCATTTTTCGGTAGTTCGGTGCACATCTGGGGCAGCATAATAACCGTGTTTATGCTCAGCTTATCCCTGGGTTACTTATTAGGCGGTAAACTTTCCACCCGCTCACCATCACTAACTACCTACGGCATTATCTTTCTATGTGCCGCTATCACTTTATTACCCATAGCTTTATTTAGTCAGGGCATAATGGAAGCAATATTTTTATCGGTAGAAGACTCTCGTTATGGCTCTTTATTAGCGTCAATGGCATTATTTTTTATTCCAACAGTCATACTGGGTATGCTCTCTCCTTACTCAGTACGCCTATTAGTGACTAACTCAGATGAAAGTGGTCAGGTTGCCGGTAAATTATACTTTATATCGACATTAGGCAGTGCGCTAGGAACAATAGTCACGTCCTTTTATTTAATACTTTGGTTTGAAATTAACAACATTATCTTCACCTTTTGTGGCCTACTTGCCTGTTTAGGTTTACTGGCGATAGTAATCAATAAACTAAGCCATGCACGCCAAGCGGAGTTGAGTCATGTTTAAATATATATTTTTGCTGGTATTAATATTTTCGACAGCTATTGTTGAGGCTAGAATAGTTCACCAAGAGCGTTCACTTTATCGCAATATATTAGTGGAAGATAAGGGTGATTTACGTTGTCTTAAATTTAATGTTAAAAGCACTAAAACACAACAAAGCTGCTATTTAAAAAGCCAACCAAAAGAATTAGTTTTTAATTATACTAAATTAATGATGACCAGTTTATTGTTAAACCCTGAGCCTAAGCGTATTTTAATTATTGGTTTAGGTGGCGGTACCATGTCAAACACCTTAGCAGAGCTTTATCCAACAAGTCACATTGATAATGTAGAAATAGATCCAGCGGTAATAAAAGTAGCCCGTGAATACTTTGGTTTCATTGAAAGTGACCAAGTTAATACTTATACCCAAGATGGCCGGATCTTCATTAAGCGAGCACTGCTGAAAAAGCAAAGTTATGATTGGATTATTTTAGATGCTTTTAATGGTGACTATATTCCTGAGCATTTATTAACGAAAGAATTTTTACAAGAAACTAAAGCGTTACTTAGTGATGATGGCATTTTAAGTGCAAATACCTTCTCGTTAAGTGAGCTATATGCTCATGAGTCAGCAACTTATCAGGCGGTTTTTGGCGACTTTATCCAAGTTGTCAATAAAGTTAACTCTAACCGCATTATTATCGTTAATAAAAACGGTTTTACTGACATGCGTGTTAAGCCGGCATTAATAACTAAACTAGACAATGATTTAACGCCTTACAATGTGGATATCAAGCAGCTTTATCAAAATATGATATACACCAAAAACAATCAAGATTGGCCTGAAAAGACTCGTATATTGACAGATCAGTTCTCTCCTGCAAATTTACTGAATATTGAATAATGTCAGGGGATATTAATTAATGTTTAGGGGCTAGCCTAAAGTCTAATAGCAATAAGTTGTCGACATTTTATACTAATTTAATCCAATTATTATAAGAGAGACAGGTTATGACAATATTAGAACACCAGCAAAGTCCCACCGATTACGATGACTCATACTGGAAAAAGCAATCTAAACTGGTTGCTTGGTATAAAGAGCCACACTCTATATTGTCGACAAATAAGAACAACTGGCATGACTGGTTTGCCGATGGTGAGCTCAATACCTGCTATCTAGCGTTAGATCTCCATATTGAACAAGGACGTGGCGAGCAAATCGCTTTAATTTATGACTCGCCAGTCACCAATAAAAAGCAGACCTTTACTTACAGCCAACTCACCGAATTAGTGGCTAAGTTCGCCCATGTATTACAAAACCAAGGCATAGAAAAAGGCGATAGAGTTCTTATCTACATGCCAATGATCCCACACGCTGCCATAGCCATGCTAGCTTGCGCTCGCATAGGGGCTATTCATTCGGTGGTATTTGGCGGGTTTGCCGCAAAAGAATTAGCTATCCGTATTAACGATGCCCAGCCTAAAGTGATTGTTAGTGCCAGTTGCGGCATTGAAATTGACAAACTGATCCCTTATAAGCCGTTACTAGATCAAGCAATAACAGAGGCTGAACACAAACCCAACCATTGTATTATTTATCAACGAGAACAGTTAACGGCACAGTTAAATGACGACATAGATTTAGATTGGCAATCACTGATGCTATCAGCAAAAGCCATAGCTCCTATTTCGGTAAAAAGTACCGACCCCCTATATATTCTTTACACTTCAGGAACAACAGGAAAACCTAAAGGTGTGGTACGAGATAACGGAGGTCACGCTGTTGCTATGCTTTATAGCATGAAGCATGTATATGGAATGAAATCGGGTGATACGTTTTGGGCGGCATCAGATGTTGGCTGGGTTGTTGGGCACTCTTATATTGTTTATGCACCATTAATGGCTGGCTGTACCACCATTTTATTTGAAGGAAAGCCCATTAAAACTCCTGACGCAGGGGCTTTTTGGCGAGTGTGTGAAGAGTATCAAGTTAACGCATTATTCAGCGCTCCAACCGCATTTAGAGCCATTGCGAAAGAAGATCCAAACGGGGCATTATTGAATATTCATCAATTACCCCATTTAAAACGTTTATATTTAGCGGGTGAAAGATTAGACCCTGCAACTTATCATTGGCTACAAGACAAAACACAATTACCTGTTGTTGATCATTGGTGGCAAACCGAAACCGGTTGGGCGATTGCATCCACCCCTTTTACCGATGAAAATTGCACTCACTTAGCCCCGACCAAAGCCGGATCGGCAGGCATCCCTGTCCCGGGCTTTAATGTTCAAATCCTTGATGCTTTTGGCGAATCACTCCCTGCCAACCAACAAGGCACTGTTGCCATAAAATTACCAATGCCTCCGGGCTGCTTAGCCACTATCTATCACGATGAAGCCCGCTTTAAAGACAGCTATTTATCCACACATCCTGGTTATTATATCACCGGTGATGGTGGCTACATTGATGAAACAGGTTATTTATTTATTATGGGAAGAACCGATGATGTCATTAATGTTGCAGGTCATCGCCTCTCAACCGGCGAAATGGAGGAGGTATTATCTGGTCATAATGCTGTTGCAGAATGCGCTGTTATAGGTATTCACTGTTCGTTAAAAGGACAAGTGCCTTTTGGCTTGGTGGTAATTAAAAACGGTATTAGTGAAAGTGATGAATCACTTATTTCTGCCTTAAAAAATAAAGTACGTGCGGAAATAGGTGCTATCGCTTCTTTAAAAGATTTAATTATTGTTGAGCGTTTACCCAAAACGCGCTCTGGTAAGATTTTACGTAAAACCTTAAGACAAATGATTGATGGCCAAGATATAGATATTCCATCAACCATAGACGACCCACAAGTGCTCGATGAGCTATCATTAAGATTTATCGATGTAAAAGAGAGTATGGTTTAGCTGCGAGTGCTATCAACGAATAACGTTATTTCTTATTCGTTGATAGCTTACTTCTTCGCGGTGGGTTAGACGATTTAGTTGAAGGGTTATTAACATGAATAACCTTTTTGCTGTGATTGTTTTTTTTATGGCTAACCGTATTTTCTGGCGCAACCTTACTAGAGCCTGCAACAGCTTGATTAATCTCGGCCATTTCAGACGAGGTTAAGTCTCGCCATTGCCCTGGTTTTAATTGCCCTAATTCGACATTCATAATGCGTGAACGCTTGAGTTTTGTAACTTCGTAGTCTAGATATTCACACATGCGACGAATTTGGCGGTTAAGCCCTTGCGTTAAAATAATAGTAAATACGAAACGACTTTTTACTCGCACAATACAAGGCTTGGTAATAGTACCTAAAATAGGGACACCACGAGACATACGCTCAATAAAGCGTTCGCTAATGGGTTTATCGACGGTCACTATATATTCTTTATCATGAGCATTTTCAGCGCGCAAAATCTTATTAACAATATCTCCGTCACTGGTTAAAAAAATCAAACCTTCAGAAGGTTTATCTAAACGGCCGATGGGGAAAATCCGCTCTTTATGGCCGATAGCATCAATAATATTACCGCGAACATGTGCCTCAGACGTGCAAGTGATACCTACAGGTTTGTTATAGGCAATGTAAATACGATCAGATTTATTTTTGGCGCTAGCAGCAATTGCTTTACCATCAACTTTAACGATATCACCTGGCAATACTTTTGTTCCAAGCTCTGGCAACTTTCCATTGATGGTAACGCGCTTTTCTTCAATAAGTTTATCTGCGCCGCGACGAGAGCAAAAGCCAGACTCACTGATGTATTTATTTAAGCGTTTTGCATTATCAGACATGAAATTAGTTTAACTACTTTGAAGTTTTTAGCATTATACTCAAAACTATCATTAATGTATCAAACATCTGTAGTCTCTATGTTAATTTTTGCCCATCGTGGCGCCAGTGGCACTGAACCTGAAAACACCCTGCTCGCCTTTGAAGCGGCTTTATTGGCTAATGCTGACGGTATTGAAATAGATATCCATCAAGTGGAAGATAAACTCATGGTTATTCACGACAGATGGCTACACCGCACGACTTCCGGCAAAGGCCAAATACTTCAACACAGCTATGAACATTTACGTAGTTTAGATGCAGGTCTTGGCGAAAAAATTCCCACGTTAGATGAAGTGCTTAATTTAATTGCCGGCAAGTGCACGATTAATATTGAGCTAAAAGGTGTTGAAGATATTGATTTACTATTCAGTTACCTTGATGATGCTTTGAATAATACCGCACTGACAAATAATGAAGTGTTAATCTCTTCCTTTGATCACAGATTATTGTCTAAACTCCACCAGCAAAGACCTGATTTTAAAATAGGTGCTCTAACAGCTTGCTCACCACTAGAATATGCAAAGTTTGCAGCAAAGTTAGCTAGTTTTTCAGTGCATATTGATGTTGATTTTATTACTGAGGCATTTGTGCAAGATGCCCATCATCGTGGCTTAAAAGTCTATGTATATACCGTTGATGAAATTGAAGATATTAATACCATGAAAGCACTTGGTGTTGACGGGATTTTTACCAACTTCCCGAGTCGAGCTAAACTGCATTTAAAAGAAATATCGGCCAGCTAATTGCCATTGTTTTTCAATTAAGTCCACAGGGTCGTGTGCATAATATCGTGCAGGTCTATGGCTATCAATATAATTAAACTCGGCGGATAAGAACCAATGTTTAGTTAATCGATAACTGTGATTGAAGGTAAAAGCTTGACCATCTTCAGTGTTGTTATCTCCCCAAGTGTTGTCATTATCGGTAACAGAAAAATCTTCTACTCGCATTGTGGTTTTATGCTGTTTATTACCAAGTAACGATTGCCAGTTATAGGTTAATGCCACAAAGCCACTAGCATAATCATTATTGACAACATCTTCACGAAGATGCGATTGCATTAAAGTATCACCAGATAAATATTGTCCAATTAGTGAAAGGTTTTGACTAAAACGCCAGCTTGCGCCCAAGTGATAGAACCTTGTATGCCAACCATACTGGCCATTTTTTACTTTATATGGGGTCGCATTATTATCATAATAACCCACAGAGATTTCACCTTTACCATGTAACTCCCATTCTCCGCGAACGTGATATCCGAGCTGGTTATCCAATTCTAAAAAGGGCTCTGATTTACCCGCTTGTCCAGCAAGTGCTCCACCCTCGCCAAGCGCAGGAAACCAAGGGAACGCGCGTGCTTCGCCCCACAATGTTTGTCGACTACTCATGGTCCAGCCATGCCAAGAAAGCAGTGCTCCAGCGGGGTCATTATTAACAAATGCACTAGCAGAAAAAGACAGATCAAAAGCGTTATCATTCATTCGGCCTAACCGTGTTACTTTAAATTCAGACCCTAGAACACGGATCTCTTCCCCAATCCAAGTATTTAAAGTAGAAGAATTTAAAGTGTTTTTACTGGCCCACGCAAAGGCATTATTTTCGAGAGAGATTTCAGGGTAAAATATGCCCCCTTTAACTTGTAAGCGATAGCCATTTTCACTAGGTAACGTTTTATATTTGATAAAGCCTTCTGTTAAACCAATCGCGCTGTCTTCATCATCAAGATAACCATTAAAAACAGCTTGAGCGCTTAAACCATTTTCCCAATGCGCGCTAAGCTCAGCTCCAGCTTGTGCTATCGAAAACTGTTGACCGTTACTTAAAGCAAACTTTCCTTGTCCACCTGCAATATAGCCTTTATCTACAGAGTCAGTACTACTGGCTCGAACATCCAATACTCCATGTACTTTATACTCAACTGCCTCACTGGTACTCATTGAAAAGATTAACGCTAAGCTCACTAAGCAGTAAAAAATCCATTGTCGATTTATCACACATTTTCCTCAGTATTTTCTCTGAATACTTTTGGGTTAATTTGTTCTAGTAACCAAGGAGTTAAGTCACTTTCTGGCTTTGGTCTACTAATAAAGTATCCTTGAGCTAACTCACAACCATGCTCTGTTAACCAATTTAATGAAAACTCATCTTCAATACCTTCTGCCACTACATGCAGACCCATATTATGAGCAAGTTCAATGGTTGAGCGAACAATAATTTGATCATCTTCATCTTGCTCTAATCGTTGAACGAAAGATTTATCAATTTTTAACTCGTGAACGGGTAACTGTTTCAATTGTGCCAACGAAGAATAACCCGTTCCGTAATCATCAATTGAAATTTTAATGCCGTGCTCCTTAAAAGCACTTAATAACTTAATCGCCGATTCAGGATCTTCAACAACGGAGCTCTCAGTTACTTCTAAGGTGACTTTTTCAGAAGGAACATTCGCACTTGCTAAGGATTGGCAAATGAACTGGTGAAAGTCAGATTCTTTTAAATTCTCAGCAGAAACATTCACTGCGATATTCAAATTTAAGCCCAATGTCTGCCAGGTATTAAATTGAGCTAACGCCGTAGAAAATACCCAGCGCGTTAATGCTTTTATTTGCCCGGTTTGTTCAGCAATATGTATAAAGTCATCAGGTGGAACCATACCTAAACTTGGGTGTTGCCAACGAACTAAGGCTTCTACATGAGTGACAACTTTAGTTTTTAAACAGAGTTTTGGTTGAAAGTGTAACTCCAACTCACCCGCAGGAATAGCCTGCTTTAAATCATTAATAAGGTTGAGACGATCAACCGTATTGACATCAAGTTCCGGCTGATAAATTTGCACCAACTTACCTGTTTCTCTTGTATTATGTAGCGCTGTATCAGCCATTTGTACTATTGTTTTAGCATCACTGGAGTGCTGAGGTGAAATTGCAATCCCCATCCGCACCTGTAACTGCAAGCTTATACCTTGGTAATTAAAAGTAGGCTCTAGCTCAGCCTGTATTTGGGCAACGGTATCATCTATGTCTAGGTTGTCAGCCAGTAAAACAAATTCGTCTGCGCCTAAATGCATTAATTTTTTGAAATTAGTAATATCACAAAGTTTAATTAATCGCCTTGCCAGCTCTTTAATAACTTCATCGCCAACATCATGTCCTAAGGTGTCATTAACATCTTTTAAGCGACTTAAATTCAAATGCAGTAACACAAAATTTTGTTGCTGCTGGATTAGGCTTTTTAATGTTTCGTTAAGGACATTTCGGTTAGGTAAATCGGTTAGCGGATCATGACTACCATAATGGGTTATCGCTTCTTCACGTTGCAATACCGCCGATTGCATTTGGTTAAATTCTTCAGCTAATTGGCCAATTTCATTCTTATCTTTTAAAGTGACTGTTTGTTGGTAATCACCGCTAGCGATAACTTTTGCTTGGGCCACTAAGCGTTTTATCGGTTTACTTATGGAGCCAGCAATTAAATAAGCACTGGTTAAGGAAACGAATAATGTTAGTACTGCTAGCATTAATAGTTTCCACCACTGTTCTTGTAAAAGCGCGACAAAGTTAGCACGTAAGCCATACATAATGACGCCAAACTCTTGTTCGTCGAATTCTGTAATTAATGAATGGGTGGCAATATATTGCTCAGGTATGATGCCTTGAATGACATTTTTAGCAAAAGTTAACTCCAGCTCTGGTTGAGTACTTTTACTCGATGTAGCAACTAAATGCCATTGGTTATCATACTTAGTAATAAAGTCGGTATTTAAATTGGTAATATTAGTAAATTCAGCCGCTAAACGTTGATCAATTTGAAAACCAAATGCTATCCAACCAATGGCCTTATTGCCAACAGAAACTGGTGACAAACTTAATTGATAAATAGCTTCATCAATGACATATAAGTGAGCAGACTGTCCCGATTCAAGCCAATCTGTAAAACGAAAGTTAGTACCACGTTCAGCACCCTGTTTTATTTTACTGCGAGTGCTATCGATAAAATACCGTTGTAATTGTCCCGTTATTTTCCCTTCTGCTGAAATAGCCATAGCCAAATCAGCATCAATACGCTTTCGATGATTATTGAGTGCCACCAACAAACTACGAGTGTCATCATTAAAGACTTCTTTTAAACCATAATCCTTAGCAGCTGTTTCAGCAAAGGCGGCAAGATAGTCTAATCGCCTATCAAATAATTCATTAAAAATGGTCTTCGCTGTCGTTAAGCGATTATTAATCTCTGCAGCTTCTTGATTTTGATTGGCACTATATAAGGTCCAAAAAGCTATCGCCTGTACTGTTAATAGCAACAAGACAAAAAGTAAGAATATTTTATTTTGTAGACTTTTCACTGATTAACTCTCTATAGGCCTAATTAGTAATCCGATAAGAAATCAAAATCATCATCATTTTCTTGTAAGGGAATATCTGCGATTTCTGCTGTTAATTCAACTGTAAATGTTGAATTTTCCACAATATTTTTTTCAATGGTATAGCGATTATCACTACTTTTCATTTGTGGATGCCACACCACAAGCCGATAGTTACCTTGCTTGCTAATAATAAAATTAGCTAGCCCTTGCTCGTTCGTTTTACCAAAGTACGGCGTATTCACCACTAATAAGTAACCACTCATCCAATCATGAATATTACACCCCATAGCCACTTCATTAGCTTGGTTAAATTGTGTTAAGGAGTTGGTTTGCCCTGCGCGGATTTTGAAAGAGAATTTATTATCGCTTCCTGCAGAATATATATGATGGGTAATATCATCTTGATTAACAAAGCTAACCATTCCATCTACTTGGCTAACACTTACATAGGGGCTAAAAGACTTCCCAAGTTGACCAATAACAACCTCTTTAGATGATTTTTCTAATATTTGTCCATCAAGAGGCTCGAGATAAACCACCATATCTTCTAATAACTCACCCTGCTTATTACTGACAATAACTTGCACGCAATTATCAGTTAGAGTGATTGAATGGCAATCTTCATTACTGTAGACCGTTGGCACAACAATCACAGTACACAGCCAGATTAAATATACAATTATCTTATTATTCAAAGGAGTACCCAAACATTAAACTTTTATTAATCCCATTAAGTGTATACCAAACTTCATTAAAAAGTATGGAGAGCCACTATATTTTTGTGATATTTAAACCACTAGAGATATAAGAACAAGATAAAGCCAATAGAATTTCAATACTGCTATAAATAATAACGACTTACTAATGTTAAAGCACTGGCTGGCCTTTTTTAAACAAGCCGTTTAGAGGATTTACCCCAAACTGATAACATAGCTCAGCCGGCTGGCTTATGTTCCAAAGGGCGATATCCGCATCAAACCCGACAGCAAGTTGACCTTTAGTATTTGATAATCCTAACGCTTTTGCAGCGTTACACGTAACACCGGCCAATGCCTCATTAGGCGTTAACCTAAAAAAGGTGCAAGCCATATTTAACATCAACTGTAATGAACAAAGTGGTGAAGAGCCGGGATTAGTATCACTGGCAATAGCCATGTCGACACCATGTTTGCGGAGCAAATCAATAGGTGGCAATTGGGTTTCACGTAAAAAGTAAAACGCACCAGGTAAAAGAACTGCGGTCATATTTGCCGCTTTCATCGCTTTTACCCCTTGCTCAGATAAAAACTCGACATGATCGCTTGATAAAGCCTGATAACTTGCCGCCAATTCTGTTCCACCCAAATCGGATAGTTGCTCAGCGTGTACCTTGATAGCTAAGCCATGTTGTTTAGCCGATTTAAAAACTTGTTCAGTATGGCTAAGATTAAAGCCAATATTTTCACAAAATACATCAACACAATCGGCAAGTTTTTGCTCTGCAATTGCTGGCATCATTTGTTCGCAAACTAATTTTATATAACCATCTGCATCGTCTTTATATTCTAGCGGTAAAGCATGAGCCCCTAAAAAAGTGCGCTTGATTGTCATAGGTAATTCTTGTGCTAATTGCCCTGCAACTTTCAGCATCTTTATTTCATTGTCAAAATCTAAACCATAGCCTGATTTAATCTCAACGGTTGTTACGCCCTCTTGATACAAGGATAACAATCTTGGCAGCGCACTAGCTAACAATTCTGTTTCTGTCGCAGTACGTGTTGCTGTAACCGTTGAAACAATTCCGCCGCCTGCTTCTGCTATTTCTTGATAGCTTTTACCTTGCAAACGCATTTCAAATTCATTGGCTCGATTACCACCATAAACAAGGTGAGTATGGCAATCAATTAAACCCGGCGTCAGCCATTTCTGCTCACCATCAATAACGGTAAGCTGCTGCTCATCATACTCAGGTAAGTCCGCTTGCTTACCTAACCAAACAATTTTACCGTTACTGATAGCAAGTGCAGCATCCAAAACTTCACCATAACTTTCACTGCCATGTGTCATGGTTGCTAAGTTAACGTTGATAAATAGCGTTTGCCAAAGTTCAGTTGAAACAGGCATTTGATTTTGAATAGCCATGGTAGAAAGCCGATTTAGAAGAGGTTTAGACAATAACTTTAGCCGAGAACAATAAAATTAGCAATAGTTGTATATACAACTATTGCATTTAAGGGTGACTTGTGAGATTGTATATACAACTTATACTATCAATAACCCTATTGGCATATCATGAGCGTAACTAAAATCAATTCTAATGAGAAAACCGCTAAATATATTGTTATTAAACAGCATATTTGCCAAAAAATTGAATCAGGTCAATGGCCCCAACATTATAAAGTACCTTCTGAAAATGAGCTAACTCAACAGTTTGATGTAAGTCGTATGACTGCTCGCCGAGCTCTACAAGAATTAACAGAGCAAGGTATTCTAGTTCGCTCTCAAGGCTCTGGTACTTTTGTTGCCACTTTTAAGTCTCAGTCTTCACTTTTAAAAATCCGTAATATCAGCGAGGAAATTCAAGAGCGAGGCCATAAACATCATGCTAAACAGCTCATGCTTAAATCAATTGCTGTAACCGAAGAAATCGCTATTTTACTCAATTTAAAAAATAATGAACACGTTTACTATTCACAAGTTTTACATTTTGAAAATGATCAAGCCATTCAATTAGAACAACGTTATGTCAATGCGTCATTAGTACCTGAATATTTATTACAAAACTTTACCGATATTACCCCTCATGAATATTTATCCGATGTCGCCCCATTAACTGAGGCAACTCATGAAATTGAAGCGGTATTAGCTGATGATGAAATCTGTCAATTACTCGATATAAAAAACAGCGAGCCTTGCTTACAAGTTAAAAGACGTACTTGGTCAAGCAAAGGTGTAGTGAGTGTCGCTATATTAACCGCACCAGGTAGTAAATATCGATTAGGTAATCATTTAATTTTTTAAGTCAGGCGTAGTTAATTAAATAAGTACGCCTTGATGAAATAATGCAAATAACAACTATAGTCTATTTATAGTTTTTACTGAGGAAATCACATGACCACAAATACAGACCCACGCCTTGATACTTCAAGAGTGATCCGCGCAGATCGCGGTAATAAAATAACCGCAAAAAGCTGGTTAACAGAAGCCGCGAAACGCATGCTGATGAATAATTTAGACGTGGAGGTTGCAGAGCATCCACAATCATTAGTCGTATATGGTGGCATTGGTCGTGCTGCACGTAATTGGCAATGTTATGACAAAATCATCGAAGTATTAAATCGCCTTGAAGACGATGAGACCTTAATGGTTCAGTCAGGTAAACCTGTCGGTGTTTTCAAAACTCATAGTGATGCCCCAAGAGTATTAATAGCCAATTCTAATTTGGTTCCTAATTGGGGAAACTGGGAACATTTTAATGAGCTAGATAAAAAAGGCCTGATGATGTATGGCCAAATGACCGCAGGATCTTGGATCTATATTGGCTCACAAGGCATAGTTCAAGGTACCTATGAAACCTTTGTTGCCATGGCAAAACAACACTTTGGCGGCAGTGCTAAAGGAAAATGGGTATTAACCGGTGGTTTAGGTGGCATGGGTGGCGCGCAGCCATTAGCTGCTACCATGGCTGGTTTTTCAGCCTTAGTGGTTGAATGTGATGAATCTCGTATCGATTTCAGGTTACAAACCCGTTACGTTGACAAAAAAGCTACCTCTCTAGATGAAGCATTAGCTATTATCAATGAAGCTACTGCTAATGGCGAAGCTGTTTCAGTAGGCTTATTAGGTAATGCTGCCGATGTATTTCCTGAATTAGTTAAACGTGGCATTACCCCCGATGTAGTTACCGATCAAACCTCAGCCCATGATCCTCTTAATGGTTACCTGCCACAAGGATGGAGCATGGAATATGCTGCTGACATGCGTCAAAAAGATGAAGCTGGCGTTGTTAAAGCCGCTAAACAGTCAATGGCCGTACAAGTACAAGCCATGCTTGATTTACAAACCGCTGGTGCTGCTACTACCGACTATGGTAATAACATTCGTCAAATGGCACTTGAAGAAGGCGTAAAAAATGCCTTTGATTTTCCTGGCTTTGTTCCTGCTTATGTACGCCCACTTTTCTGTGAAGGTATAGGTCCATTTCGATGGGTAGCTTTATCGGGTGATCCAGAAGATATTTATAAAACCGATGCCAAGGTTAAAGAGTTGATTCCTGACAATCCTCACCTGCATAACTGGTTAGATATGGCAAAAGAGCGTATTGCTTTTCAAGGTTTACCTTCAAGAATTTGCTGGGTAGGTTTAAAAGACAGAGCTCGTTTAGCGTTAGCTTTTAATGACATGGTAAAAAGTGGTGAGTTGTCAGCGCCAGTTGTTATCGGTCGCGATCATTTAGATTCTGGCTCAGTAGCCTCACCTAATCGTGAAACTGAAAGTATGTTAGATGGCTCAGATGCTGTCTCTGACTGGCCTTTACTTAATGCATTACTATCAACTTCTGGTGGTGCAACTTGGGTAAGTTTACATCACGGTGGTGGTGTTGGTATGGGCTTTAGCCAACATGCAGGTGTGGTTATCGTTGCTGATGGAACAGATGCAGCAGCGACTCGCCTTGGCAGAGTATTATGGAATGACCCAGCAACAGGTGTGATGCGTCATGCTGATGCGGGATATGATATTGCAATAAATTGTGCTCAAGAGCAGGAACTTGATCTTCCTATGATCGATGGCGTAAATGGTAAGAAAGGGGCTTAATAATGACAATTGATAAATTAAATATCATCCCAGGGCAACTCACTCTAGCAGAGCTAAGAGCAGTTAGTCGTTATGACGGAATTGAGTATTCGTTAGATGAAAATGCTTTTGATGACATCAATAAAAGCGCTGATGCTGTTCAACAAGTGATAAAAGATGACCGTGTCGTTTATGGTATCAACACTGGCTTTGGTTTACTGGCTAGTACTCGTATCAAAAATGATGAGCTAGAGCTATTACAGCGCTCAATTGTACTTTCTCATTCAGCAGGCTTTGGCGAATATATGGAAGATACGACAGTTCGTTTAATGATGGTGCTGAAAATCAACTCATTATCGCGTGGTTTTTCTGGTATTCGTCTACTGGTTATTCAAGCATTAATTACTTTACTCAATGCCCAAGTATATCCTTGCGTACCAAAAAAAGGCTCAGTGGGAGCCTCTGGTGATTTAGCGCCATTATCACATATGGTTTTACCTTTATTAGGTGAAGGGGAAATGTCATATCAAGATCAAATCATTCCTGCAGCTGAAGGTTTGAAGCTTGCCGGACTTGAGCCTATTACGTTGGCAGCTAAAGAAGGTCTAGCATTGCTCAATGGAACTCAAGCTTCAACAGCTTTTGCTTTAGAAGGTTTATTTCAAGCGGAAGACTTATACGCTGCTGGTACTACTATTGGCTCATTAACCGTAGAGGCAGCCAAAGGTAGCCGTGCTCCTTTTGATCATCGTGTTCACTTTGTCAGAGGCCAACAAGGTCAAATTGATGCTGCGAGTGCCTACCGTCATGTATTAACTGAAGATTCTGAAATTGCCCAGTCGCATGTTGATTGTGAAAAGGTTCAAGATCCCTATTCATTACGTTGTCAGCCACAAGTGATGGGCGCCTGCTTAACACAAATTCGTCAAGCCGCAGAAGTGTTACATGTTGAAGCTAATGGCGTGACTGATAACCCGTTAGTATTTGCCAATGAAGGTGATTTTATTTCTGCGGGTAATTTCCACGCGGAGCCAGTCGCCATGGCAGCAGATAACTTAGCGTTGGCAATTGCTGAAATTGGCTCCTTATCTGAGCGCAGAATGGCATTATTAATAGATGCTAGTTTAAGTAAGCTACCACCATTTTTAGTCGATAATGGCGGGGTGAATTCAGGCTTTATGATTGCACAAGTCACTTCTGCTGCACTTGCTTCAGAAAATAAAACCTTAGCGCACCCAGCTTCTGTTGATAGTTTACCTACTTCTGCGAATCAAGAAGACCATGTTTCTATGGCCGCTTTTGCAGGTCGTCGATTAGTGGATATGAGCGAAAACACTAATGGTGTATTAGCTGTTGAATACTTAGCGGCAGCGCAAGGTTTAGACTTTAGGGCACCACTTAAAGGCTCGCCAATGATAGAGCAAGCTAAAGCGATATTACGCGAAACTGTTGCTTTTTATGATAAAGACAGATACTTCGCTCCTGATATTGTTGAAGCTTCAGCAATAATTAATGATGGTGAATTAAATCAGTTTATGCCAAAAGCATTACTACCTAGCTTTTAATTGACCTATAAAAAAGGGAGTGACATCACTCCCTTTTTTATTTTTCACAACCACAGTGATTTTTACATTGGGCTTGTGCTCCAAACTCATTAAACTCAAAATCACAACAGCTTTGTAACTTCTTCTTAAGCTGCTCTCGTCCTCGAAGAATTCGTGATTTCACCGCACTTAAACTTAGCTGATTTTGTTCAGCAATCACTTGCTGTTTTTCTTCTTGTAATTCACTGCTCAAAAGGATCTCGTTGTATTGCTCTGGCAAATCAGCAATAAGAATTTTTAAACATCGGCTTAGTTGGCCTTGATCCTCTTGTGCTGGCTCTGCGGGTATATTTTCATCTAGTTGCTCACTTAAGGTAATTTGCTGTCTGCTACGATAATAATCAATAATAGTATTGCGGCAAATTTGATACAGCCAAGCCTGTAACTTACTTTCCTCAGTCAAGTTATCAAGCTTCTGGTGAACTTTAATAAACACTTCCTGCAAAATATCTTCAGCTATTTGGTGATCATTTACTTTAGTATAAATAAAAGCTAACAGCTGCTGATGAAATTGACGCCAAATAGTTTCAACCATATATCCTCCTTCTAAGGCTATATCAAATACATTGGTATTAAAGGTGATCGCTAGCGCGTAGTAATCACCTTTAGTTAACTAACAACCACAGTTACTTGTTGGTACACAAGTACACTGCTCATCATTACAGCATACACTCTGACACGAACATTGACAGTCATTATTGCAACACTGGCATTGACAGTTACAACTTTCGTTTTGAGTGGTTTCTTTTTCGTATTTAGTCATGGTTTATTACCTCATTTTATCAATTAAAAAGACTTTCAACTATAAAGACGAGGTAACGAGGAAAAGGATGCAAGTTTTTGAATATTTTTTTAACGATTTACAAAATGATCGCAAAAAAATAAGCTAGCGTAAATGTTTACAAGGTTGCAATGATTTCCTGTACGGTTTTCATGGTACGGATTTCTTGGAATAATGAGTCGGCTTCAACATATTGTAACTTCAAATATTTAAGCCATTGTTTAATTCGATTAGGGTAGTATTTACTTTTATCACCATAGGTTTCGCACTGAGTATAATTAAGCAATAAGGCTTGTACTTCATGCCAAGGCATAGCAGTAACACTAGCTTGGTGGTTAGGGTTAGAAATTAGCGTACCTTCTTGCTTAATAACATGCGCTAAATTAGGCAGCATTAACGCACCACGCCCCACCATGATGTCACTACAGGTAGAGACTTCTCGACACTTTTGAGCATCAGCTTGGTTAAAAATATCGCCATTAGCAATAACGGGAATAGTAATGTTTTGTTTTATCTTAGCTATCCACTGCCAATGTGCCGGAGGCCTATAACCTTCAACTTTAGTTCTAGCGTGTACGGTAAGCTCATTTGCACCTGCCGCTTCTATCGCTTGAGCATTTTCAATAGCAAGGCTTTTATCTTCGTAGCCTAAACGAATTTTAGCACTGACAATCGCATCTTCCGGCACGGCCTTTTTCACAGCACTAACAATTTGATAAAGGTCTTCAGGATCTTTTAATAATACCGCGCCGCCACGATTTTTATTGACCATTTTTGCAGGGCAACCAAAATTGATATCAATACCGTGGGAGCCAAGCTCTATTACTTTTGCGGCATTATCCGCCATGCAATGGGGGTGTTGTCCTAGTAATTGCACTCTTACAGGTGTTCCTGCTTGGGTAGTGCAGCCATAGGCATTGGCATTTTTTAACTCGGGACAGGCACGAAAGAAGGCTCTATCTGAAATGGTTTGCTCAACGACACGAACAAACTCAGTGACACATAAATCATAACCACCCACTTTGGTCAGCAAATCTCGCATCAGGTGATCTAGAACACCTTCCATCGGTGCCAATACAACACGCATAACTATCGACTCTTTGTTGATAGCTTACTAAACAACAACGATAGCAAGTAAAAAAATAATGTTGTTAACAACGCAATACAAAGGTGCACAGCTATGGTGAGTAACTGAGTATTTTCATGCCATAAAAAAACCGGCCCATGGTAAGTTAAATAAAACAAATCCAACACAGAAACATGCAACCAAACTAAAACGAATAGCAATTTCAGTTTATGTCGAGCAAGAAATTTATGGGAAAGTAGATTCAAAAGAGAAAACCATGAGCAATTGTGGCGGCTATTATAACCAAGCAAGCAAGTCTGGGTAAATAAATGAATGTGTTAAAAGCTGCTTAGCTTTTTCACCACTAACGATACGTGTTTCATTACTCGTATCATCTGAAAATATAGGTGGCGATAAAGCTAATGCTTTTGCCGCTTGTTGGTAATAAGACTTTTTAGATGCATGATTATCGCTGACTCCATTGAATATTCCTTGAGGCGAACTCTCGGCTAATAGAGATATAATTAAGCCCACCGCATCTTTTTGATGAATAAGATTTATTTTTCCATTAGCATTATTCAATACTTTTTTAGCTAACAAGAACTTACCTGGGTGACGGTTAGGGCCGACCAACCCTGATAACCTTAAGACACTTCCTTGAGGTGAAAAAGATAACACCGCCTGCTCAGCCTGATAGAGCTTATTAACTTTATCCACGGTAAAGTTCAACTGCGCTTCTTCATCCACAATACCTGACAAGCCAGTGTAAACAGCCGTACTTGATAATAATATTATACGTTTAACTAAGCCCCTTTCTTTAGCGCCTGAAACCAACTGACTAATTTTATCAGCATAGTCAACTTTTCCTTGTTTAAACTGTGGAGGAATAGCAATAACAAGTGTGTGCATAGAAAAAATATCGTGCTGAGTTAGCTCAGTAGCGTTAGCAGGTAGCACAAGCTGTTTAGCTGGAATACCTTGTTGAGTTAATTTCTCAATATTTTCTAATTTACTACTAGTGGCAAGTAGCGAAATTTTTTGCTCTAGTAGCGTTACTGCAAGTGCCTGACCAAGCCAGCCACAACCAATTATCCCTACTGATAAATCGTCACTGAGTTTATTGTTCATCGTTCACCTTGTTGCTCTCATATTGTTTTATTTTTTCTGTCACTTGCATCGCAACCCCGTTAGGGACTAAAAAAGTTAAGTTATACTGATTTATTTGCCAACCTTGCTTAGTTTTCACTAACACGCCAGAGCCTCGGCAGTGACCATATTTTTTATTGAAAAGAACTTCATCAAAAAAGGCCGCTGATTCCCCTTCTAGCATACTTATATTTCTCTCTACGGGAACATAAAGCCAGCCTTTCCCTTGATTAAAATAAGGTAAAACAAATTCAGAGAATTGTTTTTTATTCCATCGCTCACTGGCATCTGTGCCTAAAAATATCGCATCTTCTGTTAATAAGCTTAAATATTGATCTGCATTAGCACTGCCTGCAGCTTGGTGAAAGGTGTCTAATGTACTCGCGATTTTTTGCTCTTCACTAGGCTCTTGTGCGATAGCAGTACAATTAATACAAAGCAGAACAACCGTTAAAAAATATTTCATACCCTATGTTCCTCTTTATGATGCTTTAGGTAACACCGCATAATTAGCGGTGAAGGTAGCTGCAATATTATCACCACAATATACATGAGCAATTAATTCAATACGGGCACTTTTTCCTAATGATAAGCGCTCAAAACTACCTGAAACATTAGAGTCGATTACTTTTGCATAGACGACCCCTTTAATTGGCGCATGATATTGAATATTTGCTTGTGCTAAAACGATATCACCTTCTACCCCTTGTTTATGCTCTTGTAATGCGAGATATACCCAGCCCCATCCCGTTAATGTTGCTAACGTATAAATACTACCTGCAAACATAGTGTTATGAAGGTTTTTATTAAATGCATCATCACAATTGGTAATGAGTTCATTACCATCAAAATAACTAATGGTTAATCCCATCGCTTTGCTCATTGGGATAGTATCATGCCAGATAGTTTGAAGTGCTTTAGATTTAACTTGCTGGTGCGACTTCGGCGGAGATAATGTCTTGCTCATCCGATAATGCGTTATATCATCAAATAAGATATGAGATATTTCATGCTTTTGATAACCTTGATTTAAATAAAATTTAACAGCATCCTCTCGAGCATTAAGTACTAGTTCTGTTAGCCCTAGTTTACTTGCTTGTAACTCTAACTCTGCAATAATCTGCTGTCCTAATCCTTGCCCTTGTGCAGATTCACACACAGCCATATAGCGAATTTGACCTTGATTCGATAATGATTGCTCTAAACGACCAATTGCCAAAGGCTTACCTAAATCATTAATAATCATACGATGAATACTCTGCTGCTCGAATTCATCTTGCTCACTTCCTAGCGCTTGCTGCCATGGCGCTCTTAATATTTGCCAGCGCAACTGATAGTATTGAGCAAATTCTTCAGCATTATTTGGGGCTCGCAAAGTATTCATTGTCTATCCTTATTAATAGCCATTTAACCTAATCATTAATTAATCGAGAATTATGCAATTAACAAAACATATTGCACAAGGAAAGTTACAGTATTTAAGTCAAGGTGACGAAGCCATTTCTGTCAGCGAAAATGAACACTTTCGTTGGTTAGCTTTCACTAATCGCAATGCTGATCCTGTTATTCAAAGTGTTATGCATAAACGTAAACCTTGGCAGCTTACCCTTCCGCATCAAACCGCGCTACTTTTACCACTGTTATTTTTTCGCCCTGTAAACATTATTGAGCTCGGCTTAGGTGGTGGCAATCTTGACCGATTTCTTTGTCATCTTTCAAGTGACATAAACATGCGCAGCATAGAACAAAGTGAAACTGTTATTAGCTGCTTCAAGCGTTACTTTAACCCCGAAAACGCGACAATAGAAATACTGAATAACAAAGAGGAGACTTGGTTTTCATTAGCAAAAGATACCAATCCTTGTTGGTTAATTTGTGATATTTATCAAAGCCAGCAACAAAACATGGCACAAGTTAATAATCAACTGACTGATTTAATTGACACCATTGATCACAACAGTTGCTTATCAATAAACCTACCAGACGCTAGTGATGACGACGTTAATTTATGTTTAACTGTATTACAGCAACTACAAGGGGGGCATGATATTTATTATTTCCATATCCCAAACTATTTAAATATAGTCATCCAACTGATCCCTAAACATTGGCAAATTAACAAGCTACTCAAGCGCAACAATAATACTTACTTACCTAGACGGTTATTTTTACAGTGGCGTAAGTTTTGGCTACAAGGTAATGAAGTAATGAGCAATACGCGCTTTCAATAAGATAAATTATATGGTTAGTGTAAATGTAACAGGACCATCGTTAAGGAGTTGCACTTGCATATCAGCAGCAAATTCACCCGTGGGTACTTTGAAGCCTTGTTGGCGTAATTGCTGACAAAAATATTGATAGAGCTTATCACTGAATTCAGGCTTGGCCGCTGAAGTAAAACTGGGTCGCATGCCACTTGAAGTATCAGCCGCCAGCGTAAATTGTGAAACCACTAATATTTCACCGTCAACTTGCTTAACATTGAGGTTCATTTTATCATTTTCATCATTAAAGATGCGGTAACCTGCAACACGTTCAGCAAGCCGCTTTGCTTTTGCTTCACTGTCATCTGGTTGTACTGCCAAGAATACTAAAATCCCTTGTGATATCTCTCCTATGACAGTTTGATTAACGCTAACACTAGCGCTAGTAACCCGTTGAATTAACGCTATCATACTTCTTCGCTCTCTAACTCATATTCTTGTAATGAAACAGTTATTAAGGCTCCGCCGAGCACTATAATCCATGATAAATAAACCCATAAAAATAAAATAGGTACAATAGCCAAAGCCCCATAAATAGCTTGATAAGAAGGGAAAGCAGTTAAGTAAGCCGCAAAAACTTTCTTCGCTAATTCAAAGAAAATTGCCGCAAATAATGCCCCTGACAAGGCAAACTTAAATGGTACATTTCTATTAGGGACTAACATATATAAAAGCATAAATGCAGCGAGCGAAGAAAGGATCGGCAGTAACCTAAAAAACATACTGGTCAAGCCAAAACTGTCCTCTACACCTAATGTCACTAATGAGACTATATAAGAGGTTATTGCTATGCTACCGCCAACCAAAATAGGCCCTAATGTTAGGATCATCCAATACATTGAAAACGATGTAATAACACGTCGCTTTTTAGTCACTTGCCAAATATTATTAAAGGTCTTATCTATGGCTGAAATTAGCAACAAAGCTGCTACGAATAAAAAAGAAATGGCTACAGCTGACATTTTTGAAGCATTATCTACAAAAGCAGATAAATATTGCTGAACCACATCGCTGGCAGTCGGTACAAAATTATCATAAACAAATTGCTCAACACTTTGATGAATATCAGCAAAAATAGGAAAAGCAGTTGCTACCGATAAAGCAACAACCATTAACGGCACTAACGACATTAAACTAACATACGAAAGGTAACCAGCAACAACCTGTAGTTGCTCTTGTTTGACTCTATTTTTCAGAAAATGAAAAAACGACAGGTAATGACGCCAAGGTAAAGAATGTCTAACCGCTCGGTATAATGTTTGAAGGTAGCTCATATTTGCTAACAATTCATCAATTTATCTATGGATATGATTATACTATGATAGCGACTATATATTTACTAGGTTTATTCATACCGCATTTATGGAGAATTCAATGTCAGGCACAGGCTCTACAGGAAATGTTATCGCAGCAATTTGTAATGTTTTTTTTCCTGGATTAGGACAACTAGTTCAAGGTCGCTTAGGCGCTGCTATTATTTTCGCCATTGTGTGTGTTGGTGGCTATGCTTTGTGGTGGTTAGTTATACCAGCCATTATTGCTGGTATATTCCATTTATGGTCAATTTTAGATGCCGCTACTTTTAAAAGCTATCATTGAACTCATCTAGGCTCAGCAACACAATTTTCATGATTAGGTAACTGTTCATGAACGCGATTAATTTGCGCTAATAGCTCAGATAACTGTTGAATTTGCTTAGGGCTAGCTTTGCCTTGGCTAAAAATAACACTGAGTTCTTGCAATTTTTTTTGTTGGGCGGGGGACATACTGCAACTCCTTTTGCTAAAGATAAAGTGAAATAAAAGGTCTATAAAACCTGACCTATGAATTAAGCTTAGCAGTATTTTTCATCTTTGCTCGGTATTTAGTTAAAGAAAAAGTAACAATTTATTAACTTTTAAATTTAGTTAAAATAAAACATCTACTTATCAATAAAACATGAATTGAAAAATTTTTATTGAGATATAGGCGCTTGTTAGAATCAATTAATAATCTACATTAAATACACTCTTGCTCTTTCGAGGTTAGATTTTATTCTCCTGCCATTAAAATGAGAAAGTGCTTTAATCACGCCAAGCAGTACCCATCTCCTTTTCACATGCCCTGTTGAGACCTTACCTCACAATAACTCTATTTTCCCATATTGTTTGAGTTAAAGAGTGTATTTAAACAATCAACAACTTAAATTCCTGATATGAATGGCAAATATGCTCTATCAACAGGATCAGGCGATAATTTTATTTTATAACTGCTCAGGAATGGTTGCTACGCTGACTAAGCGGGGCTGATTAACAACAGACATATGGTATACATATTGCTTATCTAACGCTTTTAGTAAATTTGAAAAAATTAAAGTGAAGGTTTTCATTAAGAATTAATAGAGCCTAAACCTTTACAACCTTTAATATATAAGCCTAGGAGCCTAAAATGAGTGGAAACCAAACCCGCCTTCAAGCGATTGATCAAATCACCAACCGTGCACCAATATCGTGCGAAATGACTGACCCCTTGAAGAATATTTGGGCAAGCGATGTTTTTAATTTGCAAAAAATGGAAGATGCTTTATCTAAAAAAGCCTTTAAAGCCATTAAAAAAACTATCGAATCAGGTGAAGCTTTAGATGCTGCTACTGCTGATATTGTTGCTGCAGCAATGAAAGAATGGGCTTTATCAAAAGGCGCTAAGTTTTTCTCTCACGTTTTCTACCCAATGACCAACGCAACAGCTGAAAAACACGATGCATTTATCATCACTAATTCAGATGGCAGCGCTATCAATGAGTTTACCGGTACGCTTTTAATTAAGGGTGAACCAGATGGCTCTTCATTCCCAAATGGTAGCTTGCGTATGACTAACGCTGCACGTGGCTATACTGCATGGGATCCAACAAGCCCTGTATATATTCAAACAACAGCGAATGGCGCAACATTAATGATTCCAAGTGTTTTCATGTCTTGGACTGGTGAAGCGCTAGATAAGAAAATTCCTTTATTGCGCTCTAACGCCGCAATGAACGATGCAGCACAAAAAGTACTTTCATTAATGGGCGAAGAAGAAATCGCAACATTGAACTCAAGCTGTGGACCTGAGCAAGAGTACTTTTTAGTTGATGAAAACTTTGCTAATAGCCGTCCTGATTTATTATTAGCGGGTCGTACTGTATTTGGTGCTGCACCAGCTAAAGGTCAACAATTTGATGATCACTACTTCGGCGCTATTCCAGCACGTGTTCAAGTGTTCATGCAAGCCTTTGAAGACAAGCTATACAAATTAGGTATTCCAGCTAAAACTCACCATAACGAAGTTGCTCCAGGACAATTTGAAATTGCCCCTTATTACGGCGCAGCGAACGTTGGTGCAGATCAGCAGCAATTACTAATGACAACAATGAAGCAAACGGCTAAAGAGCACGGCTTCTTATGTTTATTACATGAAAAACCATTTGCTGGTGTAAACGGTTCAGGTAAACACGTTAACTGGTCTGTTGGTAACAGCACACAAGGTAACCTATTAGATCCAGGTAAAACACCTCACTCTAACCTAGAATTCTTATTATTCTGTGGCGCAGTAATTCGTGGCGTGCATAAATACGGTCCATTACTACGTGCAGTAATTGCTACCGCTTCTAACGATCACCGTCTAGGTGCTAATGAAGCTCCACCAGCAATCATGTCTGTTTACTTAGGTGACCAACTTGAGCAAGTATTTAACGATATCAAAGCAGGTAAACTAACAGGTTCGACTGATGGCGGCGAAATGGATCTTGGTCTTGACCAAATCCTTAACTTTGACCGTGATCCAGGCGATCGTAACCGTACATCTCCGTTTGCGTTTACAGGTAACCGTTTTGAGTTCCGCGCAGTAGGCTCTTCACAATCAGTTTCTGGTCCATTAGTAGCAATGAACACTATGCTTGCTGATTCATTAAACTGGATTGCTGAAAAATTAGAAGCGGCATTAAAATCTCAAGACCAAACTGCTGCTGTTATCTCGGTATTAAAAGAGTTAATGGAAGAGCACGGTAACGCTGTATTTGGTGGTGACGGTTACTCTTCAGAATGGCACACAGCCGCTGTTGAAGAACGTGGTTTATTAAATATTCCAACAACTGCTGATGCTTTACCGCATTTCATGTCAGAAAACATCGTTGGTTTATTCGAAAGAACTGGCGTTTTATCAGCCGTTGAATTAGAAAGCCGCTACGAAGTTTACGCTGAGCAATACAACTTAGCGATTGAAGTAGAAGCTAAATTAGTGAGTGATATTGCTAAAACTAAGATCTACCCTGCTGCAATTTCTTACCTTTCTGAAATAACTCACGCTGCAGCTTCAGTTGCTGACTTAGGTGTTGATTTCGACGCAACTATCGCTAAAGAAATCGCTGAGCATGCAAACGGTTTAATCGCTGCAGTTGCGAAAATTGATGCTGAAATTGCTCAAGAAGACTTCGATAATACTGAAGCTCACTTACGCTTTAGTGCTGACGTTATTTGTCCATTAATGGCTGAAGCTCGTGAACACGGTGATGCGCTTGAATTGCTAGTTGCTGACGAATTATGGCCACTACCTAAATACGCAGAGATGCTATTCATTAAGTAATAGCTTTATCACAAGTATTGATTAAAAAGAGCCTCTTTGGCTCTTTTTTTATATCCGCTATTTATAGGTAAACATTGATTGAAGGCGATACCTTATGGGGTGGTGGTAGCGTGACTTGGAAGGCAATGCTAGTAAAAATGATTAATAGAGAAACATGTGTTCAGCCGAGATCAGATTTATTAACGTGTAAGAAAAAAACTGTGTTTATGCAATCTTGCTTTCAGATCGCGAATACCCAGTTTCCTTGTCTTGTATCAAGCGGTTTAATTATACCTATATAACAAAAAACCACTTATAAATAAGTGGTTTTTTTAAGACTAACTTTACTTAGTATAAGCTATTTAGCAGCACGACCTTCACGCTTTCTATCGCTTTCTTTCAAGAATTTTTTACGGATACGAATATTCTCTGGTGTTACTTCAACCAACTCATCGTTATCAATAAACTCTAGCGCTTGCTCTAATGTCATTTTAATTTCTGGTGTTAATACTTGTGCTTCATCAGTACCAGAAGAACGAACGTTAGTTAACTGTTTGCCTTTAAGAGCGTTAACGGTTAAGTCATTATCGCGACTATGAATACCAATAACTTGGCCTTCATAAATTTCAACACCGTGACCAATCATCATACGACCACGTGATTGTAAGTTAAATAAAGCATTGGTTAATGCTTTACCTGTAGCATTAGCGATCATTACACCATTTAAGCGCTGACCAATGTCACCACCTTTATGAGGACCATATTCGAAGAAAGTATGATAAATCAAACCTGAGCCAGAAGTTAACGTCATGAATTCTGTTTGGAAACCAATTAAACCACGACTAGGCATAATGAAGTCCATACGAATACGACCTGTTCCATCAGGTGCCATATCAGTTAATTCTGCTTTACGAACACCCATCTTCTCCATGATAGAGCCTTGATGTTGTTCTTCAACATCAATCGTTACTGTTTCGTATGGTTCTTCTAATACACCATTCACTTCACGCTCAATAACTTCTGGGCGAGAAACAGCAAGCTCAAAACCTTCGCGGCGCATATTTTCAATTAAAATACCAAGATGTAGCTCACCACGACCAGATACTTTAAATTTATCTGGATCATCGAGTTGCTCAACACGTAAAGCTACGTTATGAACTAACTCTTTATCTAATCTGTCTTTAATATTACGTGAAGTTACAAACTTACCTTCTTTACCACAAAATGGTGAAGTGTTTACTTGGAACGTCATGTTAATCGTTGGCTCGTCGATAGATAATGCTGGTAAACTTTCTACTTCATTAGGACAACAGATAGTGTCAGATATTTTCAACTCACCTAAACCAGTAATAGCGATAATATCACCTGCATGAGCAATATCGGTTTCGTGACGATCAAGGCCTAAATAGCCGAATACCTTACCTACTTTACCATTGTGAATATTACCTGCTGCACATTTAACAGTCACTTGTTGATTAGGCTTAACACTACCACGAGTAATTCGGCCAACACCAATTACACCAAGGTATGAGCTGTAATCAAGCTGCGAAATTTGCATTTGAAATGAGCCCTCAGGATCTGCATCAGGCGAAGGTACTTCATTAACGATAGTATCAAATAAAGGCGTCATATCTGAGCCAACTTCACCCTCTTCTAGAGATGCCCAACCATTAATTGCTGATGCATATACTACTTTAAAATCTAGTTGTTCATCAGTAGCACCAAGGTTATCAAATAGTTCAAATACTTGATCCATAACCCAATCAGGACGAGAACCCGGCTTATCAATTTTGTTAATAACCAAAATAGGCTTTAAACCTTGAGCAAAAGCTTTCTGTGTAACAAAACGCGTTTGCGGCATAGGCCCTTCTTGTGCATCTACAATCAAAAGCACAGAGTCAACCATTGACATTACACGCTCAACTTCACCACCAAAATCGGCATGCCCTGGAGTATCAACGATATTTACACGGTAATCGTTCCAGTTAACAGCGGTGTTTTTCGCTAAAATTGTGATACCACGTTCTTTTTCGATATCATTCGAGTCCATTACTCGTTCGTCATGACCTACACGAGCATCTAAGGTGCCTGATTGCTCAAGTAATTTATCTACAAGGGTGGTTTTTCCGTGGTCAACGTGAGCAATAATTGCAACGTTACGTAATTTATCTAACACAGGCTTTTACTCGCTGTTACTATCATTTATATAAAAACCTAATAAAAAGTAGTATATAAATAACTAAGGCTATAATTGGGCGCGAATTATACAGTAGATTAGCCTCAAAAGATAACATTTATCTTTTTATTAGCTATTTTTAGTTAAACTCAGATGCATTATTAAGCAGTTGCAAATATTCAAAAGATAAAGCAAAATTTTACAGGCAAAAGAGAAAGAATACGATATAGTTGATAGCAGTTTTACAATTTACGCACCACAATAAACATAGAGCGCACCATTAAAGTGCATTGTATTTTTTATCATATATTAAACACATGCAAATCAATGCTTTATTATTGGCATAAAGATGGCTTCTATTTACTGCAACCTTGGTGTTTACTAACAGTAATTTTACAACAAACCTCCCTGGAGATAAAAAATGTCACAAGCTGTATTCGATTTAATTAAAGAACACGATGTCAAATTTGTTGATCTTCGTTTTACTGATTCAAAAGGTAAAGAGCAACACGTTTCAATTCCACATCACCAAATTGACGAAGATTTCTTCGAAGATGGAAAAATGTTTGATGGCTCATCTATTGAAGGCTGGAAAGGCATCAATGAATCTGACATGGTTTTAATGCCAGACTCTTCTACTGCAGTATTAGACCCGTTCACAGAAGCTGTTACTTTAAACCTTCGTTGTGACATTGTTGAGCCTGCAACTATGCAAGGTTATAGCCGTGACCCTCGTTCTGTTGCTAACCGTGCTGAAGAGTACATGCGCTCGACTGGTATTGCTGACACTGTATTAATTGGTCCAGAGCCAGAGTTCTTCGTTTTTGACGACGTACGTTTCCACACAGATATGGCCGGTTCTTTCTACAAGATTGATGATAAAGAAGCCGTTTGGAATTCAGGTACTGAATATGAAGAAGGCAACATGGGACATCGTCCTGGTGTTAAAGGTGGTTACTTCCCAGTATCTCCAGTAGATTCTTCGCAAGATTTACGTTCAGCTATGTGTTTAGTCATGGAAGAAATGGGCTTAGTTGTTGAAGCGCATCATCATGAAGTTGCTACTTGTGGCCAAAACGAAATTGCTTGTCGCTTTAATACCATGGTTAAAAAAGCTGATGAAGTTCAAATCTACAAGTATGTTGTTCATAACGTAGCACACGCTTACGGTAAAACAGCGACTTTCATGCCTAAGCCATTAGTTGGTGATAACGGTACTGGTATGCACGTTCACCAATCACTTGCTAAAGATGGTGTTAACTTGTTCTCTGGTGATAAGTATGGTGGTTTATCTGAAACTGCACTTTACTATATCGGTGGTATCATCAAGCATGCTAAAGCATTAAACGCTTTCACTAACGCTTCAACTAACTCATACAAACGTCTTGTTCCTGGTTTCGAAGCACCTGTTATGCTTGCATATTCTGCACGTAACCGTAGCGCATCAATTCGTATTCCAATTGTACCAACGCCAAAAGCAACACGTATCGAAGTACGTTTCCCTGATCCTTCAGCAAACCCTTACTTAGCATTTACTGCGATGTTAATGGCTGGCCTAGACGGAATCAAAAACAAGATTCACCCTGGTGATGCAATGGATAAAGATTTATACGACCTTCCTGCAGAAGAAGCAGCAGCGATTCCTCAAGTGTGTTCTTCTTTTGAAGAAGCGCTTGATTCTTTAGAAGCTGATAACGAATTCTTAACTGCCGGTGGTGTTATGGATATCGATATGATCGATGCATACATTGGTCTTAAGCGTGAAGAAGTTGAATTATTAAACTCAACTACTCACCCAGTAGAATTTGATATGTACTACAGCGTTTAATTCGCAGTAACTATATTAAATAAAAAGCTCACTTCGGTGAGCTTTTTTTGTGACTAAAATTAATAACAAAAGAAAAACAGTTTTCAGTGGTAAACCTGTACTTTTTTGTATAGATTATAGTTACCTATGTTCGCACTTTGATGTATCTAAAGGAACGAGATATACTTAATTGACTATGATTAAAACTTTATTGCTGACATTGTTAACACTATCAATTGCCACTCCTGTGAACGCAAGTACAGCAAAGATATATGTATGGCGTAACGAGAAAGGTGAGCTAGTTTATTCTGATACGCCTAGACCTGGTGCAGAAGAGGTAAAAACTAAACCCGGTAATGTCATTAAGTCCTCTACTACCCTAGATACTCAAGTTTTAGATATAGAAACGAAAAAGATCGCTGATGATTACCAAGTCGTTATCAACCACCCCAAAGACAATGCCACTATTCGAGATAACACCGGCTCTGTTTATATCAGCGGAAGCATCAAACCAATTTTTAGAAGAGGACTTAAAATCCAACTTATATTGGATGATAAACCTCACTTAGAAGCGCAAACCCACACCATGTTTTCCCTTAGAAATATTGACCGTGGAGAACATCAAATAAAAATGCAATTGCTCAATGAAAAAGGCAAGGTAATTGCATTGTCTAAGGCTATTACCTTTTATATGCATAGAGCCTCAGTAAACTAACTAAATCATGCTATTTAGTGGCGTTTTGGCTGCAGATAAATCTTTTTTCAAATATACTATCAACAGTAGCACCATATTAGTGCGATAGTTATTTAGGTATGATGCTTTATGTTGCACAGCAGAGAAGATACTCAAGAACTTAAATTAAGATATCAACAGACATTGGCTAATCAACTGGTGACTGCAGTGCTGATCTTAGATGATAAGTTGAATATATGTTATTTAAATCCCGCAGCGGAAGCACTACTTATTAAAAGTATGAATAAACTGTATGGCTGTCCTTTTCATGTCGTTTTTTCCAATACCTCGATCAATGAAGCACGATTAAAACAACTACTCTCAACAGGCCAAGAATTTACTGACAGTGACATTGTCATAGAATTCAGCGAAAGTCATCGCTTTACCGCAGAAATAACAGCTTCTGCCGTTGAGTTTGAGCGTAGTCCTCATGTCTTATTAGAGTTCAAACAAATAGACCAGCAAAAACAAATTAGCTCAGAAGTATTTCAGCAACAGCAATGGATTGCCGCTCGAGATTTAATTAAAGGTTTAGCTCATGAAATTAAAAATCCATTAGGTGGATTACGAGGTGCTGCACAACTGTTAAATAAAGAACTTAATAGCGAGCAGCAAGAATATACCGCGATGATTATTGAACAAGCAGATAGGCTAACCAATCTAGTCGACCGTTTACTTGGCCCTAATCAATTACCTCAAATTCAAGAGCATAATATTCATTCTGTACTTGAAAAAGTACACCAAGTAGTGAGTTACTCTAACGAGCAAAATATTACCTTACTACGGGACTATGATCCTTCCATCCCGAATATAGAATGTGATCACGAAAAAATACAGCAAGCTGTTTTAAATATTGTTAATAATGCCATTCAAGCAATTGGCGCAGATAATAGTATTACGTTAAAAACACGTATTGCGAGTAATAAAACAATCAATGGTCAAAGGATACGGTTGGCTGCTCAAATCAGTATTATTGATAATGGACCTGGTATTCCTAATAAAATACAAGATACGCTTTTTTATCCTATGGTTTCTGGTCGCTCCAACGGGACTGGACTTGGTTTATCAATCGCACAAACATTGGTGAATCAACATCATGGTAAACTGTCGTGCCATAGCCGACCTGGACACACTGAATTTATAATGTTGTTGCCTCTCAATCAAAAACAATGAAGCTACAATCTTAAACACACTAATTTATATAAACAATTTATTATTTGATTTTACTCAAGAGAATTACTAATGATCACTGAACAAGTATGGATAGTTGATGACGATAGCTCAATCCGTTGGGTGTTAGAAAAAGCATTTTCAAGCGCCAACATCACCAGTGCGTCATTTGAAAGTGCCCAAAATATATTAATTGCACTAGATCACGATCAACCTGAAGTCATTATCTCAGATATTAGGATGCCCGATATCGATGGCATGTCACTACTCAATTCAATTAGTAAAGCACACCCACATATTCCAGTTATTATCATGACAGCGCACTCTGACTTAGATAGTGCCGTTAATGCTTATCAAGGTGGCGCTTTCGAGTACCTACCTAAACCTTTTGATATGGACGAAGCTGTTAACTTAACCAAACGTGCACTAACACATGCTCGTGAACAAAATGCTAAAAATCAGCAAACTGATAGCGCTCCTCTAACAGCCGGACTCATCGGCGAAGCTCCTGCAATGCAAGAAGTATTTCGAGCTATCGGCCGCTTGTCTCGTTCTAGTATCAGTGTACTAATTAACGGAGAGTCGGGTACAGGTAAAGAGTTAGTTGCTCATGCCCTACATTCTCATAGTCCACGCAGTAACGCTCCTTTCATTCCACTCAATATGGCTGCTATCCCTAAAGACTTGATTGAATCTGAG
Organism: Colwellia sp. KS18-150; assembly: GCF_057551365.1. NCBI lineage: Bacteria > Pseudomonadati > Pseudomonadota > Gammaproteobacteria > Alteromonadales > Colwelliaceae > Colwellia > Colwellia sp. KS18-150. Next base: position 51,854 of record NZ_BAAJMC010000011.1, on the reverse strand, counting down.
TTATTTGGTCACGAGAAAGGGGCTTTTACTGGTGCTAATTCAGTTCGTCAAGGGCGCTTTGAACAAGCTCACAATGGCACTCTGTTTCTTGATGAGATTGGGGATATGCCTTTAGAGATCCAAACACGCTTGTTGCGTGTGTTATCTGATGGTCAATTCTATCGTGTCGGTGGTCATTCACCAGTGCAAGTTGATGTCCGTATTATCGCAGCTACCCATCAAAACCTAGAAGATAGAGTTAAGAATGGTGAGTTTAGAGAAGATCTATTTCATCGTCTTAATGTTATTCGGATTCAACTTCCCAGCTTGCGAGAACGTAAAGAAGATATTATTCAATTAAGTGAACATTTTCTCAAACAAGCCGCAAATGAATTAAGTGTTGAGCCTAAAACATTAAGCAAGAAAGCTGCTACCTTTTTACAACAATGCCAATGGCCTGGTAATGTCCGTCAGTTAGAAAATATCTGTAGATTTCTTACTGTAATGGCAAGTGGACAAGAAATACTGCTTGAAGATTTACCAAGTGAACTAACCGAGAAAACAGCGCAATTGTCACCACAATCATCGTCATGGCAAGCAGCATTAAGTGATTGGATGGACCAACAATTAGCCATGGGCAATAGTGCAATTTTAGATACTGCCATGCCGGAGTTCGAGAAAATTATGCTTGAACGGGCATTACTATTTACTCAGGGACACAAACAAGATGCAGCCAAACGACTTGGTTGGGGTAGAAACACTTTAACAAGAAAATTAAAAGAATTAGATATAAATTAGTATCGTGTAAACTAGGATGAGCAGGTATCACTCTTACTGAAGAGCTCCTGCTTTAATATAGCAATGGCTAAAAGCACATTTTACTATGAGCTACATGCCTCTTCATCACACTGCTTGCAGCTATTACATAACTTAATATTGATAAAATGAGCAGCAATAATCAAACTAGCCCCACCAATAATAAAATACATTTCTACAGCTTGTGAAAAGTCATGTTTAATCCAATAAAGCGCAACACCTAAGTAAAGTAAATAAAACGGGTATAGGCGCTTATGGTATCGTTTAAAGCCTGAAAATAGTGCGACAGTTCCGAGCACAGCGGTCATCATTAAAAAGATATGTTCCCATGTGTGATCGGCTAAAAAGCTAAGACCCATTAGGGGTAAAATAGGTAACAAGATGGGTAGCAAAATACAATGTAATGCACAGAGTGATGTTGCTGTAATACCTATTCTATCGAGCATGGTGTTTTAATATTCTTTCAAGTGAAACGATAAGGAGATTAGTTTTTAACTTACGGTCAAATACTGACTGAGATAATATCACAATTGATACAATATAACATTAGTAAAAGTGATATAAATTTTCAAGTTTACGCCCTTTCGATAGGAAAACTAATAACATTATCTATATGGCTCACATTAAGCGCTAGCATCACTAGACGATCTATTCCTAAAGCAACACCTGAGCATTCGGGAAGTCCTGAACTTAATGCTCCTAAAAAATTTTCATCCATCATTTTTTCAGGCAAACCTAAAGCAATTCTTTTTAAATTATCTTCCTGAAAACGTTTAATTTGTATATTTACATCAGTCAGCTCATTAAAGCCGTTCACCAGTTCAATACCACGATAATAACACTCAAATCGATGGGCGACTCGTGCATCCTTTTGACAGTTTTTTGCTAATGACGCTTGTGATTTTGGAAAATTATAAACAAAACATGGCTCATTAATGCCAATTTTAGTTTCTATGATCTCACTAAATATAAATTGTAATAAAATATCAGTATCATCTTCAGATTCCAGCCAATCACTCTTTTTATCGTGATTACTGATAACCGCTAAAAGCTCTTTCTTGGTTGCTGTCAGTGGATCGAGTTTAAGCTGTTGCAGAAAAATATTCTGATAGCTGATTTGGATGGGTTTTGAGCAATCCAATACCAAGATTAACAACTCTTCAACTTCTTTCATCAAATCAAAATGATCAAAACCTAATCGATACCATTCAAGCATAGTAAACTCAGGGTTGTGATACCTCCCCGCCTCTTCATGTCGAAAAGCTTTTGCTATCTGATAAATACAACCATAGCCTGAAGCTAATAAACGCTTCATATGAAATTCGGGCGAGGTTTGTAAATACAGTTCGACAGCTTGACTAGTATTAGAATCCGCCAAAAAGTTATATCGACAACTAAGTCCATCTAAATGAACATCAGTTACTGTACCAAGTGATAAAGCAGGTGTTTCAACTTCAATAACATTTCGAGCAGCAAAGAACTGTCTAATTTTAGACAATATTTCCGCACGTTTTTGAGCACTTTTCCAAGGGAGTGTTGGTTGCCAAGACATAAATAACCACAAGCTTTATTAAATATATGAATTCAAATTTATGAATTAATACAAATATATTGTTACATGCGCGAATAAATTCCCGCCTACAAAAAAGCCGCTTCTTTTTCAAGAACGCGGCTTTTATTTATCTATTGATAGACTAATTTGATGCTAGATGCAGGGTCAGCAAAGCGGAAGCATGGAGTTGACGTTAGTCAATGAGTACTTCCAATGAAGCTGACACAAACTCTAGCGCAAACTATTCATCAATTAGTCGATAATTTTAGATACAACACCAGCACCTACAGTACGACCACCTTCACGAATCGCGAAGCGTAAACCTTCGTCCATCGCTACTGGGTTGATAAGCTCAACAACAAACTTTAAGTTGTCGCCTGGCATTACCATTTCAACACCTTCAGGAAGCTCTACAGCACCTGTGATATCTGTTGTACGGAAGTAAAACTGTGGACGGTATCCTTTGAAGAATGGAGTATGACGACCACCTTCATCTTTACTTAGTACATATACTTCTGACTCAAACTTAGTGTGAGGAGAAATTGAACCTGGAGCACATAGTACTTGACCACGCTCTACGTCTTCACGCTTAAGACCACGTAGAAGAACACCACAGTTCTCACCAGCACGACCTTCGTCAAGAAGCTTACGGAACATTTCAACACCTGTACAAGTTGATTTTTGAGTATCACGGATACCAACAACTTCTACTTCTTCACCAACTTTGATGATACCGCGCTCTACACGACCTGTTACAACTGTACCACGACCTGAAATTGAGAATACATCTTCGATAGGCATGATGAATGCACCGTCGATTGCACGCTCTGGCTCTGGAATGTATGAATCTAATGCGTCTGCTAATTCAATTACTTTCTCTTCCCATTGAGCTTCACCGTTAAGTGCGCCTAATGCTGAGCCTTGGATGATTGGTAAATCATCACCTGGGAATTCATATTCGCTAAGAAGTTCACGAACTTCCATTTCTACTAATTCTAGTAATTCTTCATCGTCAACCATGTCACATTTGTTCATGAAAACGATAATGAATGGAACACCAACTTGGCGAGACAATAAGATGTGCTCACGTGTTTGTGGCATTGGACCATCTGTAGCAGCAACTACTAAGATAGCGCCATCCATTTGAGCAGCACCAGTGATCATGTTTTTGATGTAATCAGCATGGCCTGGACAATCTACGTGTGCGTAGTGACGTGAAGCTGTATCATACTCAATGTGAGAAGTGTTGATTGTAATACCACGATCACGCTCTTCTGGTGCATTATCGATTTGTGAAAAATCTTTAACTTCACCACCGTGAACTTTAGTTAATACCGCAGAGATAGCGGCTGTTAATGTTGTTTTACCGTGATCAACGTGTCCGATTGTACCAACGTTTACATGTGGTTTCGTACGTTCAAATTTTTCTTTAGCCATTTTTCAATTACCTTAAAGTTTATTTTGCTATAAAAAATAAAAGCAACAGTCAAAACGACCGCGCTTGTTGTAAATATTTATGTTGCTCTAACGAGTTTCCATAATTTTTTGTGCTACCAATTTCGGTGCTTCATTATACTGCTGAAACTCCATAGAGTAAGATGCACGGCCTTGTGTAGCACTACGCAAGTCGGTAGCATAACCAAACATTTCGGCTAAGGGTACCAATGCATTTACAATTTTCAAACCTGCTGGACCTTCATCCATACCGTCGATTAAACCGCGTCGACGATTTAAGTCTCCAACAACGTCACCCATATTGGCTTCTGGTGTAGAAACTTCGACTTTCATCATTGGCTCTAATATAACAGGATCTGCTTCAAGCGCACCATTTTTAAAGCCAATTGAAGCAGCCACTTTAAATGCCATCTCATTTGAGTCAACATCATGGAAAGAGCCATCAAAGAGTGTGACTTTTATGTCTAGTAATGGGAAGCCAGCTAAAACGCCACTTTCCATTTGCTCTTTACAGCCTTTCTCTACTGCAGGAATATATTCTTTTGGTACTGTGCCGCCAACAATTTCGTTAACAAACTCAAAACCCGAACCTTCTTCTAAAGGCTCCATTTTCAACCATACGTGGCCATATTGACCTTTACCGCCTGATTGACGTACAAATTTACCTTCCACTTCAACGCTCTTGCGTATCGTCTCACGATATGAAACTTGTGGGTTACCAACATTACATTCAACGCCGAATTCACGCTTCATTCGCTCAACGAGAATATCTAAGTGTAGCTCACCCATACCAGAGATGATGGTTTGTCCAGTTTCATCATCAGTGTGAACTCTAAATGAAGGATCTTCTGCTGCTAGTTTCCCTAAAGCAATGCCCATTTTTTCTTGGGCTGCAATGGTTCTAGGTTCAACCGCAACTGATATTACCGGCTCAGGGAATTCCATGCGCTCTAAGGTAATAACTTTATTAGCATCACAAAGTGTATCACCTGTAGTGACTTCTTTTAGGCCAATTGCCGCAGCAATATCTCCAGCTCGGACTTCTTTAATTTCTTGTCTGTCATTAGCGTGCATTTGCACGATACGACCAAAACGTTCTTTCTTACCTTTTACTGGATTATAGACACTATCGCCTGTTTTCACGACACCGGAATATACACGGAAGAAGGTTAAAGTACCAACAAACGGGTCTGTTGCTATTTTAAATGCAAGTGCTGCAAACGGCGCTTCATCATCTGCAGGACGAGAGCCTTCCGTTTCATCTTTGTCGTCATTAATACCTGTAATTGCTGCAACTTCTGTTGGAGAAGGTAAGTATTCAACAACGGCATCAAGTACAGCTTGTACTCCTTTATTTTTAAACGCTGAGCCACAACTACACAAGATGATTTCATTGGCTAGTGTTCGAGCACGTAATCCTGCTTTGATTTCAGCTTCAGTTAACTCACCTTCTTCAAGGTATTTATCCATTAACTCGTCATTGGCTTCAGCCGCTTCAGAAACCAAGTTCTCATGCCACTCTTCAGCCAAATCAAGCATATCTGCAGGAATGTCATCATAAGTGAAAGTCATACCTTGATCTTCTTCAGACCAGTTAATAGCTTTCATCTTTACAAGATCAACAACGCCTTTAAATTCTTCTTCAGCGCCTATAGCTAAATGCATAGGTACGGCATTAGCACCTAATCTATCTTTTAATTGTTCTACAACCGATAAAAAGTTGGCACCCGCTCGATCCATTTTATTAACAAAAACCATGCGAGGTACAGCATACTTTTCCATTTGACGCCACACGGTTTCAGTTTGCGGCTGTACGCCTGATGAAGCACATAGCACTAAAACTGCACCATCAAGTACGCGTAATGAGCGCTCTACTTCGATAGTAAAATCAACATGGCCGGGAGTATCAATGATATTTATTCGGTGATCGTCGAATTGGCCTTCCATTCCTTTCCAGAAACAAGTCGTTGCTGCCGAAGTAATAGTAATACCTCGCTCCTGCTCTTGTTCCATCCAATCCATGGTTGCGGCGCCATCGTGCACTTCACCAATCTTATGAGAAAGACCGGTGTAGAATAATACACGTTCTGTCGTCGTGGTTTTACCAGCATCTACATGCGCACAGATACCAATATTACGGTAGCGCTCTATAGGGGTAGTACGGGCCAATTTGAATTCCTCTTAAACATTATCTTTATGTAACATACTTACATAGATTAAGTTTCAATTATATTAAGTAAATTTACTGTAAATGTTAGTTAAAAATTTATTTAATGTAACTGTTAAATCACTTCTTTATAAAACAAGTATGGCTAGCAAGAGAAACTCTTGCTAGCCATGTGCCTATTTTAAGACATATGCCTTAAATCAGGCTATACATTCAAACAATACTGCTAGATTACCAGCGGTAGTGAGCGAACGCTTTGTTAGCTTCAGCCATACGGTGAACGTCTTCACGTTTCTTAACCGCTGAACCTTTGCTGTCAGACGCATCTAACATTTCGTTAGCTAGGCGCTGAGCCATTGATTTTTCACCACGTTTACGAGCTGCTTCAACTAACCAACGCATGGCTAGTGCATTACGACGTACTGGACGTACTTCAACTGGAACCTGGTAAGTAGAACCACCAACACGACGAGATTTAACTTCGACAGATGGGCGGATGTTATCTAAAGCAATTTCGAAAAGCTCTAAATGTTCTTTCTCAGATTGTTTTTCAGCTAAAATATCTAGTGCACCGTAAACAATTTTTTCGGCAGTAGATTTCTTACCATCAACCATAAGGATGTTGATGAATTTTGCTAAAAGTTCGTTATGGAACTTAGGATCTGGCAATATTTTACGTTGCCCTACGACGCGTCTTCTTGGCATCTTAATTCTCCGTGTTATTCAGGTTTTACCCAAAATATATAAATTTTAAAAATTTGTTAATTTGGCCTTACTTAACGTTTCTTCACTCTGCTTAGTTAACTAAGCTGGAGTTGGAAATCTTAAGATTTAGGTCGTTTAGCACCGTACTTAGAACGGCCTTGTCTTCTATCGCTTACACCAGAACAATCTAGTGCGCCACGAACGGTGTGATAACGCACACCTGGTAAATCTTTAACACGACCACCACGGATTAAAATCACGCTATGCTCTTGTAAGTTGTGACCTTCACCACCGATGTATGAAGTAACTTCGTAGCCGTTAGTTAAACGAACACGAGCAACTTTACGTAGTGCTGAGTTAGGTTTTTTTGGTGTAGTTGTATACACACGAGTACATACGCCACGACGTTGTGGACAAGCTTGTAACGCTGGAACGTTACTTTTAGTTACTTGTCTAACACGTGGTTTACGTACTAGTTGGTTAATAGTTGCCATTATAGCTCCTGATTAGTTAAAACATTGAGTAACTTTATATGACTAAGTTTGCCAAATTACCCACTTATAAACGTAAAAAATCGTCCCTTAAAAATCCGTATCTACTAGGCACAGAATATAAGGTCGCGAAATTCTATAGGTCAATGGTTTTGCTGTCAAGTTATTCATGCTTATTGAGCAGTAAAACCCCATAAAAAAACCGCACTCTTTTCAGAGTACGGTTTTTATTTTGTTTACTTACCCATTAAAGGGTTTAAACAATATAGCAGTTACTCGCTATCAGAACCTAGATCTGCACTTAATGCATCAGCTAGTGCCTGTTCAGCTTCATCGGCTGAAACTGTAGTATCTTCATGAGCATTAAAAGCAGCTTTAGCTTTTGCACGCTCCTGATGATACGCGTAACCTGTACCAGCTGGGATTAAGCGACCAACGATAACGTTCTCTTTCAAGCCACGTAATCCGTCTTTCTTACCAGCAACAGCTGCTTCAGTAAGTACACGAGTTGTTTCTTGGAAAGACGCTGCAGAAATAAATGATTCTGTTGCTAATGATGCTTTAGTAATACCCATCATTTGCATTTCATATTCTGCCGGTTGCTTACCTTCGGCTTCAAGTTCACGATTCGAGATATTCACACGAGCCACTTCTACTTGTTCACCTTTAAGGAAATCACTGTCACCTGCATCAAGAATTTCACACTTACGGATCATTTGACGAACGATAACTTCAATGTGCTTATCGTTAATCTTAACACCCTGTAAGCGGTAAACTTCTTGTACTTCATTAACAATGTAGTTTGCAACTGGTGCAACACCACGTAAACGAAGAATATCATGTGGAGATTCTGGACCATCGGCGATAACTTCACCTTTTGCCACTGATTCACCTTCAAACACATTTAATTGACGTGTTTTAGGAATCATCTCTTCATACACTTCACCGCTAGGTTGAGTGATCAATAAGCGAACTTTACCTTTAGTTTCTTTACCGAAACCGATAATACCAGTCTTCTCAGCAAGAATAGCTGGTAGTTTAGGCTTACGTGCTTCAAACAAATCAGCAACACGAGGAAGACCACCGGTAATATCACGAGTTTTTGAACTCTCTTGTGGTATACGAGCTAAAGCGTCACCGATGTTTACATCAGCACCATCTTCAAGGTTCACAATCGCGTTACCTGGTAGATAATAAAGTGCCGGGATATCAGTACCAGCAATCATTACATCTTTGCCTTTGGCATCAACTAACTTTAGAGCCGGACGCATTTCTTTACCAGAGGCACTACGCTGTGCTGCCTCAGTAATTACGATGCTTGATAAACCTGTTAATTCATCAGTTTGACGAACCATGGTTACGCCATCAACTAAATCAACAAATTGTGCTTTACCTTTTACTTCGGTAATAATTGGATGCGTATGCGGATCCCAATTAGCGATAGTATCGCCAGCACTTACTGCTTCGCCATCGTTTTTAGAAAGTACAGCACCGTATGGTACTTTGTAGTTTTCTGTTACACGGCCCATTTCATCAATAACAGTAAGCTCTGATGAACGAGAAGTGATAACGATATGCTTATCAGAGTTAGTTACAAACTTAGCGTTTTGTAATTTCAACGTACCTGAGTTATTAACTTGTACACTGTTCTCTGCTGATGCACGAGAAGCGGCACCACCAATATGGAACGTACGCATCGTTAACTGTGTACCTGGTTCACCAATTGATTGTGCTGCTACAACACCAATTGCTTCACCTTGGTTGATCATATGACCACGAGCCAAATCACGACCATAACAGTGGGCACAGATACCAAAATCAGTTTGACAGGTAATGATTGAACGCACTTTAATTTGATCTACTGAGTTAGCTTCAATAACATCACAAAGTGCTTCATCAATTAAGGTATTACGAGGAAGTAACACTTCTTCAGTACCTGGAATTAATACATCATCACAAACAACACGACCTAATACACGCTCACGAAGTGGTTCAACAACATCACCACCTTCAATTAACGGTGTCATTAATAAGCCATCTTCAGTGCCACAGTCATGCTCTGTTACCACTAAATCTTGGGCAACATCAACTAAACGACGAGTTAAGTAACCCGAGTTAGCCGTTTTCAATGCCGTATCAGCTAGACCTTTACGAGCACCATGAGTTGAGATGAAGTATTGTAATACGTTAAGACCTTCACGGAAGTTAGCCGTAATTGGTGTTTCGATGATTGAACCATCTGGTTTAGCCATCAAGCCACGCATACCCGCTAACTGACGAATCTGAGCGGCACTACCACGAGCACCTGAGTCAGCCATCATAAAGATAGAGTTGAATGAGTCTTGCTCTTCCATCTCACCATCACGGTTCTTAATTTGTTCTTTTGATAAGTTATCCATCATAGCTTTAGATACTTTTTCGTTCGCAGACGACCAAATATCGATTACTTTGTTGTATTTCTCACCAGCAGTTACTAGACCTTGGTCAAACTGTGCTTGAATCTCAGCAACTTCAGCTTCTGATTCTTCAATGATAGTGTACTTAGCATCAGGGATAACCATATCGTCAATACCAACAGAAGCACCAGCTACCATTGCGTAATGGAAACCTGTATACATAATGTGGTCAGCAAAGATTACGGTATCTTTTAAACCTAGGTTACGATATGCATGGTTAATCAATTTAGAAATAGCTTTCTTAGCTAAAGGTTGATCAATAACATCGTATGGTAATCCTTTCGGACATACTTGCCATAAGATAGCACGCCCAACAGTGGTATCACGCAATGTAGTTACTTCTTCGAATTCACCATCTGCATTTTTAATATGCTCAGTAATTCGAATTTTAACACGTGCATGAAGCTCTGCGGCACCAGTACGGTAGGCTTTTTCGGCTTCTTTGGTATCAACAAATACCATGCCTTCACCTAAACCATTCACACAATCACGCGTTAGGTAATATAGACCTAATACAACATCTTGTGATGGTACGATAATTGGTTCACCGTTTGCAGGAGCTAATACGTTGTTAGTTGACATCATCAACGTACGTGCTTCCATTTGTGCTTCGATAGTCAACGGTACATGTACCGCCATTTGGTCACCATCGAAATCGGCATTGTATGCCGCACAAACTAACGGGTGAAGGTGAATTGCTTTACCTTCAATTAATACAGGTTCAAACGCTTGGATACCTAATCTATGCAATGTTGGTGCACGGTTAAGCATTACCGGATGTTCGCGGATTACTTCATCAAGTACATCCCAAACTTCTGCGCCTTCACGTTCTACTAATTTCTTAGCAGCTTTAATTGTAGTCGCTAAACCACGACGTTCTAATACACCGTAAATAAATGGTTTGAATAGTTCCAATGCCATTTTCTTAGGTAGACCACATTGGTGTAATTTCAATGTTGGACCAACGGTGATTACAGAACGACCTGAGTAATCAACACGCTTACCAAGTAAGTTCTGACGGAAACGACCTTGCTTACCTTTGATCATATCGGCAAGAGATTTTAAAGGACGTTTGTTAGAACCAGTAATAGCTCGACCACGACGACCATTATCTAATAAGGCATCAACAGATTCTTGTAACATACGCTTTTCGTTACGTACGATAATATCTGGTGCTACTAGGTCTAAAAGACGCTTCAAACGATTGTTACGGTTAATTACACGACGGTATAAATCGTTTAGATCTGAAGTCGCAAAACGACCACCATCTAGTGGTACTAACGGACGCAAATCTGGCGGTAAAATTGGTAAAACATTCATAATCATCCACTCAGGCTTGTTGCCTGAAGCAGCGAATGCTTCCATCAATTTTAAACGCTTGGTGATTTTCTTACGCTTTGTTTCACTACCGATTTCAGGTAATTCTTCACGCATCTGCGCAACTTCGCCATCTAAGTCGATTTGCTGTAACAATGCTAATACAGCTTCAGCACCCATTAACGCGTCGAATTCATCACCATGCTCTTCTAACGCATCAAGATATTCTTCTTCCGTTAGGATCTGGCTTTTCTCTAATGTTGTCATACCCGGTTCGGTAACAACATAAGATTCAAAATAAAGTACGCGTTCAATGTCACGTAATGTCATATCAAGTAATAAACCAATACGTGATGGTAATGATTTTAAGAACCAGATATGTGCAACTGGGCTAGCTAGCTCAATATGACCCATACGGTCACGACGAACTTTAGTTAACGTTACTTCAACGCCACATTTTTCACAGATAACACCGCGATGCTTTAAGCGCTTGTATTTGCCACATAGACATTCGTAATCTTTTACTGGGCCGAAAATACGTGCACAGAATAATCCGTCACGCTCTGGCTTAAAAGTACGATAGTTAATGGTTTCTGGCTTTTTAACTTCACCATATGACCATGAACGGATCAAATCAGGTGATGCTAAACCGATGCGAATACCATCGAACTCTTCTGTTTGATTTTGTTGCTTAAGAAACTTAAGTAAATCTTTCACACTCTTCTCCTGTCGGAGTTAAATCTTTAGAAGAAGGCAAGTAACTGCCTTCTTCCCATACTGATTATGCTCAGCGAGCTATGGGTAAAACCTAGTCTTCATCCAATTCGATATTGATACCGAGTGAACGAATTTCTTTCAACAATACGTTGAATGACTCTGGAATACCTGGTTCCATACGGTGATCACCGTCTACTAAGTTTTTATACATCTTAGTACGACCAGCAACGTCATCTGACTTAACCGTAAGCATTTCTTGTAATGTGTAAGCAGCACCATAAGCTTCAAGTGCCCATACTTCCATCTCACCGAAACGCTGACCACCAAATTGCGCTTTACCGCCAAGTGGTTGCTGTGTAACTAAGCTATAAGAACCAGTAGAACGAGCATGCATTTTATCATCAACTAAATGGTTTAGTTTTAACATATACATGTAACCTACCGTTACTGGACGTTCAAACTCACGACCTGTACGACCATCAGTTAAAGTAAACTGACCGCTTTGAGGCATATCTGCAAGGCTAAACAACTCTTTTATTTCTTTCTCAGCTGCACCATCAAATGCTGGTGTTGCAATTGGTAAACCTGCACGCAAGTTACCCGCAAGACGCATCACTTCTTCGTCAGAGAAACTAGCAACATCAACAACTTGGCGAGACTCACCTACATTGTAAACTTCTTGAATGAAGTTACGTAGTTTATGAATTTCTTGTTGCGCTTCTAGCATACGGTTAATCTTCTCACCGATACCGCGACATGCCATACCTAAATGAGTTTCTAAGATTTGACCAATGTTCATACGTGATGGAACACCTAATGGGTTCAATACGATATCAACTGGTACACCGTGCTCATCGTATGGCATATCTTCAACAGGTACTACGTTTGAAATAACACCTTTGTTACCATGACGACCAGCCATTTTATCACCTGGCTGAATGCGACGTTTAACAGCTAAGTATACTTTAACAATTTTAAGTACACCTGGTGCCAAATCATCACCTTGAGTGATCTTACGACGCTTAACTTCATACTTCTTATCAAAGTCTTCTTTAATATTGTCGTATTGCTCAGCAATTTGCTCTAATTCAGCTTGTTGTGCTTCGTCTGATAAGTTTTGAGTTAACCACTTATCACGAGACATACCAGTTAAGTCAGCTTCATTTAAACCAGCAGATAGTAATAGCTTCTTAGTACGAGCAAAAATACCATCTTCTAGAATACTCAATTCATCGCCAAGATCTTTCTTAACTTCTTTAAGTTGCAATTCTTCAATTTCTACTGCACGTGCATCTTTTTCAACACCATCACGGGTGAAGATTTGAACATCGATGATAGTACCTTTAACTGAGTTAGGAACACGCAAAGAGCTGTCTTTAACATCAGCGGCTTTTTCACCAAAGATTGCACGGAGAAGTTTCTCTTCTGGCGTTAACTGTGTTTCACCTTTAGGAGTAACTTTACCCACTAAGATGTCACCACCATTAACTTCAGCACCAATATAAACAACACCAGCTTCATCTAATTTAGATAATGCTGACTCGCCTACATTTGGAATATCGGCAGTAATTTCTTCACTACCAAGCTTAGTATCACGAGCGATACAAGTAAGCTCTTGGATATGAATAGTAGTAAATCTGTCTTCCATCGCAACGCGTTCAGATAACAACATTGAATCTTCAAAGTTGTAACCATTCCAAGGCATGAAAGCAATACGCATGTTCTGACCAAGCGCTAATTCACCCATATCGGTTGATGGACCATCAGCTAATACGTCACCGCGTACTACTGGCTCACCTAAACGACATACTGGACGCTGGTTAATACAAGTATTTTGGTTAGAACGTGTGTATTTAGTTAAATTATAAATATCAATACCCGCTTCACCAGCGTGCATTTCATTTTCATTAACTTTAACAACGATGCGTGACGCATCTACATAAGTCACAACACCACCACGTTTGGCAACAGCTGTTACACCTGAATCAACGGCAACAACTTTTTCCATACCGGTACCAACAAGTGGCTTATCCACTTTCAAGGTAGGTACTGCTTGACGTTGCATGTTCGAGCCCATCAAGGCACGGTTAGCATCATCGTGTTCTAGGAACGGGATAAGTGATGCCGCAACTGAAATAATCTGTTGTGGTGACACATCCATATACTGAACTTCAGCTGATGATTTCAACGTGAATTCATTTTTATAACGACAGTTCACTAAGTCCTGTGTTAATTTTTTGTTTTCGTCACGTTCAGCATTTGCCTGAGCGATAACAAAGTTACCTTCTTCAATTGCTGATAAGTAATCAATTTCATCAGTAACTAAACCATCGACAACTTTACGATATGGCGTTTCAAGGAAACCATAATCATTAGTACGTGCGTAACATGAAAGCGAGTTGATCAAACCAATGTTTGGTCCCTCTGGCGTTTCGATAGGACAAACACGACCGTAATGCGTTGGATGTACATCACGCACTTCAAAACCAGCACGTTCACGGGTTAAACCACCCGGCCCTAAAGCAGAAATACGACGTTTATGCGTCACTTCTGATAATGGGTTGTTTTGATCCATAAACTGAGACAATTGTGAAGAGCCAAAGAACTCTTTCACTGCCGCAGAAATTGGTTTCGCATTGATTAAATCTTGTGGCATTACCGCGTCTAAATCACCAAGACTTAAACGTTCACGTACAGCACGTTCTACACGAACTAAACCTACACGGAACTGGTTTTCTGCCATTTCGCCTACAGAGCGAATACGACGGTTACCTAAATGGTCAATATCATCAACTTCGCCTTTACCGTCACGAATGTCGATTAAGGTTTTCATTACAGAAATGATATCGTCATTTGATAATACGCCTGAACCAGTATCTTCAGCTGTACCGTCTTCATTACCAACACGTCGGTTAAACTTCATACGACCAACAGTTGATAAATCATAACGTTCAGAGGCAAAGAATAAATTGCCAAATAAAGTTTCAGCTGCATCTTTCGTTGGTGGCTCACCAGGACGCATCATACGGTAAATTTCAACTAGCGCTTCAAGACGGTTAGTTGAATTGTCTACACGTAATGTGTCTGACATATATGAACCAACATCAAATTCGTTCATATATAAAGTAGAAAGCGTTTTATGACCTGCTTGGCTAAGCTCAGCTAATAATTCTAAAGTGATTTCAGCATTGGCTTCAGCAATGACTTCACCTGTAGATTTATCGATATAAGCTTTTGATAATACTTTACCAACAATATATTCTGCTGGTACTTCTAGCTTATCAATGTTTGCTTTAGTTAAAGCGCGAATATGACGTGCAGTAATACGACGTCCAGATTCAACTAACACTTCACCTTTTTTGATACTAATATCAAAAGTAGCAGTATCACCACGAAGACGTTCAGGGATCAAATCCATCACTAACTTGTCGCCTTTAATAGCAAACTCAGTTGTGTCATAGAAAAGATCTAAAATTTCTTCAGTAGAATATTCTAGTGCACGTAGCATAATTGACGCAGGTAATTTACGGCGTCTATCAATACGTACAAATAAGTTATCTTTTGGATCGAATTCAAAATCTAACCAAGAACCACGGTAAGGAATAACACGTGCGTTATATAATACTTTACCCGATGAATGCGTTTTGCCTTTATCGTGATCAAAGAATACACCAGGAGAACGGTGTAATTGTGAAACGATAACACGCTCAGTACCATTAATTACAAAAGTACCGTTATCTGTCATCAACGGGATTTCACCCATGTACACTTCTTGCTCTTTGATATCTTTTACAGTACCTGCCGGAGCTTCTTTATCGTATACCACTAAGCGTAATTTAACGCGTAATGGTGCTGAATAAGTAACACCACGTATTTGACATTCTTTCACATCAAATAACGGTTCACCTAAACGATAGCTTACATATTGTAATTCTGAGCTACCTGAATAAGCTTTAATTGGGAAAATAGAACGGAAAGCAGCCTCTAGACCGGTTTCACCTGTTGGATCAATATCAATAAACTTGCGGAAAGAATCGAGTTGAATGGACAACAAGAATGGATATTCCATTACTTGTGCACTTTTACCAAAGTCCTTTCTAATTCGCTTTTTCTCAAAGTATGAGTAAGCCATGGGGTTCCTCAGCTTGCTGGTTTTGGCCAAATCTGCCTAGTGAATATACATCCAACTAGACAGGGTATTGCTGTAATATTTACGTCTAAACATTACAGAGTAATTCATCAAAATTACTCAACACTAAATAATGCACTGTTTTTAGATAAAAAAATACAAATTTTTCTATCAAAAAAAGCGCAAAAAGGCCGGTGACGTTTAAATCACCAGCCATTGCCTTTTCAGGCAAACAATCTGTTTAAAAACAGATTATTTGATCTCAACAGAAGCACCAGCTTCTTCAAGAGCTTTCTTAAGTTCTTCAGCTTCAGCCTTATCAACACCTTCTTTAAGTGCTTTAGGAGCTGATTCAACTAAATCTTTAGCTTCTTTTAAGCCAAGACCTGTTGCGCCACGAACTGCTTTGATAACTGCAACTTTCTTCTCACCGAAACCTGTTAAGATTACGTCGAATTCAGTTTGCTCTTCAGCAGCACCACCAGCGTCACCGCCAGCAACAGCAACAGCAGCAGCAGCAGATACGCCGAACTTCTCTTCCATTGCTTCGATTAATTCAACTACGTCCATTACTGACATTTCAGCAATAGCATTTAGGATATCGTCTTTAGAAATAGACATTATAAAATTTCCTGTTTTTAAGAAACAGCCTTTGTTTTAACTTATTAAAAACATAAAGTGCTGTTTGAATAACTATTAATACAAAAAGAGTGTTTAACCTTACTAAATAAATAGTAAAAATTAAGCCGCTTCTTGTTCTTTCTGGTCGCGAACTGCAGCAATCGTACGGCATAATTTGCCGGCAGATGCTTCTTTCATAGCGCTCATTAAACGGGCAATAGCTTCGTCGTAAGTTGGTAGCTTAGCTAACATGTTTACGTCTACAACATTACCTTCAAATGCAGCTGCTTTTAATTCAAAGTCTTCGTTAGTTTTAGCGAAGTCAGTGAATAAACGTGCAGCAGCACCTGGATGTTCGTTTGAAAATGCAATTAAAGTAGGGCCTTTAAATGTGTCATTAACACACTCAAATTCCGTACCAGCTACTGCACGACGTGCTAATGTGTTACGGACAACTTTCATCCATACGCCATTTTCACGTGCTTGCTTACGCAATACAGTAATTGCTTCAACTGTAACACCGCGGGCATCCGCGACTACAGCTGATTGAGCGCCAGCGGCAGCTTCTTGAACTTCAGCAACAATTGCTTTTTTGTCATCAAGATTGATAGCCATTGGCTTTACTCCTGGTTCAAACCGGACTTATAACAGTACCGGTATTTACAATCCCTAGAATACATAATTGTGTTCTAGGCCATTACGGCGAGGACCAGAATTTAGGAAATACTGGGTAATCACCATCTACGTAGGAAATTAAGCAAATCGTAATCAATTATCAGTACAGAAGGTTTGAATTTCTTTACTTTAAACTGCGTACTTTCATTTGCACCTACGGTCTTGGACGGGGGTTGTTAATTTATTGTCAAAAGACAAAAAACTGACAACTCCTACCAAAATTTAAGGGGCGAAATTATAGGTTATAATTTCGCCCTTGTAAAGGTTCAATAATTAGTAATTTACTAACTATTAAATAGATGAGATTTAACACTTGCCATTGCAAGCAGAAAACTCATCTATATAACTACTAAGCTTGAGTTAAGCTTGCTTGGTTAACGGCTACGCCGGCACCCATTGTAGTAGAAAGTGATACTTTCTGAATATATTGACCTTTAGCATTTGCTGGTTTTGCTTTTTTAAGCGCTTCTAGCAAAAATTCTAAGTTTGCTTGCAATTGTGCAGGTTCGAAATCAGCCTTACCAATAGTAGTATGGATGATACCGTTTTTGTCATTGCGGTAACGTACTTGACCAGACTTAGCGTTTTTAACCGCGCCAGCAACGTCAGGAGTTACAGTGCCAACTTTAGGGTTAGGCATTAAACCACGTGGGCCTAAGATTTGACCTAGTTGACCAACAACACGCATAGCGTCTGGAGAAGCGATTACAACATCAAAGTTCATCTCGCCAGATTTAACTTGTTCAGCTAAATCTTCCATACCTACTACATCAGCACCAGCTTCTGTAGCTTTCTCTGCGTTTGCACCTTGTGTAAATACTGCAACACGTACTTCACGACCAGTACCATTTGGTAATACTGCTGCGCCACGTACGTTTTGATCAGATTTACGAGCATCGATACCAAGGTTTACTGCAACATCTACGCTTTCACGGAAGTTTGCAGTAGCAAATTCTTTTAATAAAGAAACTGCTTCACTGATATCATATTCTTTTGTTACGTCTACTTTTTCACGGATAAGACGAGCGCGTTTTGTTAATTTAGTCATTGATTAGTCCTCTACCACTAAACCCATTGAACGAGCAGAACCCGCAATGGTACGCACTGCAGCTTCCATAGAACCAGCAGTTAGATCAGGTTCTTTTGTCTTAACGATTTCTTCAAGTTGTGCTGTAGTTACAGTACCAACTTTTTCAGTGTTAGGACGACCAGAGCCGCTTTTTACGCCAGCCGCTTTTTTCAATAAGAATGAAGCAGGTGGTGTTTTTGTTTCGAAAGTGAAAGAACGATCGTTGTATACAGTAATAACTACTGGAACTGGAGCGCCTTTTTCGATTGAATCTGTTTTGGCGTTAAACGCTTTACAGAATTCCATGATGTTAACACCGTGTTGACCAAGAGCTGGACCAACTGGTGGTGACGGGTTAGCTGCACCAGCAGCTACTTGTAGCTTGATTAAAGCTTGGACTTTTTTAGCCATTTTAAAATACCTTTATTGTGGGTAGTTAACGCTATTTGCTGCCGGAGCAGTTTTCGCTTCCCTGTTTACAAAGTTAAGTTTTTGTCAAAATTTTCATCCAACTATACCTAACTCAGACCGCACTAAAAAAACGCGGCAGCGGATTATATATTAATCAGTCATTTTGTTTCAAGTACTTTTTAACTCTCACCGATAACTGTGCATAAAAAAACCAAAGACAATGCTTTGGTTTTTATGATTTGTGCTTTTACGGAGAATATTGGGTCGAATTAACTACCTTTTTCAACCTGACCAAATTCAAGGTCAACTGGCGTAGAACGACCAAAAATAAGTACCGATACTTTGATACGGTTTTTCTCGTAATCTAGCTCTTCAACCACACCGTTAAAGTCGGCGAATGGACCATCAATAACACGGACAACTTCACCTGGTTCAAATAACGTTTTAGGTTTAGGCTTATCAGTGTCAACTAAGCGCTGTAAAATACGATCCGCTTCTTTTTGAGTAATAGGCGCAGGACGGTCACTAGTGCCGCCAATAAAACCAAGTACACGTGGTACACTTTTAACTAAGTGCCAAGACTCTTCATCCATTTCCATTTGTACTAGTACATAACCTGGGAAGAATTTACGAGCACTTTTACGCTTTTGTCCTGCACGCATTTCAACAACTTCTTCCGTTGGTACTAAAATTTCACCAAACTTTTCTTGTAAGCTGTGAATTTCAATATGTTCGATTAAAGTTTTTTGTACACGGCCTTCATAACCTGAAAATGCTTGTACTACGTACCATCTTAATTTCGGGTTTTGATTAACCTGCTTCTCTTCATGAGCTTCTTCACCTTCTGGTGATGCATTTTCTGAGATATTTTCTTCAGACATATTATAGTACCTTCATACCTGTAACTAAGCCAACCAACCAAAATAAAACTGAATCTAAGCCCCAAAGTAGTAATGACATTAATAATGTTACTACTAATACGATACCCGTTGTTTGAATTGCTTCTTGGCGTGTAGGCCAAACAACTTTACGTACTTCTGTGCGTGACTCTTTTGCAAAAGAAACCGCATTACGGCCTTTTAGTGTTTGCATAGCAATTAAACCTGCAACACCAACAGCTACCACTACGCCAATAGCACGTAATAAAACTGATTCTTGACCAAAATAATAGTTACCACCAATAGCTGCTGCTAATAATAAGACAATGATGCCCCACTTTAAGCCATCTAAAGAACTGCTTGGTTGCTCTTCTGTACTCGCATTCATATTTCTATTCCGTAATTATCAGTCTAGTTTGAAACAAACAACCTCATCGTACTGAGATTGATAGGTGCTGTATCATTTTTACAACACATAAAATGGCAGGGGTGGAGAGATTCGAACTCCCAACCATCGGTTTTGGAGACCGCTGTTCTACCAATTGGAACTACACCCCTAAAATCAAAAGCAAGCAAAAACGCTTACTAAAGTAATAGTTACACTTGTCGGGTGAATCTTAGTTTTTGTTTGGGAATTAAGAGATACTCGAGAAGTGAGGCGCTATTATACTCAGCGTAGCGTTTTACTCAAGCACTATTTACAAGATAATAATGTATGGCTTAATAAAATAGTTTTATAACAAGAAGAGTACTCGCTAGACATGCGTATATTCATTTAAGCATGGACAAGTAAATTCAGACATACACAAATAGATTCAGAGATACACAAATAAATTCAAACATGCGCGAATAAATTCCCGCCTACGAAAAAGCCGCTTCTTTTGCAAGAATGCGGCTTTTTTATCTATCGGTTATATAGATAATAATTGTGCTAATTTGTTAATTAATCGATAAATTAACAAGGCGCGGACACGGAGTTGACGCAAGTCAATGAGTATCCGCAACGATGTTAATACGAGAATAATTTCAAATTAGTCGATTATTTTAGATACAACACCTGCACCTACTGTACGACCACCTTCACGAATCGCGAAGCGTAAACCTTCGTCCATCGCTACTGGGTTGATAAGCTCAACAACAAACTTTAAGTTGTCGCCTGGCATTACCATTTCAACACCTTCAGGAAGCTCTACAGCACCTGTGATATCTGTTGTACGGAAGTAAAACTGTGGACGGTATCCTTTGAAGAATGGAGTATGACGACCACCTTCATCTTTACTTAGTACATATACTTCTGACTCAAACTTAGTGTGAGGAGAAATTGAACCTGGAGCACAAAGTACTTGACCACGCTCTACGTCTTCACGCTTAAGACCACGTAGAAGAACACCACAGTTCTCACCAGCACGACCTTCGTCAAGAAGCTTACGGAACATTTCAACACCTGTACAAGTTGATTTTTGAGTATCACGGATACCAACAACTTCTACTTCTTCACCAACTTTGATGATACCGCGCTCTACACGACCTGTTACAACTGTACCACGACCTGAAATTGAGAATACATCTTCGATAGGCATGATGAATGCACCGTCGATTGCACGCTCTGGCTCTGGAATGTATGAATCTAATGCGTCCGCTAATTCAATTACTTTCTCTTCCCATTGAGCTTCACCGTTAAGTGCGCCTAATGCTGAGCCTTGGATGATTGGTAAATCATCACCTGGGAATTCATATTCGCTAAGAAGTTCACGAACTTCCATTTCTACTAATTCTAGTAATTCTTCATCGTCAACCATGTCACATTTGTTCATGAAAACGATAATGAATGGAACACCAACTTGGCGAGACAATAAGATGTGCTCACGTGTTTGTGGCATTGGACCATCTGTAGCAGCAACTACTAAGATAGCACCATCCATTTGTGCAGCACCTGTGATCATGTTTTTGATGTAATCAGCATGGCCTGGACAATCTACGTGTGCGTAGTGACGTGAAGCTGTATCATACTCAATGTGAGAAGTGTTGATTGTAATACCACGATCACGCTCTTCTGGTGCATTATCGATTTGTGAAAAATCTTTAACTTCACCACCGTGAACTTTAGTTAATACCGCAGAGATAGCGGCTGTTAATGTTGTTTTACCGTGATCAACGTGTCCGATTGTACCAACGTTTACATGTGGTTTCGTACGTTCAAATTTTTCTTTAGCCATTTTAAAATACCTCTGGGTATAGAATTAAGTTTATTTTTACAATTTTTGAAATAATTAGGATAGATTAATCTAAGGAATGGTGCTGATAGGCAGATTCGAACTGCCGACCTCACCCTTACCAAGGGTGCGCTCTACCAACTGAGCCATATCAGCATTCATATACAAAGATTGGAGCGGGTGGCGGGAATCGAACCCGCTTCATCAGCTTGGAAGGCTGAGGTAATAGCCAGTATACGACACCCGCTAACTCTATCAGATTATCTCTGTTTTTAAGTTTTCACTTTTTAAAAAGCAAAAACTAAAAATATGGTGGAGGGAGGTGGATTCGAACCACCGAAGGCGGAGCCGTCAGATTTACAGTCTGATCCCTTTGGCCACTCGGGAACCCCTCCAGTATATTTACCCACTCAACATCGTTGAAGTAGTATTAATGGTGCCGACTGCCGGAATCGAACTGGCGACCTACTGATTACAAGTCAGTTGCTCTACCAACTGAGCTAAGTCGGCACTACATTAAGTGGTGCGAATTCTAGAGTAATGTTTTCCCCCTTGCAAGGGCAAAATTGAAAAAAATTGATGTTTTTATCTGTTTCTAATCCGATTATTACGCGTTTGATGTTTTTTTATCCAGAGTAAGGCGATATTCGCTTTATATATAGGTTTGTAAACCGAGAAAGACAAGGTCATCAATCACTAAATTGGGTTGAGCAAGCAATGAAGATAATTTAGCGCCATTACCGCCAGTAATAATTATCTCATCTATAGAGACCCCCTGCTGCTCACTTTGTGAAATAGCCATATTGACTGAGCCAACGGTTGCTGCCCAAGCGGCATGATGAACATTCTCAGAGGTATTAACACCAAAAGTGATACTCTCCTGCGCTTTATCATTCGCTTTGACTTGATTAGTATTGGTCAAAATACTGGTTATTAGCATATTAATGCCCGCTAGAATCCAGCCTCCTTGATGTTGACCATCTTTAGTTAGCAAATCTACTGTCGTCGCGGTACCAGAATCAATAATTAAAATATTTTTTTTTGGAAAAGTTTCCGAGACTCCAAGTAATGCCAGCCAACGATCAACCCCTAATTTCTCCGGTTTTTCATACGCAGAAACTAGAGTGTTTTTCTTCTTTGCACTACTAACCTGCTGGAAGCTCACTTGTCTTTGCTCGCACCATTGGCTAATACTTGTGGTTAATTCAGGATGACTAACACTTGCAACGACCACTTTTGTCGCACGGGGAAAGTGTTCCGTAAGAAACTCAAAAGATAATGATTCATTTATTATCGCTTGCGGTTTATTTCTTTTTTTATTTTCAACTGTACAATATTTAGTTCTGGTATTACCTATATCCATCAATACAATCATTCATCACCTCGAAGGCTGACTTCGCCGCCATACACAGGCTTAACTTGACCATCAACTTCTAACATTAATGCCCCTTGATTGTTCACACCTCGACAAATGCCTTTAGTGATATTTTCTCCAGTAAGTAATTTGACCCGCTTATTTAAATATAGATCTCTAGCATGCCATTCATTAAGCATAACGGCTAAACCACTTTGTTGATATTGTTGTAATCGCTTTAGTAAAGCACTTATTAACTGTGAGCTAAGCGCATTCCTATCAATTTTACTTTGGCAATGGCTTTGCAAATCAGTCCATTTTTGATCTATCTGTTGAGCAGCTTGTGGGGGCATAGCTAAATTAAGACCAATACCTATAACACTGTGACTTGGCTCCAGTGCTTGACCTTCCAAATCAATCAAAATTCCTGCCAGTTTAACTCCGCCTAAATAGACATCATTAGGCCACTTGAGTTGTACTTGTATATTAGTAGTCGTATAAATAGCATCGCTAACTGCTAATGCAGTGACTAAACTCAAGCCCATCGCTGCTGACAATCCTTGTTCTAAATACCAATACATAGATAAATATATTTGAGAGCCAAATGGCGAAATCCATTGCCGCCCTCTACGTCCACGCCCTGCACTCTGGTACTCAGCTAAACAGACCTGTCCTTGCGATACTTGATTAGGTAATCGCCTCATTAAATAGCTGTTAGTTGAATCAATTAGGCTATGCACTTCTACTTCACAGGGTTGAGATAGAGAAGATAATTGTTGATTGATTTTATCTACGCTTAATAAATCTAATGGTTGTGCTAGTTTATAGCCCTTGCCTGTCACACTATATATATCAAGACCCATATCAATTAATGCTTTAATATGTTTTGAAATCGCAGTACGGCTAATATCTAATTCATCGCCAATATCTTGGCCAGAAACAAAGTCTCCATTGGCTAATGACTTAATTAAATGTTCTCTTACCGCCTTTACCATATTATTTATGCTCGTAATTAGTGGTTAAATCTGCAAAGCTCTCTTCTTTAACTGCGCCGACAAGCCGCACTTCAGGAGAAAGTAGCACCCCAAACTTATGCAACACTTGCTTTTGAACATGCTTAGCTAATTGCACAACATCTTGGCCACTTTCACTTTCGTAGTTCACTAGCACTAAAGCTTGATGCTTATGTACACCGACTCCATTCTCTTTATAACCTTTCAAACCTGATTGCTCAATAAGCCAACCTGCCGCAACTTTAACTAAACCATTGTTTTGTGAGTAAGAGGGGAGCGAAGGATAGAGTGCTTTTAATCGGTTATGCTCAGCATCAGTCACGACGGGATTTTTAAAAAAGCTACCAGCATTGGGCAAAGCATTAGGGTCAGGTAATTTTTGCTGTCTTATTTTTATCACCTGTTCCATCACTTCTTTAGCGCTGACCTCAGCAGTTAGATGGTCTAGTCCTTGATAGCTCAACTTTGCTTGCCAACTCTTATCAAACTTCAAGGTGATTTTAGTAATGATTGCTTGATTGCGTAAAGATGATTTAAAGATGCTATCTCTATATGAAAACAGACATTGCGAATTAGTTAATTTTTTCATCTTTGCCGACGCTAAATCGAAGTATTCGACCTGTTGACAAAAATCTGCAAACTCTACTCCATACGCACCGATATTTTGTACAGGTGCGGCACCAACACTGCCAGGTATAAGGGCTAAGTTTTCTAAGCCATTAATCCCTTTATCTATACAAAAGCTTACAAGGTTGTGCCAGTTTTCTGCGGCTCCTACATGTACTTCAAAATAATTTTCCAATTCAACTACTTCAATACCTAAAAAGTTAGGTTTAATAATAGTAGGGGTATATTCATCTATAAATAGTGTATTGCTTCCTTCACCTAAAATATAAAATGGGGAGTTAAGAAAAGGGCTAAGTTGTTGCAAATCAGCTAACGAACTCGGAAAAAATATCTTTGGACAAATAGCGACAACATTAAAGCTATTATGCTGCTGTAGGGAAAACTGCTGATTGCTCTGCATAAATTTTAGGTACATGATTAAAGGAAGAGCTCTATTGTACTGAAAAACGCCACTAACACCAATTGGACATTACAGTCTTTGATCCCCATTTAAGTGTTTATTTTACTCATTCTGCTTTTGTTTATTTCTTTAACTATAATAAATGGAGTAACTAGATAAAATTGTTAAACTTTAGGACAAGGTGCTACATTAATAAATACCATCCTCATTCAAATTAATATCAAGCAAGCAATACATCGGCACGGTTTACATACATCACAATCAGACCGCAGCTGAGTGAATACTTCATTTTCATTAATAGGGAATTTTAGCCATGAAAAATATCAAGTCTCTTGCCTTAATAAAAGCTGGTCTCCTATTTATTGCGAGTTCTTTTCTCGCTACTGCAGCAGAAAATGTTAATTACAAAATATATTTAGATGCTGACTTTACCGGAACAAAAACATCAAGTCAGTCTATTCAGCAAGGTATTAATGTTGCTTTAAGTGAAGAGAATTACACCATTGACGGTGTTACTTTTGAAATTGAAACTAAAAATCATCGTGGTAATTCTTTACGCAGTAAAAAAAATTTACAGCAGTTTCTAGACGATGAACAAGCTTTAATTGTTTTTTCAGGTTTGCACTCCCCTCCTCTGTTAGCTAACAAAGAGCTTATTAATAACAATCATATTCTTTTATTAGACCCGTGGGCAGCGGCAGGCCCAATCACCAGGGCAAAAAGCACGAATAATTGGATATATCGCTTATCGATAGATGATAGTAATGCCGGTAAATTCATCAGTGAAGAGGCAGTAAAAGAGGGGTTTAAAAAGCCACATTTGTTATTAGAAGATACAGGTTGGGGTCGTTCTAACGAGCGGACAATGAAGAAAGCATTATCTGAAAATAATATCAAATCAGCCAGTGTTACATGGTTTAACTGGGGCTTAGGGATCAATCATGCCAAAGTATTACTACGTGATGTGCATGCTTCAAAAGCTGATGTTATTTTTTTCGTTGGTAATGCGCCCGAAGGAAAAACCTTTGCCAAAGCTATGATTTCGTTAGATGAAAATACTAGGTTACCACTACGTAGTCATTGGGGAATTACTGGTGGGGATTTTGCTGAAGTGATTAATGAACAAGATAGGGTTAACCTTGATCTTAAGTTTATTCAAACCAAGTTTTCTTTTCTAAACCAGCCCAAAACACCACTTGCTCAGCAAGTTTTTCAGCAAATACAAAATATTTACCCTGAAATTAATACCGTTGAAGATATAAAAGCCCAAACAGGTTTTGTGCATGGTTATGACTTAACTAAAATTTTAATCGCGGCCATTAAACAGGCAGGATTAACCGGAAAAAAACACACTGATATGCTTGCCATTAAAACCGCCTTAGATAATTTATCATCTCCGGTTACTGGTTTAATCAAAACCTATCAAAAGCCTTTTTCAACATACACTTTAGATAATATTAATGCCCATGAAGCTTTATCTATCGATGATTATGCTATGGGTTACTACGAAGCTAATAATGGTATTAAATTACTTTTACATTAATAAAAACAATTATCTGATTATATGAAAAAAACCAGTATTTCATTTGCGCTTGCTCGCTTTGTATTCTTAAGTTGCTTTGTTTTAGCCATCATATCTACCGTGCTAATTATCAACTATGTACTTGATTCAGAAAAGAAAAAGCAGCAACAAATGATCATTAGGGAAACCTCAACTATTAGCAATAATTATAAATTATTTCTAAGTCATAGAGTAACTATTTTAACCGAGCATGCAAGTTATCCAGTTATGATCCAAACGTTAATGCAGCCTGAGGTTAATGTTAATAAAGCGAAAGATTTCATGGCGGACCTATCTATTTTAGGTAATCGTTATCAACAAAGCTTGCTAGACTTTGACGGCAATATTATTTTTTCGACTTTAGAGAGTGACACCCCGATATACAAAAAAACGACTTGGCTAAATAAATTACTCAAAGACCAAGCAGTAAATTACGTCGGTATTGAGCTGGTAAATGGTCAGTATTATTGGTGTATTGCCATCCCAATTTCATATAACGATTTAATCGAAGGTGTGTTAACTACTTTAATCCCTGTAGAGGAAATAGATGAACAAGGTAAACTCTCCAATCGCTTAGATGGTTTGATGATTGAAATACTAGAACATAATCAAGTTTTATCAACATTTGGTAATATTGATAGTGGCACACAACATCTAGTTACTTGGAAAGATATTCCTATTAGATTTCGATTTACTTTCGACGACAGTGAAAGTAATAAAGAGCTCAATAACACCATCATACAATTAAGCTTGTTAATAATCCTCGTGTTAATTTTTACTACGGTATTAGCTTATGTTTTCGGCTATAGATACTTTGTAAAACCTTTACTTTTATTATCTCAAGCCACAGGCGAGCTTGATAAAGGAAGTGAGTTTAGCTTATCTCAAGAAAATGTTCGCATTCGCGAGCTGTCAGATCTTTTTAAAAAGTTCAATTCAATGACTGACACTGTAAAGCACAGAGAGCAAGCTTTACAACTGAGTTATGACAAACTTTCTAAAGCCAATGAAGAATTAATACTCAGTGAATCTCAGCTTATTCAATCGGAGAAAATGGCCAGTATTGGTGTGCTAGCAGCAGGTGTAGCTCACGAAATTAACAACCCTATTGGCTTCATCAAAAGTAATTTAGATGTTTTAGATGAATACCTTACAGATATCCAAACCTATCGACATGAAATCCAAGCCTTATTAGCTACACAACAGCTTGAAAATACTGAACAAGAGATTGCTAAAAGTCATGATATAGACTTTATTTTTGATGATGTTCCATCACTATTAAAAAGCAGTATCGGTGGTATTGATAAAGTTTCTGAAATCGTACAAAACCTGAAAACCTTTGCTCGTGTTGAAGAGCCGAGTAAATCTAAAACAGATATCAACGAAGGGTTAACCGCAACACTTAACATGGTGCGCAATGAGCTAAAATATAATTGTAAAGTTCGTGTTGACCTAGGAGAATTACCAAAAATACTGGCTTTCCCAAGTAAGCTAAACCAAGTTTTTATGAACTTACTCATTAATGCTGGGCAGTCAATAAAAGAAAATGGTGAAATATTTGTCAAAACACTTCAACTAAACAACGAGATTGTTATTGAAGTAGAGGATAATGGCAGTGGTATTAGCCCTGATGTGCTACCACATATATTCACACCTTTTTTTACCTCAAAGCCTGTTGGTGAAGGTACTGGCCTTGGCTTATCAATTAGTCATGAAATTATTAAACAACATGACGGCAGAATAGAAGTAACCTCCGAAGTAGATAAAGGCAGTTGCTTCTCTGTGTATATTCCCATTAAAGTTGCTATACAAGAATCAGCATAAAGACCCCCACAGCTACCTTTCATATATTCTGTCGAGCTAAATTAGTGCCTTAGCTACTCAATTGCATTATGAAAATGCAAAACGCAAACAATCTCGAAATATTGAAGGAAATAACTCGAAACAAAATAAATAGACCTTAATAACAATAGGTTACGATTTGGCATGTAACTTGTAATCTTATCAATAAGCTCAATCAATAAAGGCTCATTGATATGAAAATTGCATTGCCAAGTTACTTAATCGTAATAATACTGCTGACCACAACGGGCTGCACTTCTACGTCAATCAATGATTCAATTGCATTAATTCATAAAGAAAATTCTCGCACAGTTGATGAACAAGTATTAAAAAACATTCAAGAATTACGTTACAACGAACAAACTAAAAACCCTACTTATACCTTTACCTATCCGTTATCAAACAAACAACTCGCTTATGATGATCGCATTACAATTGCCACTTTGCTGACCAGAAAAAACAAAAACATCATTATAAAAATGGCTCCAGCGCGTGCCGTAGATAAGTTAAAACAATTAAGCCTCTCTATGGAGCGTGCGAAAATTTTACATCAATACATTGCACGTTTTAATCAAAATATAACCATTATCTTTGCTCCGCAATTATCAACAGACACTATTAATTTAGTAACAGGAGCTTAAGATGAAAACCTCTGTGATTATCAATATTCATCTTATATTAGCGGCGATGTGGCGTCGTAGATATTTGATCAGCTTTCCCATTATTGTATTACCTATAATTGCGTTGGTTATTTGCCTAATTACTCCGAGAAACTGGCAAACGCATACCACAATCTTGGTACAAGAAAGTGCCAAAATGAACCCTTTTCTTGAAGACCTTTCTGTATCAACCGATTTAGAAAACCGAATGACAACTTTAGATACCTTAATTCATAGTCGTCATATGCTTATTAAGGTTGGCGAAGATCTTAACTTAATCAATGAGGATTCAACGAGTAGCCAAAAAGATGAATTAGTGAAAGAGCTATCTAACGCTTTAAAAGTAAAATTAGTAGGTAAAGACCTTGTCAAACTTGTCTACAAAGCAGACTCACCTGACATTATCGTTGATACCTTACTAAAAGTTAGACAACGCTTTTTAGAAAAACTATTAGCGCCAGAACTTTCATCGCTTGATGCTTCAGAATCATTTTTAACCGAGCAATTAACGCTTAAACAAATTGAATTACAAGAAGCAGAGATACGATTAGCCAATTTCAAACAAGCTAATGTTGAGCATTTGCCAAAACTTTATAATGCTAACACTATGCGCTTTAGCCAATTGAATGTTTTACTAGAACAACGAAAAATAGAATTATCAGGTGCCATAGCCGCTAAAAAAACCATACGTACACGACTTGCACAAGTCGATCCTGTGATGAGTGAAATTGAACAAAATATTGTCGAAACTAAAAGCGAACTTGCCATTTTACGTTCTCGCTATACCGATCAGCATAGCAAGGTACAAATATCCCTTAGAAAACTCGTCCAACTTGAAGATGAGCGTAATATTCAAAGTAAAACTTCCTACAAAATCAATGAAACAGATTTGAACCGTTTATGGGAAATAGCCAATAAAATGCAAGATGGTCAAATTGATAATAATCAAAATTTACTATTAGTTTCACAGCTAAAAGAACTGCAATTAGCGGATGGCCATGTAGAGCAAATCAAGGAAGAAATTAATTCTATTAATAAGCAAGCAACCCTCTTAAAAACCTCACTGTCTGGCACCAGTGAAATGGAAAGACAACTACTATCATTAGAGCGTGATCTTAAGGTAAAACGCGAACTGTATAGTGACTTATTATATCGCTTTGAAAAAGCAAAAATCACCGGCGCTTTAGGTAAGTTTGAACAACCAGAGCGAATTAAAATAATTGATGAGCCCTACAAACCCAGTGCGCCCACCAATTTTCCAATGTCTATTTTTTTACTATCCGGCATTATCGGTGGCATTTTCTTAGGGGCAGGCTTAGCCTTATTTGCGGAAATAGCCGACACTTCGATTCGTGCCAAACACCAATTAGAATCAATAACTTCCGTGCCTGTTTTGACAAGGTTACCTAAATTTACCCAAAATTCACATTCAGGAGAATTATCATGAGACCTGTCATCGTTCACGTTGTTCAACATTTAAAACCAGGCGGTATTGAAAGCTTTGCTCTAGAATTTCAACGTGCAGCCCATCCTTATTTTGATGTCCACATTATTGCTTTAGAAAAGCATAAAATCACCAGCTACTGGAATAATATAGGTGGCTTCGACTCATTTATTCATCAATTAAATAAAAAACCTGGCTGGCAAGCCAATATATTTATGCAATTAAAAACATTTTTTGAAAAAGTGAATCCACTTTATGTACATACTCATCACATAGGACCACTTATTTATGGTGGCATTGCAGCTAGACTTGCTAATGTTGAGCATCTTATTCACACAGAGCATGATGCTTGGCACTTAGCTGGCTTCAAACCTAGGCTATTACAAAATGTGATCATGAAAATCGTTAAACCTATTTTTGTCGCTGATGCTAACTTTGTCGCTGAGCAAGTCCATAAGTTAATACCGTCATTACATCCTATTGTCATTACCAATGGCATAGATACTAAAAAGTTTAAACCTAGCACCTTAGATAAGAAGACCTTACTCAAACAGGTTGGTCTGCCAACAGCGTTTAAATATATAGGATGTGCGGCGCGATTAGAGTCAGTTAAATCTCACGATGTTTTGCTAAAGGCTGTCGCTAAATTACCAAATGATATCGGTTTACTTTTAGCGGGTACTGGCAGCTTAAAGGCAGAGCTGGAAACATTAGCGAAAAAACTGAACATACAAGAAAGAGTATTTTTCTTGGGTCACATAGATGATATGACATCTTTTTATCCACTTATTGATGTATTTTGTTTATCTTCAAGTAACGAAGGTCTCCCGTTATCACCATTAGAAGCACAAGCCTGTGGTATACCTGCGGTATTAACTGATGTTGGTGCCTGCAAAGAAGCCATTTGCAGTAAAACAGGCAGTGTTGTAAAGCCAAATGATCCTCAATTACTTGCTGAGGCAATACAACAGGCATTAACACCGAAAACCGCTATCTCACCACGACTGTTTGTCGAACGTAAACGTTCTATCGACAAAATGATCAACCAATATGTTTCGTTAACTCAATCAGAATTAAGGTGGAAATTATGTTAACCATGATAATGATATATATCTTCGCTACTGCCCTATTCTTGGTGATTTACCACCACGTGCTGTATCCATTATTACTAAAAATTGCTTCAAAAGGAATAAAACTTGAAGGGCCAAAAATCATTAAACGTCGATATCATTTTAGCGCTGCGGATAAAAAATTAAGTGAATTTTCTATCATCATTCCAGCATTTAATGAGGCTAAATACATCGCAGAAAAAATAAGAAATTTAAGCTTTGTTGATTACCCAAGCGATAAATATGAGTTAATCATTTTATGTGATGGTTGTCATGATGATACTTATACCATTGCCACTAAAACACTAGCCGAGATTGGATGTCAGGACATTCACTGTCAGATAATTAATTTCGAGCAAAATCGCGGCAAGGTTGCTGTACTTAAGGACGGTGTTGCCCGAGCCAAGTTTGATAACATTGTACTGAGTGATGTCTCAGCATTGCTCCCCGTAAACTGCTTACTTATGTTACACAGCCACTTTAAAAACTCGAATGTCGGTGCCGTTTCTGGTGGTTATAAATTTGCGCATAAAGGAAGCGCAGGTGAACAAAGTTATTGGCAGTATCAATCTATGGTAAAAACTAGAGAAAGCTCCGTAGCCAGTGTGTTAGGTGCTCATGGTGCATTCTATGCACTTCGTAAATCATGCTTTGAAGAAATTCCAGCTGACACTATCAATGATGATTTCCTTATCCCGATGAACGTCATTAAACAAGGATTCCGTGTGGTATATGAGCCAAGAGTAGTTGCCATAGAGCTGGAGCAAGTAGATATGGAGCAAGATATGTCTAGACGCTTAAGAATAGCAGCTGGAAACTTTCAACAATTGACCTATTTACTCCCCTTGTTATCACCTAAATATGGTTGGAACGCCATCAATTTTGCTTCAGGAAAAGCGTTAAGAGCTATTACTCCTTTTATATTGGTTTTGATATTTATCAGTAATATGTATTTGGCAGCCAGCCATTATCTCTTCTTATCGTTATTTTGTGGCCAAGTGTTGCTATATAGTAGCGTGTTAATTAGTAATATCTTTAACCTTGCTCCTAAAATCAATATTTTAAAATTAGTTTGTTACCTAATTAATGGCTATTGGGTCGCCTTAATCGGCTCACTAAAATACATATTAGGTTTACAAGAGAAAGTTTGGACTAAAATCTAGGAGATAATATGTATCAAAATAACTTTATTCACCCAAGAATTTATTCTGTAAAAAGAGCAATTGATCTCGTCGTTTCAATAAGCTGCTTACTACTAACCTTACCTTTGCTTATCGTCATCGCAATAATGATCAAGGCTACGTCTTCTGGACCCATTTTTTATTGTCAGTCTAGAGTTGGCAAAAAGGTAGAAGGTAAAGCCAAGCAATTTGATATGATCAAATTTCGTTCTATGGTTAATAATGCAGAATGTAATAGTGGCGCTGTCTGGGCACAAAAAAATGATAATCGCTTAACGGCTGTTGGTAAATTCCTTAGAAAAACACGACTTGATGAAATTCCGCAGTTTATTAATGTAATTAAAGGGGACATGTCATTAATTGGTCCTAGACCTGAACGTCCTGAAATAGTTCTCGAACTAGAAAAGGCTATACCACTTTATTCTGAGCGCACCTATGGCATAACACCGGGAATCACGGGGTTAGCGCAAGTTTATCAAGGTTACGATACCTGTATCGATGACGTGAAAACCAAAATAGGTTATGACTTTTCATACTCGCTGTCACTTACCAATATTACCACTTGGCTAAAAATGGATGGTAAAATCATTATCAAAACACTGCAGCTAATGGTTTTAGGTCGCGGGCAATAATGATGATGCCTATAAACAGATTCACTTTACGATTATAAGCCATGGCTTCATGTCATGGCTGCCACTAACTAATGCCGCAACACGGCTGAAGAAAAATAATGGATTTATTACCTTACAATTATCCATTCGCAATTATCCATTCGCAATTTGCTTTTCAATTTGCATAACATGCTAATCCCCGCCGAACAAAACAACATAACACACTGATTATAATTGCTTTTGTAATATGGCTTGAAGATTGCTGTATAACAAGTGTGTTTATTTAAATTGTGAGGCTAGTTATGTTAAATGCAACTTATCAACTTAATAACGATCTGATTATTCAATTGAGCGACAACTTTGATGCTGAAACAGTGATAAGCATGAAAGATGAGTTAGAAACCTTTAGTCATGCTAATAGGGATATTATTTTCGACTTGAGCTTAGTTCGATTCATTGACTCTTCAGGAATAGGCGCCATAGTTTTTTTATACAAAAGGTTAGTTATTAAAGGCTATAGTGTTTCTGTTGCTGGGTTAACCCAACAACCACTTGAACTGTTTCAAATGTTGTTTTTAGATAAAACAATTAACTGTTACTCAAGTTTTTGTGCCTATAAAGAATCTTTACTGACTATAAAAGTGGCAAGCTAATGACTATCGCCACGCCATTTTATTATATCTGCTTGAGCCTGTTTTTATCGGCATGTAGCGCGACTACATCAACAAAAACAGAGTCGACTTCTCCTTCACAACATAGTGAGAAACGAAATGATAGTAGTATCGCTGAGATGTCGATTACGACACATATTGAACATGCACAACTACAATTGTTATCTTTGGAAGAATACAACACCAAGCGCTGTATTATAGGCCAACTTTCAATTGCACAAAGGCTACTAGATAAAGCCCTTGCAGAGCATAACGCTATGATGGAAAAAGATGCTTTTATTTCTTTATTAGCGTTCGATAGACAAGTACAGAAAATAGATTGTATCAATCAATATATCGAAGGAAGCTTAGGCTGTAATCAAACGACAAAAAAAACATTGCTTAAAGAGTGGTATCGAGAAGGAGAATATAACCAATGCCATACTCCAAAGGTAGCTAGCACCTTAAATGAAAAACATATTTTGATCACTGAAACCTTGCATGATTTTGATCAAGCCGAAGTAAAAAGTATTCATTATCCATCACTTAACTCAGTTTTAGCATTAATGAAAAGCTTCCCTGAGTCGAGCTTGCACATTCAAAGCCATACCGATAGCAAAGGTAGTGCTAGTTATAACGATGAGTTAAGTAAAAAACGTGCTCAGCAAGTGGCTAATTTTTTTATCGATAACGGTATTAAAACCTCAAAAATAGTTATCGGTCATCAAGGTGAAAAAAATATCCGCGTAGTAGAAAGCGATGAAGTGTCACGAGTATTTAATCGCTTTACCACCCTTACTTTGTTTTTAAATACTCATAGTAAAAAGTCGATATAGGAGGTTGACCATGTTTAAAATCATCACGGCGTTCATAGTCTTTTTTAGCATTACGACAGTACAAGCAGATGAAGTATTAATTCGTCCTGGTGATGTATTGAAAATAGAAATTCCCGGTGAGGCTGATTTTGAAAGTACTTTCCAAGTAAAACGAGATGGTACCGTTAATCTTCCTGAGGTGGGTAAGGTCGCTATTGTTGGGATTACTTTATCGCAAACCAAAGAAAAACTCGCTCAAATACTTGGCCAAGAGTATCGTGCCATAAATCAACTTAGCGTTTATTTACTTGAAAGACGCGTTCCTATTCAAGTACTCGGCTTTGTAAAACAACCAGGCATGATTGATTTACCTGAAGACGGGAACATACAAATGGCATTACAAAAGGCGGGTGGTGCGAGTGCGGGTGCACAACTCGATAGATTGCAACTTAATCGCGCCGGCGAAATCACCACCTTTGATTATAAAAAATACCTAGATACTGGAGATTTTACTATTTTGCCTAAAATAGCCCCACTAGATGTTATTTTTGTACCCGCATCGCCACTTATTGGTAATGTAAAAATGGATTTTGATGCTGCAACGTTATCGGCTAGTGGCGATGGCTCAGAAGCAGAAACAGCTGTAAAAGTTTTTGGTGAAGTATTAAAACCAGGCGTTTTCTCTTATAAAAAAGGTAATACCGTTGTTGATATGTTAATGAGAGCGGGCGGTGTCACTCGCTATGCTGGTGTTGAGCATATTAGAGTCATTAACGAGGGAACTCCGCAATTATTTGACCTAAAAGCCTACCTAGATACTGGAGATGTTTCACGCATGCCGGCTATTACCCAAGGCTCAACCTTATTCATTCCCATTCAAGAAGAAGAAATCAAAAGTGGCCTTCGTACCGTGTATGTTATGGGAGAAGTATTCAAGCCCGGCGCCTATGAAGCGCCAGCGGGTACCGAGTTTTTTGATATTCTTGCCAATGCAGGCGGGCCAACACGTTTTGCCGAATCAAGACAAATAAGGATCATTCGCAGCACAGGCACAGTGGATAACTTTGATTTACAAGAATATACCGAAGGTTTAACTCAAAAAACCATCCCAAAAGTTTCCCCGGGTGACGCCATCTTTGTGCCAGAAAAAACCGATATGAATGAAAAGTCTTGGCTTAAAATAACCCCAGACAGAGCGATAAGAGTCATTGGCGCAGTAAAAAAACCCGGCCGTTATGAATGGGGAGATGAAATGACTTTTCTAGATATTTTAGCCCATGCCGGTGGTCCCACTCAAGATGCTGACATGTCACAAGTACGCGTTTTAAAAACAGGTGAAACGAAACGTATGCCGCCATTCGATTTAGATCAGTTCATCAGTGAAGGAGGTGACTTTTCCTTACTGCCACAAGTTGGCGCTGGTGATACCATTATTATCAGTGAACGCCCTCGAGATGTAATTGATAATAAAGCACGCTGGTTACGTCAATCCCAAGAATCATCTATATATATTTTTGGACAAGTGGGCCAGCCTGGACGCTATGCTTTTGATAACAAATTACATTTTTTAGATATTTTATCTGCCGCTGATGGCCCGAATCAGCACGCCGATATACATAACATTACTGTAACCCACCGTAATCAATATCAAAGTAAAGTTTCAACATTAGATTTAGGCCTATATTTCGAAACGGGTGATGAAACCTTACTACCCATAGTAAAAGCCGGTGATAGCATTTATATTCCTGAGCGCAACAAACCGTGGATAGATCAAAAGAAAGAAAAAACCATCCGGATCATTGGCGCAGTAGATAAACCTGGGCGCTATCAGTTCAGCGATGATATGACGGTGTTAGATCTTTTGGCGGAATCTGGTGGTCCAACACAAACGGCTTACCTTGAAAAAATTATCGTGGTTAATATTTCACAAAGCCAATCGAGCGAGAACATCAGCACAGTATTCGATTTAGAAAAATTTATGGAGCACCCTGATTTCACAACATTACCTTTAGTACGCGCCGGCGATACAATTTTTGTTCCCGATGAATCACAAAGTAATTGGAATATATTTATGGCTAATGTTAAAGACATGGTCAGCATAGTGTCACTCGTCGCCATTGTTGGAGGATTATAATATGCAAGAATTACCTATTCATTATGCCGAAGTGGAAGCTATCTATAATCAAACTATTGGCTCAGGATATAAATCACTAGCCATTACTTCAGCAAAAGCTGGCGAAGGGAAAACCACCATTGCTCAAGCCTTAGTTGAACGAGCACAAATAGTGGGAAAAAATGTGCTCTTGGTGGATATGAACACCTTTAACCCTGATTTATCTGAAAAGCTACGTAGCTCAATAAACTACTCAACGAAAGAAAACGATATTGTTCCGCTTGAGGATAAAGGCTATAGCTTTCTTTCTGCGCCGAAGAATATTGCCAATATTCTGCAATACCGAGAAAGTGAAATATTGCATAAAGCGTTAAGTCGATGGTTAATAAATTTTGACTGTATTATTTTTGATACTTCTCCATTGGCCTCATTAAACCAAAACAATATCCCCGCAGAAATCATCAGTGAAGTTTGTGAAGGAACCATTATGGTGATTGAAGCAGGTCAAACACCTAGTAACCTAATACAAGAGAGTATCGAAAAATTAAAACTTAAACGTGTAAATTTAATCGGTTCGGTATTAAATGATAAAACCAACCCTTCATTGCTGACAGAATTAATCAGGGAAACTTATCGGCTCAATAAATTACTACCAAACTTGATGACAAAACTAAGACAAAGACTCCAAAAAATCACCCTACTCAATGTCTCTGTTTAAGCTTAAATTAATTTGTGTTGCTATTGGATAATGATCTGACCAATCAAACCCTGTGACCCTAGCTCGCTGGCAAATATCGTGCTCGGATGATATCCAAAGCTGATCAATAGCAACACCAATAAAAGCAGGCAAAAACTCTATTTTCGGCCAAGAATTTACCGGCACAATGCTCATATTGTGTGTTAACGACTCAAGCCTTGCTGAGTGCGCTGATATATTCAAATCGCCAATAACCATGGCATTAACTTTACTATTTTTTTCAAATTCATGTGCTAATTGATATAAGGTTTTATTACGTATCTTCCACAACAACTCACTCCGCGGAGAAGGTGGGTGCAATGCATATAACTGAATATCAAGATTAGGCGTTTGCCATAAGCTGGAGATTAAAAACGTACTTTGCCCATGCTTATAATGTTTAGTGTTTTTAAAAGCATACAAGCTAAACAATAGCTGATCACTGTGAGCATATGGCTTCATACTGTTAGTGTTAATAAAGTAAGGAAAGTACGGACTTAACTCATCGACAAGCATATTCTTTGTACTTAAACTTACCCCTTGTAATGATATTAATTGATAGGGTTGGCTTTTTAAATACAGTACCAAGGAAGCTAAATCATGTGGCTTTTCATTATATTTCAAGTTGAACTGAAATATAGGCATTGTTGCTGTGCAGCTTTTGTTAGTTGTGTTTAAGTGGCTCGTGTTATCTAAGCTCGTGTTGTCTAAATAAAAGGCTAAGGCTGAATTCATTAAAAGTACTACACAAGCCACAGATAAAATCATTACCCGACTAAAACAAATGATCATCAGCAGCGCTAGCACTGGAATGACATAGGGGGTTGAGAAAATATTTTCTAACCACCAAGGTGAATGAAAAGATTTCAATAACAACCAAATCATGCAGGGTAAGATCAGCAATAACAAAGTTAACAGCACGACACTTTTCATAAAGCTCACTTAATCTATGTTAATCAACTTCTTTTAGTGTAGAACATAATGCAAACCTGCAAAGCTCAGCTTAACAATTCCATTCAATAAACGTTATCACTAGCAATTGGCTTTGCAAAAATAGATACCTTTTTGCAGTTTGCAATAAAATAAAATAACACCACTGAAAATCGTCCTGAAAGCCAATAAAAACGGAATATAAAAGCTGGCTTGCTTTATGCAAAATCTAGAGACATGACCCCAAATTCTGGATATATCATGACTAATAAAATGTTAAAAATTGCCTTAGTGCTCGATAGTAGCAGTTACGGTGGCATTGAAACACATGTGGCGAACCTTGCTAAAGGACTTGTTAGCTCAGGTCATCATGTCCATATCGTTTTATTGAACAATTATGGTGTTCACCCAGTATTTGAAACAGACGCTTTTTTACGCACTATGTTGATCAAGCTTGATGGTGGCATTACTTCATTTCACCAATTTATAAAAAGCTCGACCATTGATCTAGTTCACACACATGGCTACAAGGCCGGTATCATAGGGCGTATAAGCTGTAAGTTATTAAATAAAACCGTGGTATCTACTTTTCATTCCGGTGAAAAAGGGGATTACAAACTACGTTTCTACCAATGGCTAGATCAATTAACCGCCTCGGCATCCCCTTGCATTTGTGTTTCCAAACAAATTAAAGATTCTGCAAATTTAACTGCACAAGTCATTGAGAACTTTATTGAGATGCCTGCAAACTCATTAAAGAATTCACCCGCAACACAAATAGCTTTTGTTGGCCGATTAAGCATAGAAAAAGGGCCTGATATTTTTTTACGATTAGCAAAGCAGTTACCTCACTTACCTTTTTCCATGTATGGAGATGGTCCAATGTATGGTGAATTAAAAGATATCGCCACAAATAACTTATCCCTTGAAGGCCATATAAACGATATGAATAGCTATTGGCCTAAGATTAGGTTTCTCTGCATCACTAGCCGTGAAGAGGGTTTACCTTTAGTTGCTATTGAAGCGCTAGCCAGAGGAATCCCTGTGATCAGCTTTGATATTGGTGGCCTTTCATCTGTTGTCATCAATCAAGCCAATGGCTGGCTGGTACCGCCATTAAATGAAGCCTTATTTTTAAATGCCATCAAACAAGCACATTCGCTAACCTCGATACAACATAAATCAATGGCGTTATTTGCTCATCAACATATTTTAAAACACTTTTCTTGCGATGCTGTTGTACCAAAAATTTTCAGTGTTTATCAAAATGCGTTAGTAGGAGAGTCTCATGTTAGCTAGTCGATATAAAAACCTACTCAATCAATCAGCATTCTATGGCCTGAGTATTTTCCTAATGAAAGGAATTTCGCTAATTATGCTGCCTATTTATACTCATTATCTTAACCCAGAAGACTATGGTCGATTAGAAGTATTAGTGGTCTTTTCTAACATTGCCTCTATCGCCTTAGGGTTTGGTTTAGTTGAAGCTTTATATCGATTTGTAGGCTTAGCTGATAACGAAGAAGATAAAAAGAACAATGCCGCTGAGTGTTTATTAGTGGCTGCATTTATTGCGGCTATCTCATATGCAATTTTTCACTTTTACTCTGCAGATATCGCAAAATTATTGCCCGGTACCATCACAGAAAATGAACTTTATTTGCTCGGTGTGGCCTTAGCCGTTGGCGGTTTAATCAACATTCCTCTCGCTTGGTTGCGCATCACAGAAAGAGCACAACTATTCTTTACGATTTCCATGCTAAAAGTATTTATCCAAGTGGCTTTAACTTTATATTGGTTGATTAACGGCTGGGGCATAACTAGTGTTTTAGCGGCTGGTGCTATATCGGCAGTGATTGTCGCTATTATTTTATGTCTGATACAACTTAAAGAGACCCAGTTAAAGTTTTCATTCAAACATATCAAAAGCATCGTTGTTTACGCCGGCCCTATTTTTATTGGCGGCATTGCAACCTTTACGTTATCAGGTATGGATAGATGGTTGTTGGCGGATTATTTTGGCGCAGAAGAAATAGCCGCTTATGCAATTGCCATTAAGTTTGCCTTAGTACCTACCTTGTTAATCCAGCCCTTTACTTTGTGGTGGTTTCCGAAGCGTTTTTCAGTGCTGAAAGAGCACAATGGCAAAGCTATTAATGCCCATTTTGCCATATTGGGAGCCATTATCTCAGTGTTGATTTGTGGCTCACTGGGTTTAGTAGGACCCATTTTAATCCAGCACTTAACACCACAAGAATATCACGCAGCGATGAGTATTTTACCTTGGTTACTACTTTGCACCTTATTAAAGATGTTAGCCGACTTACTGAACCTTGGCTGTTTTGTTGAAAAAAACTCACAGGTACAAATGAGAATAAATTTAATTGCTTGTGGTTTTGGTGGCTTGCTGCTGTTTATTTTAGTGCCTAGTTTTATGATCGCCGGAGCTTTAGGCGCCTTAATACTAGCCAACACTTTACGTACAGCGCTTTTTTATTATTACAGCCAACAAAAAGTGTATTTACCCTATAAGTTTGGTTACCTTTGTTCAGCCATCAGTGCGGCGTTTGTCGCTACTTATGTTGGCCAAGTTAGTTAGGCAACAAGATGACTTATTCACCATCAAGCATCATTAGCTTAGCATTGGTCATGTTAGTATCAGCCGCTGCTATGTATGTTTTTCCTCACCCGATAATATTAATCATCGTCGGTTTGATCCCTTTTGCAATTTGGGGTGTAGTCCGTTTTTCATTTTACGTGGTATTGGCTTTTGTTATTTTTTCTTTTTTCCGTATTCATGAGGTTTTTCCTTTTCTTGAGCCGTTTAAATTACCTTTATTATTGGCATTAGCCGCTATATTTGTCATTTTTCTACGTGCGAGTATTACTCAAGATTTAAATCCTTATTGGTGCCCTCAATTTACCTACCTACTACTGTTTTTTTTGCTGGTTACTTGTGCGATCCCGCTTGCCAGTAATATTGGTGTAGCCAAAGGAACTTGGACCGGCGTCTATAGCAAAGTTATCTTAATGACCTTTGTCATCGCTTGGATGATGCGACAAGAAAGTCATTTTATTACCGCTTGTAGAGTGTATTTATTTGCTGGTGCTTGCGTTGGTATCACAGCGATATATAACAAAGTAAACAGTATTGGTCTCGTTGAAGGCACCAGAGTTACCATAGGTAGAGATATCGGTTCCTTGCTAGGCGACCCTAATGATCTAGCCCTAGTGCTGCTTTACCCTATGGCATTTGCTATCGCGACTTTTCTAGAAAGCTCACTATCCAAGTTCGAACGCTTATTTAGCTTTAGTGCTTTTTGTATCTTGTTTTACGCTTTACTCGCCACTCAAAGTCGTGGTGGCTTATTGGGTTTTCTCGCTGTGGCAAGTATTTTTGCTTATAACCGAGTGCGCTCTAAAGTACTTCTTATTGGTGTGGGTTCAATCGCATTAATGATCTTGTTCGTGGTAGCCGGCATTAGTGAAAGATCTTCTGGTGGTGCTGCTGAAGAAGGTATTGATGAATCTGCAATGGGAAGGTTATATGCATGGGAAGCAGCTTGGAATATGGCATTAGACAACCCCATTTTTGGTGTTGGTATCAATAACTTTTTTCATAATTATTTCTTTTATAGTACTCACTGGGATGGTTTAAATCATGCCGTACATTCTACTTGGTTTGGCGTATTAGCTGAATCTGGCTTTCTTGGTCTAGCCCTTTTTGTTTCATTAATCGTCAGTACGTTATTAATGTCTTTTAAAATGCAAAAAACCTTATCAGACCATGAGTATTCACCTGGTATCCGTGTGGCAATCAATGCTGCGCCAGCGGGTATTGTTGGCTTTATTGTTTCTGGAACTTTCTTAACTCAAGGTTTCATTTGGCCTATTTATTTACAAATTGCATTGGTTATAGCGTTAAACCGCTACATACATTCAATGAAAGTACATAACTAACTTTCTTAGTGGAGATTATTATGCCCACAATTCAAGAGCAGCATACTAAAAAAGCCATTCTCTTTGTACATTATGGAGATAACTGGTTAAGAGGTAGCGAAATTGTATTACTTGAGCTGTTAAAATCTGCACAAGAAAATCACTATATTCCTATTTTATGGTGTAACAGCGAGATACTCGCGCAAGCAGCCAAAGACTTAGGTATTAAAGTGATAATGAATAACTTTGTTTGCCTTGGCTATTGGACAACGCCAAAATGGGATATCAAAACTTTTATTCAACAAGTATCCGCCGCAAGAAAAATTATAACTAATGAGAACATTGCTTTGGTGCATTGTAATAATGGCGCGCCATGTCAATGGATGGCAATAACCTGCAAGTTAATGAAAATCCCCCTTGTACTACATTTACACGCCCGCTATATGTTAAGAGATAGGTTAACATTGTTATTTCATTGTGCTGATCATCTTATTGGCGTCAGTCGCTCTGTCGTGTCTTTATTTCACGAAAATGAATTTAAATCACAACAAGTATCTGTAACTTATAACGGCATAAACCCACAAAGAATATCAACTAAACAGCCTAGAGATATTCGAGCCGAGCTTGCAGCAAAAAAAGATGAGTTTGTTATTTTATATATGGGTTCATTAATCGCTAGAAAATGTGTTTCGCAACTACTTTATACGGTACGCAAACTGAGTAACCAGCACAGCATTAAACTTGCCATTGTAGGCAGTGGTAACGAGCAAGATAATCTTGAAAAATTAATCTACAGGTTACGTCTTACGGACAGGGTGAAAATTTTTCCTGCAACCGATGAGGTTGCCAAAGTTTACGCCAGCAATGCCGACTGTTTTATTTCAGTGCCAACTGAAGAGGTATTCGGACTCACTTTAGCCGAGGCTAGCCTTGCTAAATTACCCATAATAACCACCAACATTAGTGGTATTAATGAAATTTATAGCCATCAAAAAAATGCTTTGCTTGTAACAGCAAACAACACCAATGAACTTGCCAGTGCCATTGAATTACTAATAAACAACCCGAAATTAAGAAATGAATTAGCAGAGAACGCGAGTGCGCACATAAGTAGTACTTTCTCTATGGCTCGTCAATTCGACTCAATAAATCAGGTCTACTGCGCCTTGCTAACTAAAAAGCTTGATACAGGCTTAGGAGAAAGCTTCATACGACAATTAACCTTGTTATGTAAATCTCTAGTTAATAAAAGCTATAAGCGTTTAATCACACCTTTTTCAAGGAGGGTAAATCATGATAGCTAACCGTATTCTTATCTATGATCCTGTACCTATTAAAGGTGGTTCTAAAAAAGTCCTTCAAGCAATACTAACTGAGTTACCAAGTAGTCATGAAATTTGGGTGCTTACCAATGACAAATCGTCATGGTTAGGCGAAAACGTTCAGTTGGTATCTTTGTGTGCGCCACGTATTTTATTAAGTAAAAATTCAGGTGTATTATTTTTTGTTAAACACCTTATCTTTCTTGCTTGTTTATTCTTTCACTTATGTCGGTTAAAAAGATTCAACAAAATAATCGGCATATCAGGCCCTTGCGTCGACTTTGCCCTTTACTTACTCTCAGAAATCATCACCTTAGAAATTATTCAGCTTATTCAAGGCAATATTGCTAATTCAAAAATTTCTGCCTTTGGTTTACAGCGAGCTAAGCAGGTATTTTATTTACCCTCCACATATCAATCAATACAACAAACTTTGACCAGTCAAAATATTGATAGTAATGCGATGCAAGCAAGGCTCAAACCTTTTATTAATGGCGTTAATGGTAAACAAATCAAAGCTTCGACTGTGCACAATAAAGCCGTCTTTTTATGGGCGGCTTCATTGTTAAAGTGGAAGCGTGTTGAACTTTATACCGAGGCAATCAAACAGCTTAATGCCCTTCCTGAATATCAAAATCAATATTC
Source organism: Colwellia sp. KS18-150 (assembly GCF_057551365.1). Taxonomy (NCBI): domain Bacteria; kingdom Pseudomonadati; phylum Pseudomonadota; class Gammaproteobacteria; order Alteromonadales; family Colwelliaceae; genus Colwellia; species Colwellia sp. KS18-150. Next base: position 7,252 of record NZ_BAAJMC010000011.1, on the reverse strand, counting down.
TGCCAATCTTTGCTATATAGAAACAGAATCATCTTTTTCAATCGACATTAATCAATACAAAAGCATTACTAATATTAACTATTACTCAGATCCTGTGAATTTAAATGACATAAGAGCAAGCTCTTCGGTATTTATTTCAACCTCAGAGCAAGAGCCTTTTGGCTTGTCTATATTAGAAGCGATGACAGCCGGCCTTGCTATTGTAATCCCTGCAGATGGCGCCTATTGGGATCAACACCTGAAAGATGGTATCAACTGCATAAAGTATGAGGCCGGAAATAGCCAGAGTTTATTACAAGCGCTAACACAACTAATTAAGCAGCCTAAGCTACTAACCCGTATCTCACAACAAGCAAAATGCTCTGCTCAACAATATAGCCTTCAGCATTGTTACGCAGACATTCTCAATAGTATTCTTAAATAGCAAATTTCACTTTGCAAAATGCAAAATAACAACCGTTAAAAAACAGTAAGCACTTGATTAATATTGCATTTAAATATTGGTCTGAATACTGCTATGTACTAAGTAACATAACTGAATAATGAGGTAGTTATTATGTGCGGAATTATCGGAGCAGTAACAGAATCAGCCATAGTGCCAGTCATGGCTGGCTTAAGTCGACTTGAATATCGCGGTTATGATTCTTCAGGAATTTCAGTATTAACCAATAATGAAATTCATACACAAAAAGTACAAGGTAAACTCAGTAATCTACAACATGTGCTTTCACAACAACCACTTGATGGCGATTGTGCAATAGGGCATACACGCTGGGCAACGCACGGAAAAGCAAATGCAACAAACGCCCACCCTCACCAATGCGGTAAAGTCTCTGTAGTACACAATGGTATTATTGAGAATTATCTACCATTAAAGCAGCAAGCACTGACTTGGGGGCATAGCTTTAAAAGTGCTACCGATAGCGAAGTGATCCCTCATTTAATTAATCATTATTTGTCTCTACAAATGTCTCAAGAAGAAGCCATTGCTGAGACAGTTCGTCAGTTAGAAGGAAGTTATGCACTAGGCATTCTCATTAGTGGCGAGCAAAACAATTTATATGCAATAAAGCAAGGTAGCCCCTTAGTTATCTCTGAAGGTGATAACGGTGCTTATATTGCCTCAGATGCACTAGCATTAGGTGAAGATAGTAAGAAAATTTATTACCCAAAAGATAATGAATTACTAAAACTTAATAGTGATGAGATACAACTGTGCAACGGCAGCTTAAATAAGAAAATTCACTATATTGATAACAGTAACTGCTCTCAAGTTACCTCTAAAGGGGAGTATTCATCTTTTATGGAAAAAGAGATTGTCGAACAAGAGCAATTACTCAATGACTTCACTTATCAGCCGCAAGTATCAAAGTTAACTGACATTCACTTCTACGCTTTAAACAAAATCACCATCATCGCTTGTGGCACCTCATTTTATGCTGCATCCGTGGCTAAATACTGGTTTGAAAAGTATGCCAATATTGCTGTTGAAATTGATATTGCCTCTGAATACCGTTACCGCTCTCCTATCATTAACGAAAATGAATTAAGTATTTTTGTTTCTCAGTCAGGCGAAACGGCAGATACTTTAGCGGCGCTAAGATATGCTAAAAAGAAAAATGCCCAAACCATCGCCTTAGTGAATGTGCCCAATAGTACCATCGCCCGGGAAGCAGAATTATTCTTTGAAATTTTTGCAGGACCTGAAATTGGTGTCGCTTCAACTAAAGCATTCAGCTGTCAATTAGCAATGTTTTATCAATTATGTATAGAAGCGGCTCAACAAAGAGCATCTATATCAAAAATTGAAATCAAAAAACTAAAGTCGTACTTTCAATTGGTTCCTTATCTAACTCAGAAAGTATTACATAATAAACAGAGTATGAAGCAACTTGCAAACAAGCTTGCTAGCTACTCAAACGCGCTATTTATCGGCCGTGGAATACTTACACCAATCGCTCAAGAAGGAGCACTAAAGCTAAAAGAAATTAGCTATATTCATGCCGAAGCATATGCCGCAGGCGAACTAAAACATGGCCCCATTGCTCTATTAGATGAGAACATGCCTGTCATAGTGTTGGCTCCTAAAGACGGCTTAACAGATAAGTTACTGTCGAACATTCAAGAAATTCAAGCTCGAAATGCACCTATATTTATCATTGGTGATGCCAGTATTAAAGAGCAAATTCATCTTCAAGAGGATGAGTTTTTTGAATTGCCATCAATACCTGAATCCATTTTACCTTTTATCAGTGTATTGCCCATGCAATTACTGGCTTTACATTGCGCTCAAGCATTAGGAAAAGATGTTGATCAACCTAGAAACTTAGCTAAATCGGTGACAGTAGAATGAATACTTTAAATATACACTATTTCAAACAATGGGCTAAAAATAGCGACAGTGCTCTAGCTAAATTTATTAAAGCACTATGGTTCAAAATTAAAGCCGTTGAAATGCCCAATATTCCTATAATTTTTAAGTTGTTATACATGGTGCACTTAGTATTAAAACAGAGTGTTTCTGATGTGCTACGTATTGTGTATTACACACCTATCTTTAAATCTAGGTTAGTGAATCAACCTAAACAATTATACCTATACGGTGGCTTGCCTGTCGTTATTGGCAGTTTAGATATAACCATGGGAGATAAAGTTAGATTAGCTGCTATGACCACCATTAGTGGCCGAGCAGTAGGCTCTGAAATCCCTCAATTGATTATAGGTGATAATGTTGGTATTGGATGGCGCACATCCATTTCCGTTGGCCGAAAAGTCACTATTGGTAACAATGTTAGAATAGCTGGGGATTGTTATGTAGCAGGCTATCCCGGTCACCCTATCGATGCGAAATTAAGGGCAATGGGTAAACCAGACGATGAGTCACAAATTGGCGATATTATTCTAGCTGATGATGTTTGGTTAGCAACAGGGGTAAAAGTCATGCCTGGCGTTAGTATTGGTCAAGGCACCATAGTGGCAGCAGGCAGTGTTGTAACTAAAGACTTACCCAGTTATGTACTTGCTGCAGGCTCTCCTGCACGCGTCATTAAATCGATTGAGGAGTAATGTTATGTCGATAACAACCGATACAACTAACAGACCTTTAGTGGTGTTTGGTGAGGATTGGGGAGCTCACCCAAGCTCTACTCAACATATTATCAAAGAGCTTAATCAAACTCGTCCAATTATTTGGTGCAACTCAATAGGTCTTAGAAAACCTAAATTTACTGTTCAAGATATCGGACGATTATTGACTAAAGCGTCTGCCTTTTTATTCAAAAAAAAGCAGCCGCAACAGATACCTCAAAAGAGCAAAAATTTCTTAGTCATTAACCCTTTAGTTATGCCTTGTGCTGATAGTTGGCTGTCACTAACAATTAGTAGATTAATATTAAAGTGTCAGCTTAAATCGGCTTATAAAAAGCTCGACATTCGAAACCCTATTGTATGGACGTCTTTACCTACTTCGGTAGATTATTTAGATTTATTTAATGACGCTCCTTGTGTTTATTATTGTGGCGATGACTTTAGTGGTCTTGCTGGTGTAGATCATGAGTTTGTCTCAAAGAAAGAGCTGCGCTTGATTGCAAGAGCTAACTATATATTTACAGCCAGTGAAAAGCTGAAGGAAAAATTTCCCCAAGAAAAGGCGATTAATATTCCACATGGCGTAAACTTTCCATTATTTAGTAAAAGCGTTAAGAAGCCCCCAGAAGATTTACCCACAGATAAACCTATAGCAGGCTTTTACGGCAGTATATCTACTTGGTTAGATCAATCATTATTAGTAGAGACGATTAAATCATTACCTCAATGGAACTTTGTTTTCATCGGAAATATTGACTGTGATATAGAAAACCTAACGCCTTTTCGAAATGTTCATTTCATTGGGGCGAAAAGTCATGATGAACTTCCTAGCTATATACAGCACTGGAATGTCGCCATGTTACCTTTCATAGATAATAAACAAATCCAAATGTGTAATCCGCTAAAACTACGAGAGTATTTAGCCAGTGGTACGCCTATTGTTACCACAAACTTTAACGCGTTAAATGGCTATCGAAAATATTTACAAATTGCCAATCAAAGTCATTCATTTCATCATGCTATTTTATTTGCCAACGCAGAAATTACTTCTGCTGTAAATTTTGAAGAAATAAATACTATCCAAGATCTCATTCAACTAACTCAAATTAAAAATCAAAGAAAAGCATCTGTCTACTATGAGTCCTGGCAGCAAAGAGCAAGTGATGTGCAACAATACTTATGTAGATGTTAACAAGCATGTTAATTAATCTTTACCAACTCTGTTTTTTTCGATAAATGGTAGAGGGACTTACCTCTAATAATGCGGCGGCTTGCGGTACATTGCCATGACAAAAATTAATTGCACTTTCAATGGCATTTTTTTCTACTAACCATAATGGAATAACCTCATGTTGCCCGTCCAAAATGGGAACGACTTTATCTTCAATAACCGTTTGCTGCTCTGGTCTTTTAGACAAACCAACACTAGTAGATAGGGCCTTGATAATCATTTCGCTCGTTAAAACAGGTCCAGTATTTAAAACAACCATTCCATGAATAACATTTTCTAATTGCCTAATATTTCCAGGCCAATCGTATTGGCAAATAATTTGGATACAACCTTTAGAAAATTTACTAAATGATTTTCCTTCATTCTTGTTATATTTATTAAGAAAATATCTAGCGATAAGCATTAAATCCCCACCTCTATCTCTTAGCGGTGGTAAAGCAAAAGTAATAACATTTAAGCGATAAAATAAATCTTCTCTAAAGTCGCCATCGATCACAGCTTGCCGAATCGAATTTGAAGATGCAGAGATTAATTGTGCTTCAAATTTTTCAACTTTATTAGTCCCAAGTGGTGTGAATTCACGTTCTTGCACTACACGTAATAACTTTGCTTGTAGGTCTTTAGGTAAGGTTGTTATCTCATCTAAAAATAACATGCCTTTCTTGGCCGCTGAAAAGACCCCTTCTTGTGAAGATATGGCACCAGTAAATGCACCTTTAATATGCCCAAATAATTGAGATTCCATTAAATGCTCGCTAAAGTTTGCACAATTAACAGCGACAAATGGCTGATCTTTTTGGTAACTTTCTTTATGACATGCTTTAGCTACTAGCTCCTTACCTGTTCCTGTTTCACCAGTAATAAAAATTGGAGCATTCGTTGTGGCAGCATGTCGAATACTAGCGAAGATTTCTTTCATGGCGTCATCTGCAGCGATAATACCGTGAAAATTAATAGGCTCATTAATCAACGAACTATCTGAATCTTCTGTACTTTTAATAGGACGTTTATCTAAGACTTTATTAATAATAAATTTAAGCTCTTTATTATCCCATGGCTTACTAATAAAGCGCTCAACAGTACCTGAATTAAATGCAGCAGAGATCTTATCAAAATCTTGATGGGCAGACAGCAAAATACGCTCTGTATTGGGCCACATGTTTTTAATTTCTTCGAGGAAATGACACCCTTCTAACTCAGGCATTTTTTGATCTGATATAACAATTTCAGGGCGATTGTTTTTACAAAACTCTAGCGCAGTTAATGGGGAATCAAATGATTGTATCGTGGCATTTATTGGTCGCAAAACCCGAACTAATGCATTAAGTAATTCGATTTCATCATCCACCAATATAATTAATGGTAACCCTGTCGCTACATTATTATCAAACATTGTCCTATACCCTTTTCCTTAATCCCTAACTATAAGGCTAGTTCAATATTCTCATTTTGAAAAATATTATTTGCAAATTAGGAATAATTTTAGCAAATGAATAATTTTTATAAGAAAAACGTTTCCGTTTCAACAATAAGTATTATATTACTAGAAGGGGTTATTATTTTTCTAGGGATTAAAATATGAGTAAGCCGGCTCTTCTAGTTATCGACGATGAACAAGAAGTATTAAATGCTTTAAACCGCGCATTGCGTAAAGAGTTTGAGCTCTACTTGTTTTCAGATCCTATGCTAGCACTTGATTTTTATCGTGATAAACCAATTCCACTGGTTCTTTCTGACATGAGAATGCCGGTTATGGATGGTGCGACACTTCTTGGCCATATTGCTGATATTAACCCAAATTCAAAACGCTTCTTACTAACAGGTCATGCAGACATTAACCTTACGGTCGCTGCAGTTAATGAAGGAAAAATAAGTCATTACTTTGCTAAACCTTGGGATAATTTTGAATTAATCACAGAATTAAAAGATGCATTCAGTGTTTATATGTCTGAAATAAATTCTAAAAAGTTGCTGCGTATCAATAAAGAGAAAAATGCCAAGCTAGCATTGTTAAACAGCTCTATGGAGTTGAAAATTACAAAAAGTAATGAGAAATTAGCTTTAGCTTCTTCCAAAGAACTTAAAAATTTTGCCAGACTTAAAAAGGTTTTTAATACTTTTGTTGGCATTTATGCCAACAGCATTGCTTTACATAACCAAGAACACACTAAGCATAATTATAGAGTTGCTGCACACGCTAGATATATAGCTGAACAACAAGGCTGCGATAAATTGCTCTGCTTCCAAATATATATTGCAGGGTTACTTTACGAAACCGGTAAATTTTTTATACCTCAATCGGCATTATCACAACCTTATGATTCATTAACTCATCAAGAGCAATCACAATTTGATAGTTTTTATAAAATGGGGACTAATCTCCTTAGTGAGGTAGATGAACTGTCGTTTGTTGTAGAAATCATCAAACACATCCCCACAAGATACAACAGCTCAGGACTATCTGAAGAAGCAGATGGTCATGTTGTACCACTTGGTGCCCGTATTTTAGCTATTGTAATTACCTTTGATAATTTAATAATAGGTAGACATACGCCCTATCCAATATCCGTGGTTCAAGCAACAGAAAAATTACAGAGCCTTTCCGGTAGCCGCCTAGATCCGGATTTAGTAAAACAGTTTCTTGATTTTACAGTTGAGAAACCTAACTCAGTAAGTGATGGAATATTAGAATTTGGCATAGATATCTCTGAACTTAGTGAAGGGGATATAATTTCTCAAGACATAGTTAATGGTTCGGGACTTACACTTATCACAAAAAACACCGAGCTTTCCCAATCGAATATCGATAAATTAGTTGAAATAAGTTCTGATCATAATGAACAATTTACTATTTTTGTTCAAGGCTCAGATTCATGACATATTTGTGTAGTGTTGCTCTTTAAATCATTGGCCGATGTTTTACTCAAACCCAAA
>NZ_BAAJMC010000010.1:0-113153 GCF_057551365.1 Colwellia sp. KS18-150 | reverse complement strand
AAATATGCCTCCAGATTTTCTTAAGGCTATTTGCTTTAATTATTATTTTTTCAAAGGTTAAAATTTATGTGGTATCAAGAGTCTTATGATGTAATTGTTGTTGGTGGTGGCCATGCAGGCACCGAAGCGGCGCTTGCTTCAGCACGAATGGGTTGCAAAACCTTGCTATTGACTCACAACATAGACACCTTAGGGCAAATGTCCTGTAACCCTGCAATAGGTGGTATTGGTAAAGGTCATTTAGTTAAAGAAATTGATGCCTTGGGTGGCTTAATGGCAACCGCAATTGATCATAGTGCAATTCAATTTAGAACTTTAAATGCCAGTAAAGGTCCTGCGGTACAAGCAACAAGAGCTCAAGCAGATCGTGCTTTGTATAGATCTTATGTACGTCAATTCTTAGAAAACCAAGAAAATCTAACCATATTTCAACAACCCTGTGATGATTTGATCTTAGAAAATGATCGAGTTGTCGGTGTTTCTACCCAAATGGGCCTTAAGTTTAAAGGTACTACGGTAGTGTTAACAGTAGGAACTTTCCTTGCAGGCCAGATACATATTGGCTTAAATAATTACCAAGGTGGCCGAGCAGGTGATCCTGCTAGTGTAAATTTAGCCACTAAAATGCGTGATATGCCATTTAGAATAGATCGTTTAAAAACGGGTACTCCACCTCGATTAGATGCACGCTCATTAGATTTTTCAGTAATGGAAGAGCAACCAGGTGATACACCCTCCCCTGTTTTTTCATTTATGGGATCTGTTAAAGATCATCCTCAACAAATATCTTGTTTTATTACTCACACTAATGAACAGACTCACCAACATATTCGTGACGGCTTAGATCGTTCACCAATGTACACTGGTGTCATTGAAGGTATTGGTCCACGTTATTGTCCTTCTATTGAAGATAAGATCACACGCTTTGCAGATAAAACATCCCACCAAATATTTGTTGAGCCTGAAGGGTTAACTACCCATGAAGTTTACCCTAATGGTATTTCAACCAGTTTACCTTTTGATGTGCAAATGAACTTAGTACGCTCAATTAAAGGCTTTGAAAATGCATTTATTACTCGTCCTGGTTATGCCATTGAATATGATTACTTTGATCCTCGAGATTTAAAACAATCACTAGAAAGTAAGTTTGTTGAAAACTTATATTTTGCCGGACAAATTAATGGTACCACGGGTTATGAAGAAGCGGGTGCACAAGGATTAATTGCATCAACCAATGCTGCATGTCGAGTTAAAGGACTTGGTGAGTTTACTTTAGGTCGTGATCAAGCTTATATGGGCGTACTGATTGATGATTTAGCCACTTTAGGCACCAAAGAACCATATCGTATGTTTACTTCTCGCGCTGAATACCGATTATTATTACGTGAAGATAATGCTGATATCCGTTTAACTGAAAAAGGCCGTGAAGTTGGTTTAGTTGATGATCTTCGTTGGCAGCGTTTTAATGAAAAAATGGAAAATATAGCCCTTGAACGTCAACGCTTAAAAGATACTTGGGTACAAAAGGATCAAAGTAATGTTGAGCAAGTAAATGCGTTACTTAAAAATCCAATGAGTAAAGAAGCTAGCCTTGAAGATCTTATTCGTCGTCCTGAAGTGCGTTATGAAGATCTTATGAAAATTGAAGGATTAGGCCCCGCGATTACTGATAAGCAAGCAGCAGAGCAAATTGAGATTCAAACTAAATATGCTGGCTATATTGATCGACAGCTTGATGAAATAGCAAAGAAAAAGCGAAATGAAGATACTTTGATCCCGCTTGATTTTGATTATCAACAAATATCTGGGCTTTCAAATGAAGTCGTTGCTAAATTAAAAGATGCCCTTCCTGAAACTATTGGTAAAGCTTCTCGAATTTCTGGTATTACTCCTGCGGCAATTTCGTTATTATTAGTGTACTTAAAGAAACATGGCTTATTGCGTAAAAAAAGTGCGTAAATTAGTTGTTTAGGTTTAAGCCAAAAATTTAAAAATAATGAAAGCATTAACATGACGCTAACTGTAGACCTAGAAAAACTCATTGCTAAAACATCATTAAAAGTAACAGATGAACAAGTACAATTACTTGTTCAATATGTTGAGTTACTACATAAATGGAATAAAGCTTATAATTTAACTTCGGTAAGAGATCCTCAAGATATGTTAGTTAAACATATTATGGATAGCTTAATGGTGGGTGAGGTTTTAGAGGGAAACTCATTTATTGATGTTGGTACTGGGCCTGGATTACCAGGAATCCCACTTGCTATTTTGTATCCAGAGCGAAATTTTGTATTATTAGATAGTTTAGGAAAACGGATTACGTTTTTAAGGCAAGTGGTATATCAATTAAAGTTATCTAATGTACAGCCTATTAAATCACGTGTTGAAGATTTTCAAGGGGAAGCACCGTTTGATGGTGTGCTCAGTAGAGCCTTTTCATCCCTAAATGATATGGTAAGCTGGTGTTCTCATTTAATAACTCAGCAGCAAGGTTACTTTTTTGCACTAAAAGGACAATACCCTGCGGATGAAATTGCAGATTTACCTGAAAATATTAGTTTAGTATCAAGTCATGAGATATCAGTACCTGAATTAGTAGGTGATCGTCATGTGCTTATCTTAAGAAAATTAAATTAATTGTAGGTGAGGCTTTAGTCTTGCTCGTTGTCAGCCTAGGGCTAACCTACGAAATAATAAAAAATAGAGGCGCTTGTGGGAAAAATTATAGCTGTTGCGAATCAAAAAGGTGGTGTAGGTAAAACTACTACTGCCGTTAATTTAGCTGCCTCGTTAGCCGCGACAAAACGTAAAATATTATTAATAGACCTTGACCCTCAAGGTAATGCCACTATGGCTAGTGGTATTGATAAGTACGAAGTACCTGCAACCTGTTATGAGTTACTTATCGAAGAAAAGCCAGTATCAGAAGTTGTACAAACAGAAACTTCAGGCTTATATGATTTAATTGCGGCGAATACAGATGTAACGGCTGCAGAAATTAAACTCATGGAAGTTTATGCACGAGAACAACGCTTAAAAACTGCATTGGCACCGGTAAAAAGTTATTACGATTTCATTATCATTGACTGCCCTCCCTCATTAAACATGCTTACAGTCAATGCGATGACAGCTGCTGATTCTGTACTAGTACCTATGCAATGTGAATATTATGCCTTAGAAGGGTTAACGGCATTGATGGATACCATTTCAAAGTTAACTTCTGTGGTGAATGGCGATCTTCATATTGAAGGTATTTTACGTACTATGTATGATCCTCGTAATCGTTTAGCGAATGATGTATCTGAACAATTGAAACGTCATTTTGGCGATAAAGTCTATCGTAGCGTTATTCCTCGAAATGTTCGTTTAGCTGAAGCGCCTAGTTTTGGAGCACCTGCAATGTATTATGATAAATCAGCAACAGGCTCTAAAGCTTATTTAGCCTTAGCTGGTGAAGTATTACGCAAGAATGCACCAATTAAAAATGATCAAAACACCAGCAGTAATCAAGAACCTAAACAAAAACAAAGTACTGTAGAGTAACTTCAAGGAATATTATGAGCCCAGCAAAAAAAAGAGGTTTAGGCAGAGGTCTTGACGCACTACTTACTCCACAAGTTAGAGATTCAGTACCAGAAGAAAATATAGAAGATGGCGATGTAAAACCTAAAGATGGTGACTTAAGAAAAATTGCTATCGACAGTTTATCGCCAGGTAAATATCAACCGCGTAAAGATATGTCTGATGCGGCACTTGAAGAATTATCATTATCTATTCAATCACAAGGTATTATTCAACCAATCGTTGTTAGGTTAATTGACACCAATGATAAAGAAAATTATGAAATTATCGCTGGTGAACGTCGATGGCGTGCAGCACAGTTAGCACAACTAACCGAAGTTCCTTGTTTAATCAAAGATGTACCTGATGAATCAGCCGTCGCTATCGCTTTAATTGAGAATATTCAACGTGAAGACTTAAATGCGATGGAAGAAGCGGTAGCATTAGAGCGTTTGTTAACTGAATTTGATCTAACGCACCAAGAAGTTGCTTTAGCAGTAGGGAAGTCACGCACCACAGTAACAAACCTATTACGGTTGAATAATCTAAACGAAGAAGTAAAAACCTTTCTAGAAAATGGTGATATAGAAATGGGGCATGCTCGTGCATTATTAGCACTTGCTGATGGTTTGCAAGCTAGTGCAGCTCGAACTATAGCTGCCAAAGAGCTTACAGTTAGAGAAACAGAAGCTTTAATTAAAAAAATCCAAAACCCAAGTGAAGACAAGCCAGCAAAAGAGAAAGATCAAATAAGTGTTAACATTGAATCGGATCTGAGCGATAAAATAGGGATGAAAGTTGCTGTAAGCCATAATAAAAAAGGTAAAGGTAAATTAGTCATCTCTTACGCAAATTTAGCTGAGCTTAATGAGTTTATTGCAAAAATAAACTAAAACTAAAGGCTTTAACCTAAGTTTACTTCCTACAAATACTTTTATGTAATAAGAGCTGAACGCGTACAAATTAATACCTTATTCAACTTGTATTAGCTCTTTAATAGTATTGATAAAAAAAATATTAAATATTCGCACAAATAAAGGGCGTTCGTTGCCCTATTTTCTTGCAAAAAAAGCCAAGTTAAGTATACTTGCGCAAACTTTTTAGTGTTAAAGTTTTTACTTTAAAAAAGAACACAGACTACGATTTTATTCGTATTCAGAGCAATTAACTTTAGCTTATAATTTTAAAAGTAATATTTAACTAATAATAATGAATAATAAATTAACTCATGCGGGGCGAAAGTTTGCCCTTTACCAAATATTATTCACACTGTTTATTGTATTGTTAGTAACACTTGTAACTTATTTTATATGGGGTGCAATTCATGCAAAATCAACTTTAGTTGGTGGCATTGTTGCTGTTGTGCCCAATATTGTTTTTGCTCTTAAAGCATTTAAATATGCAGGAGCACAGTCATCAAAAAAAGTGGTTGAATCTTTTTTTAGTGGCGTGAAATTGAAGATGGTTTTAACGGCTTTATTATTTGCACTCGCCTTTAAATTTTTAGTGCTACTGCCGGTACCGTTTTTTGTAATGTTTACTTTAGTTATGGTTATGCCATTAATAGCTCCGCTTTTATTAAGCAAAGTTATTAACAGTAAACCTTAACTCGAAAATTTTATTTTTAAACTTTAATCATTGGGATAATTAATATGGCTTCAGGTGTTGAAATTACTAGCCAAGAATATATTAAGCATCACCTTCAGAATCTAACCATTGGAGAAGGCTTTTGGGCTCTTCATATAGATACTTTAGGCTGGTCAATATTTTTAGGCTTAGTTTTCATTTTTTCATTTCGTGCAGTAGCAAAGAAAGCAACTACTGGTGTACCCGGTAAGTGGCAATGTGCTGTTGAAATGATTGTAGAGTTTGTTGATGATAGTGTTAAAAGCACTTTTCATGGAAAAAACCCAGTTATCGCACCATTAGCATTAACAATATTCGTTTGGGTATTATTAATGAACGCTATGGATTGGGTACCTGTCGATCTTATTCCTCGAATTTTTGAGTTGTTTGGTGTTCATTATATGAAAGCAGTACCAACAACCGATCCAAATATGACTTTCGCATTAGCGCTTGGTGTATTTGTTCTTATTATTTACTATTCAATTAAAGTTAAAGGTGTTGGTGGCTTTATTAAAGAGCTTACTACTCAACCTTTCGGTCACTGGTCTTTATACCCAGTAAACTTTATTTTAGAAATGGTTACCTTATTAGCACGCCCTCTATCTTTAGCCTTACGTTTGTTCGGTAACTTATATGCGGGTGAGTTGATATTTTTACTTATTGCGACAATTGGCTTGTTCCAATTGCCAGTACATTTTTTATGGGCAGCTTTCCATTTGCTGGTTATCCCATTACAGGCGTTTATCTTTATGATGCTTACTATTTTATATTTGAGTTTAGCACACGAAGATCACTAATTTGCATGGAGCAAATTAGCACGAATTTATTCGGCCCGTAGGGTGGAGGGCAGGAAGCCCAAAATACTAAATTTATAGGTTGGATTTATCCAGTCTAAAATAAGAGTTTTTGTACAAATTTTTAATTTTTTTTAACTTTATAACTTTAAATAATCGGAGATAAATATGTTATATATCGCTGTTGCGTTACTAATCGGTCTAGGTGCTTTAGGTACTGCGATTGGTTTTGGTTTATTAGGTGGCAAGTTCTTAGAATCTGCTGCTCGTCAACCTGAATTAGCACCACAACTTCAAGTAAAAATGTTCATCGTAGCGGGTCTTATCGATGCTATCGCGATGATCGGTGTTGCGATTGGCTTATACCTATTATTCGCAGTTGGTGCTTAATTCTAAGTCCATTGTTTAACCGCGAATTTAAATAGGAGGTACTATAAATGAATCTTAATATGACCTTAATTGGTGAATTAATTGCATTTATCGTATTTGTAATATTCTGTATGAAGTATGTTTGGCCACCAATTATTGGTGCCATCGAAGCCCGTCAAGCAACTATTGCTGATGGACTTGCTGCTACAGACCGTGCTGCGAAAGATCTTGAGTTAGCTCAAGAGAAAGCCAAAGCTCAACTAAAAGAAGCTAAATCTCAAGCTGCGTCTATTGTAGATGCTGCTAAAAAGCATGAAGCTAAAATTGTTGAAGAAGCTGCTGGTAAAGCACAAGCTGAGAAAGAAAAAATCTTAGCTTCAGGTCACGCAGAAATCGAAACTGAACGTAACCGTGCTAAAGAAGAACTACGCCAACAAGTGGCTGTTCTTGCTGTAGCGGGTGCCGAGAAAATTCTTGAGCGTTCAATAGATGCTGCTGATCACAGTGACATCTTAGACAAACTCGTCGCTGAGCTTTAAGGGGAGTACGCGTATGTCAGATTTGACAACTATCGCTCGTCCTTACGCTAAAGCTGCGTTTGATTTTGCTGTTGAAGCAAATGCTGTTGACAGTTGGTTAGAACAACTAACTTTTGCAGCACAAGTTTCACAAGACGACACAATCCAAACTTACCTTAATGGTGGTGTTTCGGTTGAGCAAGCGACAACATTATTTTTAAATGTTTGTGGTGAGCAAGTTGAAAGCAAAGGTCAAAACTTTTTAAAGTTATTGGCTGAAAATCATCGTTTGCTGGCGCTACCAGAAGTTTTAGAACAGTTTTGCGAATTAAAAGCAGACTATGAAAAAACGGTAAATGTTGATGTTACTTCTGCTATTAAATTAAAAGCAGCTGAAACTAAAGCATTAAGCGCCGCGCTTGAAAAGCGCTTGGCACGTAAAGTAAAGCTCAATTGTAAAGTTAGCAAAAAGATCATCTCAGGTTTGATTATTCAAGCTGGAGACATGGTTATTGACGGTTCTGTACAAGGTAAATTGAACCGTTTATCGCAAACATTACAATCCTAGCACTGATTAAATAAGGGAACAGAGCATGCAACTGAATTCCACTGAAATCGCTGAACTGATCAAAAATCGTATTGAACAGTTTGACGTTGTCAGCGAAGCTCGCAACGAAGGTACTATCGTTTCTGTAACAGATGGTATCGTTCGTATCCATGGCCTTGCCGATGTAATGCAAGGTGAAATGATCGAACTTCCTGGCAGCCGTTTTGCTATCGCATTGAACTTAGACCGTGATTCGGTCGGCGCGGTAGTTATGGGTCCGTACGCGGATCTAGCTGAAGGACAAAAAGTAAAAGGTACTGGACGTATTTTAGAAGTACCAGTAGGTCGCGGTTTATTAGGCCGTGTAGTAAACACTTTAGGTGAACCAATTGATGGCAAAGGCCCAATTGACAACGATGGCTTCTCTCCTGTAGAAGTTGTTGCACCAGGTGTTATCGATCGTAAATCAGTTGACCAACCAGTACAAACTGGTATCAAATCAATTGATGCTATGATTCCAATTGGTCGTGGCCAACGTGAATTAATCATTGGTGACCGTCAAATCGGTAAATCAGCGATTGCACTTGATGCCATTATTAACCAAAAGAACACAGGTATTAAAAGTATTTATGTAGCGATTGGCCAAAAAGCCTCTACTGTTGCAAACGTTGTACGTAGCTTAGAAGAGCACGGCGCGTTATCAAATACTATTGTTGTTGTTGCCTCAGCTTCTGAAGCTGCTGCACTACAATACCTAGCTCCATACGCTGGTTGTTCAATGGGTGAATACTTCCGTGACCGCGGTGAAGATGCGTTGATCGTATATGATGATTTGTCTAAGCAAGCTGTTGCTTACCGTCAAATTTCATTACTACTACGTCGTCCACCAGGTCGTGAAGCTTACCCAGGTGACGTTTTCTATCTTCACAGTCGTTTATTAGAACGTGCTGCTCGTGTAAACGAAGCATACGTTGAAAAATTCACTAACGGTGAAGTAAAAGGTAAAACTGGTTCTTTAACTGCCTTACCTATTATTGAAACACAAGCGGGTGATGTATCTGCATTCGTACCAACGAACGTAATCTCAATTACTGATGGTCAAATTTTCCTAGAGTCTGATTTATTCAACTCAGGTATTCGTCCTGCGGTAAATGCTGGTTTATCAGTATCTCGTGTTGGTGGTGCAGCGCAAACGAAAATCATCAAGAAACTTGGTGGTGGTATTCGTTTAGCACTTGCTCAATACCGTGAATTAGCAGCATTTGCTCAATTTGCCTCAGATTTAGATGACGCAACTCGCGCTCAATTAGAGCATGGTCAGCGTGTAACTGAATTGATGAAGCAAAAGCAATACAGCCCACTATCAGTAGCTGAAACTGCCGTATCATTATTTGCTGCGGAAAAAGGTTTCTTAAACGACGTTGCTATTAACAAAGTTAATGACTTTGAAGACGCGTTACAAGCCTACATGAATAGTGATCAAGCTGAGCTTATGGCTACTATTAACGAATCAGGTAACTACGATAAAGACATCGAAGCAGGTTTGACGAAAGCACTTGAAACTTTCAAGTCTACGCAAACTTGGTAAGACGTTTTTAATTAAGTAATCTTTTCGGAGAAGAGTCATGGCCGTTGGTAAAGAAATAAAAACCAAGATTGCGAGTGTTCAAAACACTCAAAAGATCACAAACGCTATGGAAATGGTTGCCGCTTCTAAAATGCGCAAAGCGCAAGAAGGTATGGCAGCCTCTCGTCCATATGCGACAAATATACGTAACGTGATCGGTCATATTGCGCTTGGTAACTTGGAATATCGTCATCCATATATGGAAGAACGTCCAGTTAAGCGCGTTGGCTATATTGTTGTATCGACAGACCGTGGTTTGTGTGGTGGTTTAAATATTAACTTATTTAAACAAGTGCTAGCTGATGCTGCTAAATGGCAGGGTCAAGAAGCTGAAGTTGAATTTGCGGTAGTGGGCTCTAAAGCTACTTCGTTCTTCAACAACATGGGCGCTAAAGTATCTGCACAAATATCTGGTTTAGGCGATAACCCGTCACTTACTGACTTAGTTGGTAGTGTACAGGTTATGCTTAAAGCTTATGATGACGGTGAAATTGATAAGTTGTTCATTGTATATAACAAGTTTGTTAATACTATGACACAAGCACCAACAATCGATCAGTTATTACCTTTACCTAAATCTGACGATGAAGAAATTAAACATCGTTGGGATTACATATACGAACCAGATGCTAACGTATTGTTAGATCAATTATTGGTTCGTTATGTTGAATCGCAAGTATACCAAGGTGTGGTTGAAAACCTAGCCTGTGAACAAGCTGCCCGTATGGTAGCCATGAAAGCTGCAACAGATAATGCTGGCGAGCTGATTGATGATTTACAACTGGTATACAACAAAGCGCGTCAAGCGGCAATCACTCAAGAATTGGGTGAAATTGTTGCTGGTGCAGCTGCGGTTGGTTAAAGAGTAACTAGCTTTACTTTATAAGTGAAGCAGATAACGTTTTCGTAATTTAACGACAAGCTAGTCTCGCAAAGCGATGGTTAGCTTAAATTAAGAGGAATAAACATGAGTACAGGTAAAGTCGTCCAAATCATTGGCGCAGTTGTGGATGTTGAATTTCCACAAGATGCCGTACCTCAGGTATATGACGCATTAAATGTAACCGAAGGTGACCTTGAAGGTTTAGTACTAGAAGTACAGCAGCAGCTTGGTGGCGGCGTTGTACGTACTATTGCAATGGGTACCTCAGACGGTTTGCGTCGTGGTCTGAATGTAGTAAATACAGGTAATAATATTCAAGTTCCTGTTGGTGTTGAGACTTTAGGTCGCATCATGAACGTACTTGGTGAGCCTATCGATGAAGCGGGCCCAATTGGCGAAAAAGACCGTTGGTCTATTCACCGTGAAGCACCAGCTTACGCAGAACAAGCCATGTCTAACGAATTGTTAGAAACAGGTATCAAAGTAATCGATCTAGTTTGTCCATTCGCTAAGGGTGGTAAAGTTGGTTTATTCGGTGGTGCTGGTGTTGGTAAAACCGTAAACATGATGGAACTTATCCGTAACATCGCAATCGAGCACAGTGGTTACTCAGTATTTGCTGGTGTTGGTGAGCGTACACGTGAAGGTAACGATTTCTATCACGAAATGAACGATTCTAACGTACTTGATAAAGTATCGTTAGTATACGGTCAGATGAACGAGCCTCCAGGAAACCGTTTACGTGTTGCCATGACAGGTTTGACTATGGCAGAAAAATTCCGTGACGAAGGTCGTGACGTATTATTCTTCGTAGATAACATCTATCGTTATACACTTGCAGGTACTGAAGTATCAGCACTTCTTGGTCGTATGCCATCAGCGGTTGGTTATCAACCAACACTTGCTGAAGAAATGGGTGTATTACAAGAGCGTATTACTTCAACTAACAAGGGTTCAATCACTTCAATCCAAGCGGTATACGTACCTGCGGATGATTTGACCGATCCAAGCCCAGCAACTACCTTTGCTCACTTAGATGCAACGGTTGTACTTTCTCGTTCTATTGCTGAGCTAGGTATATACCCAGCGATTGACCCATTAGATTCAACTTCTCGTCAGTTAGACCCATTAGTGGTTGGTGCTGAGCATTATGAAGTAGCTCGTGGCGTACAATCAGTATTACAACGTTACAAAGAACTTAAAGATATCATCGCCATCTTAGGTATGGATGAGTTATCTGAAGAAGATAAGCAAACAGTATCTCGCGCACGTAAGATACAACGTTACTTATCTCAGCCGTTCTTCGTTGCTGAAGTATTTACCGGTTCTCCAGGTAAGTATGTATCATTAAAAGACACCATCTCAGGCTTTAAAGGCATTTTAGCTGGTGAATATGATGATATGCCTGAGCAAGCATTCTACATGGTTGGTTCTATTGAAGAAGCCGTAGAGAAAGCTAACAAGATGTAATCATCGGGTAGGCGCTTAAACTTTTAAGTGCTTACCGTATAAGAGGTCGAGTCAAATGGCATTATTTACTGTAAATCTAAATGTTGTTAGTGCACACGAAAGTTTATTTTCGGGTAGTATTAAATCATTACAGATCACAGGTAGTGAAGGTGAGCTAGGTATTATGCCTGGTCATGCACCTTTATTGACCTCACTAAAACCTGGTATGGCATTAATCACTAAAGAAGATGATAGCGAAGAAGTTATTTATCTTTCAGGTGGTATGTTAGAAGTTCAACCTAATCAAGTTATTGTACTTGCTGATGTAGCTTGTCGTGCTGATGAATTGAACGAAGAAGCTGCTTTAGAAGCGAAACAACGTGCAGAAGAAAATATGAGTGGTAATACCGCTGATGTTGACTATGCCGCTGTTGCTGAAGAGTTAGCTCGTGCTGTAGCACAATTACGTGTTATTCAAGCGTCTAACAAAAAAGCTAATTAATTTCTGTCTTTAAGAAATTAATCAAGGTTTAGTGTATTAAAAAAAAGCCCTGTCACAAATATAGTGACAGGGCTTTTTTGTTGCTGAGTATATAGTTATTTACTAACACTATAACCCTTAGCGTCTAAGCAAACAGCACGGGCTTTATTATAATTTTCTAATTCATCATTAGATAACTGTTGAACTTGTGTTGCTTGTTGCTTTGCAGCTGCTTGTGCCTCAGCCTGTTGTTCTGCCGCTTGCGCTGCAGCTTTCCTACTTTGTCTTCTACCTGCAATCGCACCGACAGCAGCTCCTTTAGCAGCGCCATTACTAGCATCATTATCTCCAATTTCAGCGATAATAGCCCCGGCAGCAGCACCACCAATGGCTCCTCTCATACCTGATCCTGGTTTTGGACCTTGCGGAGGTGGAGTAGTAGCCGTTGAAGGGGGCTGTGTACTTACCTCTTGGGTTTTAGTTGGATCGACACCTGTTTGGGTGACTGCCCAAGAATGACAGCTATATTCATCTTGTTGCTGCTGCTCTATGCTTTGCCCATTTTGTGGGAAAACGAACTGCTGTGCTTGTACATTGGCGATGAACAATGATGTAACTAATACCAGTAGACTCTTTGTTGATGAAGTTAACATGAAATATCTCCTTAATAATTGAATGTATCCAAATCGAATAAGCAAACTATAGTTATGAGTAGTTATGAAAACAAATGAAGAAATATCATGTTTGTTATGCGTTTGGTGCATTTATGTATGGGAGTTATAAACGACAAGGCTATGCACATAGTGCATAGATGTTATGCTTAATAGTCGCTTTAGTAATAAGTGAACAACCTATAAAGTAGCTGCAATGACGTGATGTAGAGGATTATATACCCTGCACATCAGCCTTAAATTAAATACACCATAGAAGGAAAGATAAAATGAAGAATATATTAATACTAATGATGCTATTAACTAGTGCTACCATTTCAGCTGAAACATTAAGTAAATCACAAAGTAACGAGATTGAATCATTACTAGCTGAATCAGCAAGTAAATTAATATACTTAGAACGTGATTGCGGGAAAGATATGGATGTAGATAAATTTAAAGAAATAGCAAAATTAAAAGCTTTTTCAGAAGGCTATACAACATTAAACGGAATTAGCTGGACTGATGTTAAGGAGCAGGCACATCAAGATTATGGTGTATTAAGAGCTGAAGCGCCGGCAGGTGAGTTATGCCATGCTTATGAAGAGCAGATTAAAGGAACTTATAGGTTTTTAAAAGCCAGTTAAGCTAACTAATAGTAAAATAAAAGAGCCTGGCGACAGGCTCTTTTAAGTATATGCATTACCAAGCAGATCCTGCTTGAATGTAAAAGACAGTGTCTTCGGGCCCTTTAGCAATATCAATACCCATATTAAAACCATAACGGCGAGCGATTAAGTATCTAAATCCAACCCCTTTACTTATACGACTGGCTGTAGAGCCTAACTCTGAAAATGTATTACTGGCTTTACCAAGACCTGCAAATATATTGGCAGCCCATCGTAGATTAAACTGATAAGTTAATTCTACTTCGCCCATGGCAACAGACTGACCTTGATAACGTGCAGCAGGAATACCTCTTAAACTGATAGAAGGAGTGGCATAAGGGGGTAATAAAGCATCTGAGTCAGCATAATTAACCTCAAATCTATACGCACTACGCCAGTGTTTACCATGTTCAAAATAGTGTAAGCCAGTTAATTCTGTTAATTGGTAATCAATATCAGAGCCGACACTTTCGTCGAACCAAAGGTAATTGAGTTGGTAGTCAATTCCTTGAGAAGGAGAAAATATATTGTTGCGCGAATCATACTCTAGGGTGAAACCTACACCTGACGTTGTTACATCAATAGTAAGCAATTTAGTCAATTCTTCTTGCCAGTTAGGAGGAAGATTGCCGACTAAATCGCTAAGTTTATGAGGAGATAATTCAGCGTTAATATATCGATGTGTTGGCCCTAGATAAAAATTACTTTGTGCAAGTTTAAATTTAACTGTCTGCATAACCATACTAGCTTTAGTTTTTAACTGCAGTGGCTTATTTAACGTTATATCTCCAAAACCGAAGAAGTCGAGGTTGATATCACCGTAACCGGCCCCGCCCATATAGCGGATTTTACCCTTGTTAAAAAAACCTAAATGGCCACCACCGGCAAAATAAGAGTCATTACCCGTGTAAGCACCTGCTAATGCAGAAACACTTGGCGGTAGTAGATGCTTAGCTGCATCTTCAGAAGTCCCCATTGCTTTAAGTCGCGCAGCTTTTTCTTGTTCGGTTTCATGAAAAAAAAGCCCCATTACTCCGAGACCACCATCAACAGCAGGATCAGTGATAATGATAGGTACAGGTAAAAAACCATATGCATTTTCAGATAAATATTTAGACGCATCCAACATGCCATCGAGTGGGTCGATAAACTGGCTGGCGCTAACGGTTATGGGATAAAAACAGAATTGAAATATGGCAACAGTGAAAAATCTTTTTATGGTGAACATCTAAATTTCCTAAAACCTATAAGTTGCTGAAGCAATGAAACTTTCTCTACTACCACCAAATCCTGCCTCGCTATGAAAAGACCAGCTTTTAGTGACATCCCAATTAAAACCAATCAAATAGTTATATTTATCAGCGTTTTCTTGGTTAATAACAAAATCTAATGTTGTTGTGTCACTGGCGGTTGGTACATCGGCAGTGTTAAAGCTAAGTTTGCCGCTAACATCAAGCTCAGCATCTAAGTAGGTGATACCAAAAAATGTCGATATTGTTCCCCATTCACCAGCATCTGCAGAGATACCAATGCGAGGTGAAATTTGTAATGCCTTAATCGTATCATCTAAAATATTAAGATCTGTCATTACGTATGTGACCGGAAGTGTGACAAAAAATCTATCCCATCCCATCGCTAAATTAAAGCCTAATGATAAGTTATTGCCTTTATATTCAGGATTAGCTATAGCGTTGAAAGAACGGTGACAAGCGTCTGGTTCAAATATTCCGCCATTGCATTCAACGCCGATAAATTCGAGTAAATCTTTTCCTTCTATAGCAATAGGAGCATCCGCTTCTCCTCGCATTTTCCCGTAAGTAACATAGAGGTTTAAAAAAGGAAACAACCAAACATCTGCTTTAATCTGCAGGTTGTTATTATGTGCTCTTGCACTACCAAACTGAACGAAATCAATTGCGACCATTTCAGAATCATTAATACCCACCTTTAAGTTTTTCAGCGTCAAATCTTGGCTAATGGTATTAGGGATAATAGCGATACCAAAGGTTTTGGGTAAATCAAAGCCTAAGTCCAATACTTCTTGAGCAAAAAAAGGTAATGCCCGAGGCCATATTTCCTTTTCTCCTTCCTTATTAAGTAATGCTTCGCCAATTTCTCTGCCTTGTAAAGAAGGGTACTGCTTGGTTACATTAATTATTTCTTCTAAAGAGCATTGGCATTTATCTTGTGCATCTTCAGTTTGTTTATTTTGTTCTTTAGTATGAGCGAAGGAGGTAGATAGAACTAAAAATATAGCAATATTAATAATGTGTTTAAATGCGCGTATAACTGAAAACATATTTATATCCTTATATTGCACAGACTAAAAGTTTTGCTTGATTACTTTGTCTTTAAGCCATTGGTGAGCTTTACTATTTTCTATTCTTTGGTGCTCAAGTAAATATAAATTAATGTTGTTTATTTCGGTTTGCTCAAAGCTATAAATAACATCAAAATTATCTTGGTATTCTTTAGTATTTAAAAAGAAGTGAGGAGCAATTAATAAATGGTCAGTACTTTTTAACACTTGGGTTAATATGCTTAGTTGGCTACTTTTTAGGTGAATATCTCGTTTAAAGCCTTGCTTAGAAAGTAAAATATCAATTGGGTTGGTAAATAATATATTTGTGTCATTTTCAATATGCAAATCAAGGTAACTATAATTAAAGCAATCTTGTAACTCGACTTTTTTACTATTAGATAAAGGGTGTCCTTTTCTAGCATAAATAACTGGGGTAACCACGCCTAAATGTATGGAATTAAAGCTATTATCTGAAGAGGCTTCGACATGTATTGCAAAGTCTAAACTACCTGATTCTAAATATGAATATGGGTTGATCTTAGCCGGGTGCTCAGTAAGTTTTATCTTTGGCGCTTCATTTTCTAATTGCTGTAATAAAGGCAATAGAAAGGCATGGCTCATTAAAGCAGGCACGGATAGATTAAAATGCTGCTGACAACTTGCTGGATCAAACTCATCATCTTGAAATACTGACTCTAATTTTTGAATTAAATCTGGCAATAAGGCTTCAATATTTTGAGCTTTGACTGTTGGAATAATGCCTGTAGCTGTTCTATGAAAAAGCGGGTCATCAAATAAATCACGTAGTCGCTGCAGGGTACGACTCATAGCTGACTGCGAAAGATATAATCTCTCTGCAGCGCGACTAACGCTTTTTTCCTTTAGCAGCACACTCAGTGAAACAAGGAGATTTAAATCAACTCTAGAAAGCTTTTGCTCTGATATTTGCATTAAATGACTCGCTATGTGTTTAGGTCATATTGATAATAACGAATAAGAAACTAAATGCATAACCTTATTAATATTAGACAAATTAATATCCTTTAAACTCTTCTCCAGGCTTAATATTTCTATATTTTGCCATACTTGTTTTCAGGGCGACTATTTTTTTCATAATAGGCTCCATTACCCAGCCGTGCGTATAACCTTTGTTTCCCCATAATTCATAAGCTTCTTTTGGATCGTTTTTAATATCAAATAATTGTGGGAAGGTGAATCTCTTAATAACCGGTGAGTGTGTAGATTCTGTGGCCATAAAGTGCATTTTCATATTTCGCCATTTTACTGCGAATAGATCATCACCTACAAAAACGATGAAATGTTCACGGTTGGATGTTTTTTGTTTTCCTAAGAAAAAGTTCTTTTGGTTTATACCGTCAATAGGCCTATCTGAGGGAACTAGATTATCAGCGTTAGCAAAGCTTGCAATAGTGGTATACATATCTATATCGCCAATGATTTCGTCAGAAACGCGTCCTGCAGTTATTTTCTCAGGATATCTAATCATAGCTGGCGTTCGAAGGCCACCTTCATAGGCGGTACTTAACCCACCACGCCATGGACCATTAGAGCCGCCGCCACCATCTTCACCTGAAGCTAGCGATGAACCCTGTGGAAAATTACCTGCGCCATTATCACCAGTTAAAATAACCAGAGTATTATCTGCGATACCGGCTTTATCTATTGCTGATAAAATTTGGCCTATATTGTGGTCCACTTCCATTTGCGTATCAGCATAAATACCTGCTTTAGATTTGTTATCAAAATCAGGATGTACAGTAAAAGGAGGGTGAAAATGAGTAAAAGCAATATAACTAAAAAAAGTGTTGCCAGACTTTGCTTGTTTTTTGATGTTTGCAATAGCTCTTTCGGTTATTTCATTATCAAGGGTTACTTTGGCTGGAATATCGAAAACTTTCACCTTTTTTGCATCACTACCTTTTATTCCCTCATAAATATAGGGGGTTGTAGCTACTGTTGGGTCCCATTGAGGAGTGGCAGTATAACCGGCTGCATTAGTACCTTCTTGTGTACCCCAAAAGTAATCATAACCTTGATAATTAGGAAGCTTTTTAATATTGGCGCCTATATGCCACTTACCAAAGAGTGATGTGTGATAACCCGCATCAGATAAAAGTTCAGGTAGTGTATATTCCCAATATGCCATGCCATCAGGCTCACCAGGTGCAGGTACTTTTTGATTGCCTGTTCGTATAGGTAGTCGACCTGTGTGTAAGGCAGAACGTGTTGGAGTACACTGATTTTGTACATTAAAATTTGTTAGTCGCAAACCTTGTTGTGCAAATTCATCTATGTTCGGGGTTTGTATTGTACTGCCTTGAATGCTTAAGTCTCCCCAGCCCCAGTTGTCCACCAAAATATAAACGATATTAGGTTTGCTACTTGCGTAGGATGAAAATGA
Source organism: Colwellia sp. KS18-150 (assembly GCF_057551365.1). Lineage (NCBI taxonomy): Bacteria > Pseudomonadati > Pseudomonadota > Gammaproteobacteria > Alteromonadales > Colwelliaceae > Colwellia > Colwellia sp. KS18-150. Next base: position 95,253 of record NZ_BAAJMC010000010.1, on the reverse strand, counting down.
GCACAGCGTAACAATAATAAATATAACTCTGTAAAGGTTGTTCATTTTAAATCCTTTCTAATGTAATCAATCGGTAGATGTAACTCATCTTATCTACATTCTTAAATAAACAGAAGAAAAACAAAACATGCCTAGTTGCTCAATATCAATTCATTTATAAAGATATGTGTTTTGTGCATATATTAAATGAATTTAAGTTGTTTGAATGCATAATGTTGTGAGGATATTATTATTCCAACAAATAAATACACAGTAATCAAAGCAGAGGTAATGATGAAAAATTCAATAAATAATACCGTAAAAACAATAGCTAAATTAATTATTATTCCAGTCACATTAATTCTTGGTGCGTGTTCTACAACTTACACACCGGAAACCGATCAAAGTAATAGTTATGACTTTGCTGCAGTAAACAGTTATTACGTTGTTGGAGATGAACAATTAAAAAACCCAATGTTCAGTGATATTGATAGAAAGCGTTTAGAAACGGCAATTGATAGCCAAATGCAACAAAAAGGTAAAGTAGAAGTATCAGAAAACAAAGCCGATATACTGATTAGCTACTTCATTGTCACTAAGGATAAAGTTAAAGTAAACACTCACTATAGTGGTGGCTATTATGGAAGTGGATGCTACCGTTGTGGCTATGGGTATGGCGGTGGAGTAAGCCATGTTAGCACTAGAGATTATATCGAAGGTACCTTGGTGATGGATATTATTGATAATGATACTAAACAAAGCGTTTATAGAAGCGTATTAACTAAGCCAATGAAGTCTTTTGATACCGTACAAGAACGTGAAGAGGCGTTAAACAAAGTCGTAACCGATATGATTAAACCGTTACCGTTAAGTTAACAAATGAGTCAATTGTATGGCTCGAATTGGACGAAAACCACTGAGAACAAAACGTGGTTTGATAAAGCTTGGGTGCCAAGTGACTTTGAACTAATTAAGTAATAAGCTAAATCAACTGTAAAAAATATACCCCAGTAAGTTATGCTTATTGGGGTATATTGTTTTAGTCATTTTTAAATAAATACTTAATAAATAACAAACTGAAAGCAAAAGGAAAGAGAATGAAAAGAAATATATTCATAGCGCTTATTATTGCTAACACAACCAGTATCGCTGCAAATGCTGATGATTGGTCATTTGAAGTAGAGCCGTACCTCATGGCAACGAGTATAGTTGGCGATGCGAGCATTGGTCGAGTATCAGGAGCCGATGTTGATGTTGATTTTAAAACCATATTAGACAACTTAGATATGGCAGCCATGGTTCATTTTGAAGCACACCATAAAAGTGGCTGGGGTCTTGCAATGGACTATGGGTTTATGGATTTAAGTCAGAAACATACCAATAACCGTGATGGATTCTTAAAGGTAGGACTTAGGCAGGGGGTTTTAGAAACTCTTGGTCTATATCGAGTTAAATATGGACATTCGAAAGTCGATTATTTTGCAGGTGTTCGTTGGTGGGACAATGATATGAGTTTGACTTTAGATCCTGCCGTTGTTTCCGGTAGTACGGATATTAAAGTGAAAGAAGACTGGGTTGATGTTGTGGCGGGCGTTCGGTGGAATAGCAAAATTAATCGCCAATGGAATTTTATTACTCGGGCTGATATTGGTGGCTTTGGTTTAAGCGCTGATTTTACTTCAACACTCGAGGCAGGATTCACTTATAAAATTAGTAAGCTAATGACCTTAGACATGAAATACAAAGCTTCTTGGGTTGATTATGAAAATGATGAAGAGGCAGGCGAGGTGGGACATTTTATTTATGACACCATTACTCACGGGCCAATTATAGGGTTAAATTTTACTTTTTAACCAGCGCCATTTGAAATAGAGTTGTAGCTAACTCTAGTATACAACTCTATTTCTCCCAGCACTTTTTGCTTTATATAAGTTTACATCGGCTTGTTTAATTATTTTTTCTATATCGATTTGCTCACCTACAAAGCTAGATATACCGATACTAATGCTCATATTTAATTCGATATTATTGAAAATAGCAGGTGTTTGTTGGATATGTTTACATAGGTTTTTAGCTATTTCTTTAGCTTTTTGTAGATCAGTATTGGTTAATGCTACTAAGAACTCTTCACCACCCCAACGGGCAATTAAATCGGTTCTCCTTATCTTTTGTTTAATACTGCTACTGATATGCACTAGTGCTAGATCACCAATATCATGCCCATAAAGATCATTTACATCTTTAAATTTATCTATATCGATGAGCATTACCACAACTAATTCACCAGTATATCCTTCTCTTCTATCAATGCTTTGTAGCGCTTCTTTTATAAATCGTCGATTACCAAGCCCGGTTAATTCGTCGGTTAAACTGGCTTTTTGAAGCGCTTTTCTTGCTTGGTTTAGTGATTGAACTAATAACTCTTCGGCGTAGATGATAATGAAAACAAAAATATTTAAGAGAATAAAAGTAAATATAAAGCGGGTTTGTTGTGTGTAGGTGTAATCGGCAATTACCACATCTAAAGGGTTAAGCATAAAGATGAGCGTTGCAAAAAAGACTAATAACATATTGAGGGTGATGCCAATTTTAGCACCATAAAACATGTATAAAATAATACTAAGGGGATAACACCATAAAGCGCCGGTCTCATTTAAACCGCCGCCTATCATTAAATATAAAGCGAGCAATACAATGGTAAATACCAATAACTCTTTAATGAAAGGGATTTGCTTATTGCGCTTTTCTAAAATAAGTACAATTAAACATAAAGCAAAAACAATCAGTAATACAAAGCTGCGTTCTATGTTGCCAGCTAACCATGAAGAAAAAGCCATTGTTGGTAAAATTATGACAGCAAATAAAAGCACTAAAAGTATGCAGTGGTGGCTTTTATGGCTCAATAACGAAGAAATATTGTCTTCATTTAGAAGCAATGAAAATAGATGCTTTTGAAAACGCCTAAACCAGGCAGTTATAGTCGACACAAAAGCCCTCGAAGCGTAAAGAATGTACTATTAAAGTAGAACAAAAGGATAATTAGATCAATTAATCAACCAAAGTGTTATGCGCCTTTATTATAATCATTACTTTTTACATTCAGCCTTTAATATGTTGACTCGCTTACAATTAATGCTAAATTTAATAGGTGTCTATTTTTACAACTTTAATACAGGGATAAACAAATGACTATAAAACATTTGGCGTTAGCAGTTGTTACTTCAAGCTTTTTGCTTGGTTGCGCTACGGGAAATACTCCAGCGGCTAAAAAAGCCAATGCCCAAAAAGAAACGGCTGCCGCTTTACAGCAAATATATGATGATCACCCAGCAGCAAAAAACAAAATACCAAAAAGCTTGGCTTATTTAGTTTGCACCGGTAGTGATAGCTATTTATTTGCAGCCTCTACAGGTGGTGGTGTTTGTGTATTAAAGGGGGGAGGGAAAACTGATTATTACCGCTTTGCTTCTCTTGGTGTCGGAGCAGGAATTGGCTTTAAAAAAGTAGCTTTTGTTTATGCATATAATGATGCTAAAGCACTTCGTCGCTTTAAAGAAGAAGGCTGGGATGCTGGAGCACGCGCAGAAGCAAGTGCCAAGCATGAAGAAGAAGGTGGGCAAGCAGCCGCGAATACATCCTATGATGTTGAAGGAGTTACTATCTATCAATCTGCTTTATGGGGAGCTGCGGCACAAGCGACGGTTCAAGGTTATAAATTTTGGCCAACAGACTTCACTGATGATGTGATGCAAAATTCTGAGTAAATTATTAACCGCCATGCATTAAACATGGTGGTTAAGTCGTCCTATTTAGTGGGGTTTAAAAAGAATGAATACAATTTACGTTAGGTCTTTGTTCATTCTTTTTGTTTTTTTGTTAGCACCTAAAGTGTTAGCACAAAAGGAGCCTGTCATTAATATTGCTAAGACGAAAGAAGTCACAAATAACATACTTATCAATCATGTTACTTTAGTTGATCCAGATGGCGACAAAAAGAACATTGTTGCCAATATTTTAATTAAAAATAGCTTATTAGAATTGATCTCTCAGGATGATCTTGAAGATGAATCAATTACTCAAGTCATTGACGCACAAGAAGGCGTTTTACTCGGTACTCTAGAGCCAGGTAAAGCGCCTAATTTTTTAGTGTTAAGTAAAAACCCACATAAAGACTTTAACGTTTTGCTAGACACGAAAAAGTACGCTGTTCTAGCAATACATGAAGGTAAAGTTGTTAAAAATACAATTAAAATAGCCTCCGTCGCCATCCCTTTAGCTAGAGAGAAATCAAAGCCTAAGCCTAAACGTGCTGCTTGGCTCGCCTACTCACCACCTTCTTTTATCTTGCCTTCAAGCTATAAAAATAAACAATGGAACTTTTATAAAAATAAGCATTTTTCAACACTATTTACTGGCGTGGTCGCATTTGATCGGCAAAAATGGCTTAATCAAGATAGTCATAGCCGAGTACAAGTAGGTGATTTGTCTGAGTACGATGGTAGTGAGATACGTGCATTTCGTTTTGGTATTGCAGGAACACTGAACGACTTTGAAAAGCCTTGGGTTTATAGCATAAGTGCAGCAACAGCAACTTTTGATAAAGGATATGACTCTGATGAGACCGATAGTTTAAACTTCCTTGATTGGCGCTTAGATATTCCTATTTTTTCAAACAGTACCTTAAGTATTGGCAAACAAAAAGAGCCGATATCAATGGAGCGATTAATGACATTGGTGCACGTACCCATGCAAGAGAGAAGTGTTGGGGCAGACACTCTACTTCCCTCTAGAAATATTGGCATGGTTTTCAGCACACAAGCATTTGATCAGCGATTTACTGTCGCCGGTGGTGTTTTTAATAATTGGTTAGATACAGATAATAATTTTGGTGATAATGCCACACAAGTTATCGGTAGGACTACTTGGCTACCCTATTTAACTGAAGATGAACATGAGTTAGTGCATTTAGGCTTTGGTTTGCGCTATTCAAATACTCAAGCAGAATTAGCCTATTCATCTTCACCTGAATTTAATAATTCACCAGATTTTATCGATTCAGGTAATATTAGTGCCAATGACAGCTTAACCTATAATTTGGAGGCCTCGTGGCGGAAAGGCCCATTGTGGCTATCAAGTGAGTATATACAATCAAATATAGACTCAACTGAGCAGGGTAATCCAACATTATCAGGATATTACCTTAGCGCTGCTCTTTCACTAACGGGTGAAATGCGTAGTTATAATAAGCGCAATGGCACTTTTGCTCCGCTAGCCGTTTCTCAATCTGTAGAGCAAGGCGGTATTGGTGCGTGGGAGTTAACGAGTCGTTGGTCTGAGTTTGATGGTAATAATGCCGCACTATCCAGTGGTGAAACAGGTATATTTTCATTGGGTTTATTTTGGTGGTTAAATCCTAAATTTAATATCAGTGCTAACTATCGTTGGATAAACTTAGAGCGTTGCAGCCTTATTGTTAATACCTGCCAATTTGAGAATGAATATTTACAAGGCAAAAGTAGTGGTATTAACTTTCGCCTAATGCTTATGCTTTGATATGTATACTCGCGTAACCATCGTTTTTGATCTACCTAACCATTAGTCATTGAATTAACATCAGGTAACCTCAACTTTTAATGCACAATTTTTGCACATTGCTTTGATATGCTTAGTGAGTATTAAAATTAAACCATAATAGCTTTATTTGGAACTGTAGCGATTAAATGAAAATTCAAAATAAACTATTTTTGATCTTATTCGGCTTTAGCCTTTTTCTAGTGGGCTTTTTGGTTGTGCTTATGCAATGGAGCATAGACAAGGGCATGATCGAATACGTAAACACCAAAGAAATAGAAATGTTACAGCCCGTGGTGGTTGAGTTAGCGCAAGAATATGGCTACGAAAATAGCTGGCGAGGTATTAAGGGTAAACACAAGAAGTTTCGCCGTATAATTGATAAAACAATGTCTACAAGTGACTTTTCACCTTTATCTCTGCGGAATCCCCCTGCAAAACTTACTAGAGAAAATAATAAGCGACCACCACATGAAGGCCGGCCGCCTCCAAACACTAGGCCTCCACGAGAGAGTCGTCCACCACCAAGGGGGCATGATGCACATTTAGCGTTGCTTGATAGTAATGAAAACTTGGTTGTGGGTGATTACCCTAAAGCATTTGAATACAATAAAACCCCGATAAAAGCTAATAATGAAATAGTGGGTTTTTTAGCTGTCTCTATGCGTAACCGCTTAACTCAAGGGTATGAAGTTGACTTTATTAATCAACAACAAAACTATTTATGGTTAATTGCTCTCTCGTCGTTAGGTTTTGTTGCACTAGTAACATTTCCCCTAGCTCAACATGTTGTAAAGCCAATTAAGCTGATTACTCAAGGCATGCATGCATTAACTCAAGGGGATTATCTTCAATCTATCAACTTAAAAAGACGTGACGAGCTAGGACAATTAAGTCGAGATTATAATGAATTGGCATTAACGCTGGCGGAAAATGAAACAGCAAGGAAGCGTTGGTTGGCTAATATTTCTCACGAGCTGCGCACCCCTGTGGCTATTTTACGAGGAGAGTTAGAGGCCATGCTGGATGACGTTAGACCGCTAAGTAAAAATAATATCACTTCTGCAAATGATGAGGTCAAACACTTACAACGGCTGATTGATGATTTACATCAGTTAACTAGTGCCGATATCGGAGGTATGCATTACCGCAAGCAACAATATTGTTTAAGTGAGCTTATTCAGGGGGAATTAGATAAGTATCGAAGCTATTTATCTGACGCAGGTATTGCTCTTAGTGCCGATATTGATAGTAACAAAGTTAATATTTATGGTGATAAAACTCGTTTATGCCAATTGTTTGAAAATATTATTAATAACTCTGTTAAATACTCGAAAGCTACGGCGATGAATATTTCACTCACAATAGATGAAAGCAAGAGCAAATCTATTGCCGTAATTAAATTTGAGGATAATGGAATTGGTGTTGATAAAAAGCACCTAGATAACCTCTTTGAATACCTGTATCGAGTTGATGACTCTCGTAATCGTAAATATGGTGGCGCGGGTCTTGGATTATCTATTTGCCGTCAAATTGTTAATGCTCACCAAGGTGAAATTTCGGCGCAGAAAGCAAGTTTGGGTGGCTTAGCTATTATTATAACGCTTCCGATCAGTTAAACACTTGAGTAACACATATTGAAAATGATGAGAATTTGAAAATTATGATAAACACTATTTTGGTTGTCGAGGATGAAATTAAGTTAGCTAAGTTATTGGTAGATTACTTTACGCAGGCAGAATATGACACTCATATGATTCACCATGGCGATGAAGTTGTTGCCTGGGTGAAAACTCATCAGCCAACAGCTATTTTGCTCGATATCATGTTACCAGGTAAAAACGGCATCGAACTTTGCAAAGAAATTCGTCAATTTTCCAATGTTCCCATTTTAATGGTGACCGCTAAAGTGGATGAAATTGATAGATTATTAGGGTTAGAGTTAGGGGCAGATGATTATATTTGTAAACCCTTTAGCCCAAGAGAAGTTGTTGCTAGAGTGAATGCCGTACTTAGGCGAACTCAAACTACCGTAAATACTGTCGATGGATTGCAACTTGATGAACACCGTTTTACCGTAGCCTTTAATCACCAAGAAGTCTCTTTGACTTCAGTGGAGTTTCAACTGTTGAAACCGCTGGCGGACAAACCCGAGCGGATTTTTACCCGTGAACAGCTGATGCAGAATATGTATTCCGATCACCGTATTGTTAATTATCGAACTATAGATAGCCATATTAAAAAATTACGTAAAAAGCTGGCGGATATTAGTGAAGATAAAGACTGGATCCAGTCTGTATATGGCACAGGTTATAGGTTAGTTCTTTAATTTAACAATTTTTATTCACTTCCTCTTTTCTTGCACAATGTTTGCAATTTCTATTGTTATGCTCAGATGACTACTTTGATTAACGATAGGAATCACGATGAATACTCAATCAAAATTGATACTCGCACTTATATTATTGTTTGCGATAACAACTCAAGTTCAGGCCTATAAAAGGCCTCCTGGTGATGGCGAGCGCCCTGAGCGACCAAGCTTTTCGTCAATGGACAGTAACTCTGATGGTGAAGTTAGCTTTGAAGAGTTTTCATCACAAGAAATACCTTTTGGCGACTACCAAACTGTCTTTGATAGTATTGATGCCAATAGTGATGGCATCATAAGTGAAGAAGAATTTAGCAGCCATAAACCTCCTCGCCCACAAAGAGGTAAAAAAGATGATTAATTCTATAGATGCGGGCATGTCAATGCCACCACCAAGAGTAGAGCAAAGTTTAACGGATGAGCAGCAATCTTTGATCAGCGAAATTTTATCAGAGTTTGATGCGGATAATTTGAGTGAATCAGATGCAACAAGTATTGTTGAAGCATTTTCTCAAGCCGGAATACAGCCTGGAATAGCATTAGAAGGAGCTATGTCTGAGCTAGGCTTTAACGCTAAAAGTGTTGGTGAACTGGCTGGTGTTAGTGAGCAAGGAAATCGACCGCCTCCACCACCGGTACAAACATCTGAAGAAATTTCTACTATGGTTGAGTATTTAACTGAGCTGATGGAAGAAAAGTTTGCCGCTAGTAATAGTAATGAGCTTAGCGATGAAGATAAGCAGTCTATTTTACAGCAAGTTTTTGAAAAGTTTTCAATTGAAGAGAGTGATTCAATTATTGATATCAACGCATAATTGTTTATTCATTGAAACCACAAGCTAACTTTATAGTTAATTTTGAAGTTTGCAGGCTACATAGAAACAAAAAGCACTGATAAAATTTATCAGTGCTTTTCAATGTCACTACTTAAAGAATTGAGTAGATTTATTTTTTTAAGCGACGAGCAGCTAAACCAAACACACCTAATGCAAAAATAGCAATGGTTGATGGCTCAGGGATATCGTTATATTCAACAATTGAACCAATAGCAACGTTGTACTGAGGAGTACCATAGTCATTCCATTGGCCAGATGCATTCCAGTTCATTGCCGCAAAATCTTCACCACCTCTGTGGTCATTTGGTTCACCTGATGCCCAGTAATCAAAACTTAATACTTGACCGCTTTCTGGACCGTCTAACCAAACCCAAACGCCTTCATTGGCAGTATCGCTTGCGCCGATCCATGCTTGTGCGTTAGTTAATGTTTCAACAAAATCTTGCTCTTCTTGAGAAGTAATTGTTACTAAGTAACCAGACTCACCATTATGTGAACTAGCTAAAGCATTCGTTCTAGCGTCAAACTCATTAGTAGCTGTTGCAACAAACTCGTACCAATGACCATTACCACCATCAGCAATTTCCCATTGAATAGGTGTTGCGTTAGCAACATTGCTGAATAATAAAACTAAAACTAGGCTAAAAAATGATTTTTTCATCGAATATTTCCTACATCTATATTTGAAAGTTACTTGTATTTAGCAAAAGTCGGACCAGTTTTGGTAATTCGTTTATTTTCAACTGTTTATGGTGTCTTTCGGGAGGAGGTAAATAAAGGGCTGTAAAGTATTCTGACATTAAATCATTGTATTATATTCAATTGTTCTTACTTTATAAAAGCGGTTCCTTTAAACTTTTCACATTTGGTGCACATTGTTTGCACTGTCTTCTCATATGTTTACATTTCGAATAATAAACAACGAGACAAAAAATGAAATGTAATCCCTTATTGTTGTGTTCATTACTGTTAAGTAGCAGCCTATTAGTTGCTTGTGGTGGCTCTAATGAAAGTAGTGATGCCGCTGATGATACAACAGGCTCTGATAGTGATACCACAACTCCCACTTCTGCATCATTAGTCATTAATGAGGTTGTTGCTGATGCGGAGGATGATGGTAATGACTGGATTGAGCTTTATGCTGTAGAAGGCACAATAACATTAGCCGATTACACCATTGTAGATGATAGCAGTGATCATACGCCGCAAGCACTACCCGATATCTCTCTAGCACAAGGAGAGTTTATTGTTATTCAAGCTATAGATGAGGAAGATACGCCGCCTGAAGAGGGCTATTACGTTACCTTTAAATTAGGTAGTGATGATGCGGTCACCTTATACAAAGATGATGAGCAAGTTCATCAACTTGACTGGTTAGAGGGGGATGCTGATGAGGGGACAAGCTATGGCTTGTATCAAGATGGCACGGGCAGTGCGCAAACCTTATCACCGACACCAGGGGCAGAAAATGAAACTACCACATCGAATGTAGTTAGAGATCTGATTATCAATGAAGATGCTCCGATTCGTATCAATGAAGTGGTAGCAAAAGATAGTGAAGATGGTTATGACTGGATTGAGCTATATGTTAGTGGTTCCACGTCAGTCAATCTGAATGATTACACCATCGCTGATGACAATAACGAATTAATGAGTTTACCTGATGTAACACTTGCAGCAGGAGCGTTTTATCGTCTTTATGCCACCACAGACACACTTGAAAATGAGTCCTCAGTCGCGTTTAAGTTAGGTGCTAGTGATGAGGTAAGCCTGTATTTAGGTGATGATTTAGTTGACCAATTGAGTTGGAATAAAGGCCAAGCATTAATTGGCTACAGTTATGGCCGCTTTCCAGATGGTAGTGATGGTACTCAAACCCTTACTCCATCCCCACAGTTAACAAATGTCACGGCAATGCATGGTCCGTTAGTGATTAATGAAGTCGTCGCTAATGATATTGACGGCGGTGATGACTGGTTCGAATTATATAATAGTGGTGACGAGAATCTCTCTTTAGCTGATTATCAAGTGATAGATGAAAGCGATGATATCGAGCCAGCAACTTTACCCGATGTCACATTAGCCCCTGGTGAGTATATTGTTATTTTTGCTACCGATTCAGAGCTAAATGATTATTACGTACCTTTTAAACTAGGTAACACAGATGAGCTTAGCTTAATTCTTAATGATGAAACTGTTGATTACATAGATTGGGACGATAGTGATGTAAATACTGGCTTTAGCTATGGTTTAAGTACCCCAAGTAGCGATGAATATAGCTGGGCGAAAGACTTTTTAACACCAACCCAAGGTATTGAAAACGAACTTGCGACCGCGTTTAACCCAAGTATTGTTCGAAACTTAGCAATCGATATCAGCAGCGAAAATTGGCAAAGTATTTTAGCTAATTCAACTGATGAGGAGTATCACGAAGCAAGTATAACTTTTAATGGCGTCACCTTAGACAGTGTTGCCATTAGAACGAAAGGAGGCTCAAGTTTACGAGCGGTTGCTCAATCTACTAGTGATCGCTATAGCTTTAAAATAGATATCAATGAATATGTAGATGGCCAGAAGTTCTTTGGTTTGAAAAAGTTTACCTTACAAAATTCATACAACGACCCAAGCTATATGCGTGAAGCTATCGCCTATGATTTATTGAGAGAAATGGGTATAGCAGCTCCTGAGCATGCTTATGTCAATGTATATATCAATGGTGAATTATTTGGTTTTTATTTAATGGTGGAAGTCATTGATGGTGAGTTTTTAGAAAATCATTTTGCTAATTCAAATGGAGATCTTTATAAGCCCGATGGCACCGGAAGTGATCTGCAATGGATAAATGACAGTATCTCTAGTTATAGCGATATAAACCTACAAAATAATGAGGAAACTACCGATAACGGCGCTTTTATGAATTTTGTAGAACAAATGGATGATGGCTCTGAAGCGGTAATTGATGTTGATGCACTATTGAGGTACATGTCAGTCAGTGTTTCTTTATCCAATTTAGACAGCTATCACGGAACGTTAGCTCACAACTATTATATCTACGACCAAGACGGTGTCTTTACCTTATTACCTTGGGATTTTAATGAGTCTTTCGGTACCTTTAGCATGGGCTGTAGTGACGATATTCGTGGTTTATACATTGATGAACCTACTAGCGGCTCACTTGCCGATAGACCTATGGTCGCTAATGTTTTCGATAACCAAGACAATCTTGATACCTACCACAGCTATTTATGGCAATTGATCAATGGCGCTTTAACTGAAGATGCTTTTGCTGCAAGAGTTGCCGAAATTGCTGAAGTTATTGATGAACATGTGGAAAATGATCCTAGTGGTTTTTATGGTTATTCATACTATTTGCAAAACTTAGACAGCACAGTAGGGCAGTTCTACGGTTTGACATCATTTATGACCTATCGTGTTAACAATATGACACAGCAACTCAATGGTGCTCTGCCCTCTGCAGGTACTGGCCGTGGTTATTGTAATTAGAAACAAAACTAACTTGGTAAGCCATATAGCTTTGGCTTGCCAACTTAATTATCTATAAAACACCAATAAAAAGAAGTGACTATGATAAACAAAACCCATAGCAAGCTTGAAAGTATCTTTGACAGCATTCTTGAAAACAACAGTGTCAATAAACTAGCAAGGGTAGATAAGCCTCATGAAGGAAAAGTTAATGAACAATCCTTATCTAGAGTATTAAATAAATTTAACAGTCATGGTTTGGAAGATCTTAATAATGCTCAGCTAATGAACAGAGTAGATAGTAAGTTTATTTTACCAATAGCCTTTTTACCTGATTTACTCGGTCAGCTCACCGATTATTACAGCATGTTAGAAATTGACAATAAAAGGGTGTCTACTTATTACAACCAATACTTTGATACTCCGCATATGACATTGTATCAAGATCACCACAACGGTAAGTTAAATCGATACAAGGTGAGACGTAGGCACTATGTTGATACCGATACCCAGTTTTTAGAAGTTAAATTTAAAAATAATCAAAAACGCACTATTAAGAGCCGAATAAAACTTACCGGCAGTGTTGGAGAACACAAGCTTTGCTCACAATTTATTGATGAGCAAATGGATAACAATAGCTATAGCCTTGATATTAGCCAGCAAGGTGGTTATCAGCGTATCGCCCTTGCCAATGAAGCACAGGCAGAACGATTAACTATCGATTTTGATCTTTGGTATCAGCATCGCCGTGGTAATAACAAAATAGCACTACCCGGTTTTTTTATCGCCGAGTTAAAACAACATAAAAAATCTAAGCGTTCACCTTTTTATCAATTGATGAGCGCCAATAATATTTTTCCAACTTCGTTTAGTAAATACTGCATCGGCTGTGCGCTCTTGTATAAATCGGCGATTAAAACCAATCGATTTAAAGCGACTTTGTCACGTGTAGAAAAATTAAATAAAAGCCAACCCCTTTCATTGTTTAAGAGTAATTAGTATGACCGAATTAGATATCCTTTTTGTTTCCCGTTTTTTAGTTAACCTGCTGTCATTAGTACTACTTTGCTATGTCTGTTACTACCGAGTCAGTAAAAACTCTACCGTCGCTGGCTCTTTTATTTTGTTTGGTGTTGGCGTGTTCATCATCACCTACTTACTCCATGGAGTCGATATGTCGATGGAGTTTGCTTTTGGTTTATTCGCTGTATTCACCATGCTGCGCTATAGAACGGAGTCAATTTCCATTAAAGAGATGACTTATCTGTTTTTGGTTACTGCAATAGCATTGCTAACCTCAGTGGGACAAATGAGTTTGATTGATTTAATGACGCTCAATAGTGTTATTTGTTTACTGGCATTTGTCATTGACTCAAGCCTATTAGGCAAACGCTACCAAACTCAAAGTGTTTGTTATGAGCGTATTGAAAATATAACGCCACAAAATAGAACGCAACTAATTGATGATTTAAGAACAAGGACAGGCTTGCAAGTGGAAATGGTAGCCATTGAACATATTGATTTCTTGCGAGATACCGCGCAATTAACCGTGAGCTATGTCCCTAAAAATGACTGCATGGAGCAATACGTAAGTGAAGATAATGAAATTAAGGTCGCTTCATGAATATAAAAACTTATACCCCAATTATTGCACTTGTGGTGACAGGTATTTACATGCTTTTCAGTGCAGAACTTTGGGCAAAAAATATCAAAATCACTGGTGATCTGATGTTAGATCATGACACCTTTGATTCAGGTTTTATGGAAGATAATGATGACTCCCAATCAGAATCAGAAATTCGTCGTGCCCGCCTCAGTTTTAAAAGCAAGATAACTGATGATTGGAAAGCCAAATTGAAAGTGGATTTTTCTAGTGATGAAGTAGATATCAAGGATGCTTATATAAAGTATAAAGGCTTAGACTGGGCAGATCTTACGCTAGGTCAGCAAAAGGAAGGCTTTGGATTAGAGAAGCTATCACATTCACGTGACGCCATTATGATAGAACGCAGTTTAGTTACCACCGCTTTAACTCCTGGTCGTTCTATAGGAGCTAGTTTAGCTGGTGGTGCTTCATCTTATAATTGGCAGCTTGGCGTTTATCAGCCAGATGATAGTGAAAGCTCCTCGGCCATTACTGGTAGAGCCGCTTGGCTGCCGTGGCGAGAAGAAAATGAACTTGTGCACATCGGCTTTGCTTTTAGTGAGCGAGATCTTAATAGTAGTGATTATCGCATCAATGAAAAACTAGAAGTACATACATCAGATTCATTGTTTGAAGGTGAAAAACTTACTGCAGAAAAAGAATCATTACAGGGAGTTGAATTACTATGGCAGCAAGCAGGTTTTACCACCCTCGCTGAGTGGCAACAAAGCACGGTGACTGATATTAATAATGCTGAATATGATTACCAAGGCGGATATGTACAATTTAGCTATCAACTTTCGGGTGACAATAGAGCTTATAAAAAAGGTGAAATAGGGGCTGTCTCTACGCCAGGTTGGGAGTTCACCAGTCGCTATAGTCAATTTGAGTTAATAGAAGAAAGTCGAGAAGCGCAAATCTACTCGGTGGGGGTAAATTATACTGTTAACAAACGCCTTAAATTTATGGCTGATTACATCAAAGCAAAACAATTTGAAGGCGGAATTGAGTATGATACCAGTGACGCGGTATCTTTACGCATACAATACAGCTTTTAGGTAACCTGAACTTGGTTTAAGAGATATTTAACTCCCAATAAGGAGTATCCCCAAAGTGTTGAGCAAAGTAGTCAATAAAGGCTCTTACTTTGGGGGCTAATAAGCGTGAACTTGGATAAACTGCCCAGATATCAGTATTTGATACTAAGGGATAGTCTTTGAGTATGTGAACTAACTGACCTTGTTTGATATGCTCAGAGACACTCCAAGTTGAGTTAATGGTGATCCCTAAACCATTAATACAAGCGTCGCGCACGGCTTCGCCATTATCAGTACTTAGACTTCCTTTAGCTTTGATATCCACTTGTGTACCGCCATGACTAAAGGTCCATTTTTCAAGCCCCATTAAGGTGATACATTGATGAGCTGCTAAGTCAATAGGCGACTTCGGCTCACCATGTTTTTTTATATAATTCGGCGAGGCGCACAGAATTCGATGATCTGGGGCCAGCCTCTTAGCGATTAAACTAGAGTCTTTTAATTGCGAGTTACGAATGGCGATGTCAAAACCACCTTCAACCAAATCAACGATAGTGTCAGAGAGCTTTAAATCGATGTGTAAATCAGGGTATTTAACTAAAAACTCTGTTAAAGCAGGTAATAAGTGCATTCTACCAAATGATGCTGGAGCAGTTACGCGTAGTGTACCGCTTGGCAACAAGTTACCTGCACCGACTGATGCTCTTGCTGCTTCAATACTGGCGAGCACATCTTCAGCATGAGGAAGAAAGGCAATACCTTCTTCAGTTAACGACACTTTACGAGTAGTGCGATGAATAAGGCGAACTCTTAGTGTGTCCTCTAATTTATTGATATGGCTACTTGCAACAGCTGGCGACAAGCCTAGTTCTTGCCCCGCCTTACTGATGTTATGAGTAGAGGCTATGCGTACAAAGAGTTTTATATGATCAATATTCATCTATTATCAACAAAATCTAAAAAGTAATTCCTTATCTTGCTCTATTATCAATTTAATTTCTAGTCCTTATACTTACTTCCATTGAAAGACAGGAGAGAAATTATGATGAAAGCGATGATAGTTAACAATTATGGCAGCGAAGATGTATTTCAAGCTGCTGAAGTCACTAAACCTGAAGTAAAACCAAAACATGTACTGGTAAAAATAGCGGCTACGAGTGTCAATACTGTTGATACTATGATCAGAGCTATGGGTGAAGAGTTACCTTTATCGCCTGCACTACCAGCGGTATTAGGTATGGACTTTGCTGGCACGGTTGAGGCTATTGGTGAAGGGGTTACTGATTACAAAATTGGCGATGAAGTTTATGGTTGTGCGGGTGGTTTGGCTGATCTTCAAGGAACTTTAGCTGAATATATCGTTGCTGATGCATTATTGATTGCTCGAAAACCTAATAACTTATCTATGCGCGAAGCAGCTGCCCTTCCTTTAGTTGCTATCACAGCTTATGAAGGTTTAATGCGAGCCAATATTACCGAAAATAAAAAACAGCAAAAAGTGCTCGTTCATGGCGGCTCTGGTGGTGTAGGGCATGTTGCTGTACAACTTGCTCGTCACTTTGGCGCCAAAGTATATTCTACAGGTGGTGGCGACGATCAATTAGCGTTAATAGAGCAACTCGGCGCTACCGCTATTAATTATAAAACCGAAACTGTTGCTGATTATGTCGAAAAGCATACTGCCGGTGCTGGTTTTGATATTGTTTTTGACTCTGTCGGTGGCGAAAATATGGCTAATTCCTTTGAAGCGGCTGCATTAAATGGTCACGTTGCTTCAACCGTTGCTATGGTGGAGTTAGATTTATCGACTGCTCATTTTAAAGGTTTATCTTTACATGTAGTGTTCATGTTAATACCCATGTTACACAACCAAAAACGTGAGGAGCATGCTCACATATTAAATGAAGTAACTAACATAGTTGAAGCTGGAGGTTTGCGCCCAGTATTAGATGAACAGCGTTTTTCACTTATGGAAGTTGGTCAAGCACATGCCCGCTTATCAAGCGGTGAAGGCATGGGCAAAGTAGTTGTAGAAATATAAGGAGAAAGATAATGTCATATTTTTCAGTGTTGGCGGTAACTCCAACTAATGATGATTGGATTGCAGGCTACATAGGTTCAGCCAATGCTTTAGTGGCAAAACATAATGGTAAATACTTGGCGAGAACCTCTAGTCATGAACGCTTAGAGGGAAAAGGTGAAAACTCTTCACTGCGGATTATTATTGAGTGGCCGTCTAAAGAAGCAGCAATATCGTTTATGGAAGATCCTGAATATGTGCCACATTTACAAGCACGAACAGCAGGCTCAATTAGTGAACACTTTCTTATTGAAGGTAGAGATGATTTAGCTAGTTAATTACTGTTTTGAATATAAATAACATGGTTAGCACTAAGTTAAGCTAATCTTGGTTTGATAGTTACATCCTTTAAAAGGTTATTAGTATGAAAAAAGTTATTTTAATTACAGGGGCCACAGACGGAATAGGGTTAGCCACAGCTAAGGTGTTAGCAACACAAGGGCATGATCTATTAATCCATGGTCGTAGTGCTGATAAACTAGCAAAAGTTGCCACGATACTATCTGAGCTGCCGAATTTAGGGGTAATTAGCAGTTATCTCGCTGATTTATCAAAAATAAATTCAGTAAAGGTTTTGGCTGAGCAGATAAGTAAAGATCACCCGGCTATTGATGTCATTATCAATAATGCAGGTGTATTTAAATTGACTAACCCTATTAACCAAGCGGGATTTGATCTGCGTTTCATCGTTAATACTATAGCGCCATACTTGCTCACTAAGCTGTTATTACCCGTGATGAGCAAGTCGAGCCGAGTAGTCAATTTGTCATCAGCAGCCCAAGCACCGGTTGATTTAAAGGCATTGCTAGGGCAGGTTGAGCTTTCAGATATGGCTGCTTACTCGCAAAGTAAATTAGCCATTACTATGTGGACCCAACATATGGCCGAAAAGCTAAAAGGACATGGGCCGATATTCTTCGCGGTCAATCCTGGCTCTTTATTGGCAAGCAAAATGGTGCAAGATGGCTTTGGTGTTGCTGGCAGTGATATAAATATTGGTGCAAAAATATTAACACGCTTATCAACAGAGCAAGGGCTCGCTGAGCATTCAGGTCAATATTTTGATAACGATAAAGGCCAGTTTTCAGCACCGCACCCTGATGGTTTGAATAAGCAAAAATCGGCAAAAATCGTTGAAGTTATCGAAGAGATATTGACAAACCATTAATTTAAACTACATATAATGCGTGTGCTGTAAATCAGACTGCACATGCATCTTCCCTAGCTGAAGTTCAAACTCCCATGATAAAAGTGAAAGCCTTTCTTTCTTGTGTTAGATTCTATTGATAACGTTATAAGGCTAATGACGGCCAATGAACTAATCAATGACAAAATACACCTTAATTCCATTATATATTGCTCTATTTAGCATCACAGCCTTGCTCCCTTTAGAGTTATACGCTCATGGTGTTGATGAAAACACCCGTAATTTTTTACTCAACAATACTGGCGTGCAATTTATTGCTTTTATTTATATTGGCGCAAAGCACATGGTGACTGGTTATGATCATTTACTATTTTTAGTAGGTGTGATTTTCTTTCTATATAAGAGTAAAGATATTTTACTCTATGTCAGTATGTTTACTTTAGGCCATAGCATTACTCTACTGCTAGGGGTGTTATACAATGTGCCAGTTAATGCCTATCTAATAGATGCCATCATAGGGTTTTCTGTGGTGTATAAAGGCTTTGATAACTTAGGGGGCTTTAAACGTATATTTGGCTCTTCTCCCAATGCAAAACTTATGGTGCTAATTTTTGGTTTATTTCATGGCTTTGGCTTAGCTACAAAATTACAAGAGTTTCAACTACCACAAGACGGTTTATTGGTGAACCTAATTGCCTTTAATCTAGGGGTGGAATTGGGTCAGTTCTCCGCGCTTATTATTATTCTCTTGGTGTTTAGCTTTTGGCGTAAACATCCTTCATTCGAACGCTTTTCAGCAGTAACCAATACCTTACTAATGAGTGCAGGTTTTATGCTTATTGGTTACCAGTTAACGGGATACTTTGTAAATTAAAGTCCTTAAATTAAGAGATAAACATGCAAAAAACACTACCGACAGCGACGTTAATTAAAACAACATTATTGGCAATGGTTATAGCAGCAATTGCGTTAATTACCGTTATTTTACCTGCCGAGTATAATATTGATCCAACAGGAGTTGGGGAAAAACTAGGCTTAACCTTATTGGCGACTCCAACAGTTGAAAACTCGGTAAATACTGGCTTTGAACCATCATCACAATCTGTTGAGATATCCGTACCTGCAGGGCGTGGTGTTGAATATAAGTTTGCCATGGTACAACATCAGAAAATGCAATATGAATGGCAAACGACAGGAGAGGCTATGTATTTTGACCTCCATGGTGAGCCAGAAGGCGATACCACAGGGTATTTTGAAAGTTATGCTATAGCGACGGTAAATGAAATGAAAGGAAGTTTTACCGCTCCATTTACCGGCTCGCATGGGTGGTACTGGAAGAATCAAACAAACAAACCCATTGTTGTAACACTGTCTGTGACTGGTGAATATACTGTGATTGGCTTAAAAAAATAACAGAGAATTTCTATTCTTTAGTTTGGTATTTAGGGTGTAATGATAAATAATCACACCAAGTACTGAAGTTTTGATGGTTAAAACTTGGATCTGTCGCGCGATACCACTTTGACGCTTGTCTAGGGGCTAATTTAAATTTTATTTTATGGCCATTGATAGCAACATGGCAAATCAAAGCTTTCGCTGTTTGATTGGTCAGTTGTATTTCCGCAAAATTATTTATATCTCTTTGATGTTTAATTAAAATTTTAGGTTTTGCTATGCTGCTAAATGGTAAGGCTAGCAACATGGAAAACACGATTAACACTATTTTCATGGTGACCGCCTAAGGATATCTTGATAAAAAAGACAATTATTTTTAAGTTTAGCATTGAAAGCGAAAACAGGTGTCTCCATAACTTATACAAGCAAAGAATAACGCAGTAATTAAAACACCAGTTCAATTACATTATTATAAAAATGTGCACCTATATTCAAGTTAATTAATAGCACAACAAGACAGAGATTTAATCATGGCTAATTTCGTTCCAGTAAGAAAAGAACAACATCAAAACTTAAAACTAGCAAAAGCACGTGATTTATCTCACGTTGCTGGTCAGCACATTATCCCAGTAACTGCAGCTGAATATGCACAAGCATCAGCAAGCTTTCCAGTAGTACTTGTTAAAAACCCTGATTCAGAGCGTTACCGTAGTGTTGCTATGTTAGGTTTAGAAGCTGGAGAAAACTTATACCTTCAAGATGAAAAGTGGACTGCATTATCTTTACCGCAAAGTATTGCCATGGTGCCTTTCTCACTAGGTCTTGATCCAGAAAAAGAAAATACTCTTACTGCTTGTATCGATCTAGATAGCCCATTTGTAGGTGAAGACCAAGAATTAGCATTATTTGAAGAAGACGGTAAAGAATCAGAAGTTTTAGATAACGTTCAACAAGCACTTGGCCGTTTATATGACAACGAAAGAATGACAGAGAACTTCATCAAAGAACTTGAAGCTAATGAATTATTACAAGAGCTTGAGTTAAACGTTGCATTAAGCACTGGCGAAAAGAAAAAGTTAGTGGGTATTTTTACTATCAATGAAGATAAGGTAAAAGACTTATCTGATGAGAAGGTTATTGATTTCCATAAACGTGGTTTATTTGTTCCTATTTATTCAATGCTTGGCTCATTAAGTCAGGTTAATCGTTTAGTACAGTTACGTAATCAAGTATCTGAAACTAAAGTAACTGGCGTTCAAATTTCACCTGTTGCAAAAGCAGAAACGCAAGAAGCTTAGTTTTAATAACGAATATCAATAAAAAGGAGCTTTTTAGCTCCTTTTTTTTATTTAACTATAAATATAATCAAATGCTTATTTCGATAGCTGCATTCTTGTGCTAATTTAATAGGTACTCGAAGTTGATAATGGAAATGTAATGGCTGGAAAAGATAAGCTTTCCAAGGATGTAGAAGAGCAGATTCAAAGCTTAGCAAGTGATGTCTATATTCAAATAGAAGAAAAGCTCACGCAACTTATATCAACGGCTGTACCTCAAACAGCAAGTAAAAACCTTTCTATTGAACAAGACCCTGCCTATCTGGCTTTACAAAATGATTATCAAGCTAGCCAAGACGAATTGGCGGAAAAAAGTAAAAATTTCTCAGAAAAAATATCCCAATTAGAGCAAGAAGTTTCCGCTCATAAAGATCAAATAAAAGAACAACAAAAACAGCAAAAATCGGCTGAAAAACTGTTGAACTCTCACGATAAAGATTCAGCAGATAAAATTAGCCAACTCACAGATGAGCAGAGTAAAGTTGCAAAAGATCTTGAAGATGCGCTGGCAAAACAGGCGGAAGACGAACAAAACTTTCAAGTGGAGTTAACGCAAAATAATATTAATTTTACTGAAACCATTGAGCGTTTAGAGCATGAAAACAAGTTATTGAAAAAGAGTTTATCGGATGAACAAACTAAACTGCAATCTGAGCAGCAAAGTTTAAAAACAGAGCTCTCTGAACAAGGTCAAAATTTACAGCAAACTATTGATAAACTAGAGCAAGAAAGTAGTGCCCAACAATCGCAGTTACAACAAGAGCAAGAGAAATTTAGCAAGCAAAAGCAAGCCTTAGAAAGCAAAATTGCAGATTACGAGAAGAGCCAACAAGAACAACAACAAGAAATTTCTACCTTAAATGAAAGTTTAGCTGTGTTAGCTGAGCAGGAACAAACGCTTACTGAGCGGTTAGATATTGTTGAGCAACAAAGAGATAATAGTGATCACAAGCTGCAAAAAGCTGAGATTACTTGGCAAAAAACCGATGAGTTGCAAACTCACTCATTAATTGAGCAAAAAAATAAAATTGTTACCTTAACCAAACAACTCAATATAGCCAATAGCGACTTAGAACATATTCAGGAGCAACATACACAAGAGCTCAGCAATAATAATCAAGGCGCTGAAGGAAAGATAAATCAAATATCTGAACAATTACACCAGTTGCAAACCGAATCAGAGCAACAACAGAAAACCATTGAATCACAACTCAGCACAATAGCAGAGCAAAAGAATCAACTTGTCGAGTTAGGGGCTCAACTAAGTGCATCACAGGAAGATTTAGCTCAACACCAAGAGCAATATAGACAACGTACTGAAAGTAATAAACAAGATGCCGAGCAAAAAATTAATCTGTTAACAGAGCAATTACAGCAAACGCAAACAGCATTGGAAGAGCAGCAAAAATCTAATGAATTACAAACGGGTATTTCATTGGAACAAAAAAACCAAATAGAAGAGCTTGCTACTCAGCTTAATACCTCACAAAATGATTTAGCAGAGCATCAAGAGCAATTGAAAACCTTGCAAACTGAGTCAATACAACAACAAAAAACTAATGAGTTGCAAACTGGCATCTTAGCAGAACAAAAAAGCCAAATTGAAGAGTTAACCACGCAATTAAATACTTCACAAAGTGATTTAGCAAACCACCAACAGCAGCATAAAAAGCAGTTTGCTGATAGTAATCAAGAAGCGGCGAAAATAATTGATCAGTTAACAAAAGAAACACAGCAGCTGCAAAAAGAAACAGACTCTCATAACAAAACCATGGCTGAGCAATTAGAGAAGCTATCTTTCTTAGAAGACAAAGTAAAACAACACGTCAAGATTGCTCAAGAATATAAACAAGAGATAACTGAGGGTAATGAAGAACTTTCTAAGTTGAAACAGCAGCAGCTTGAAGATAAAAAGTCATCTTCATTGCAGTTGAAGCAGTCTCATCATGAGCAAGAAGTTGCTGAGCAACAACTGTCACAATTAGTGGAAAAAAATCAAGAACTCGCAAACAACTTAATTACAGAGCAAGCTGATATTAAGCTGTATCAAAAAGAAGTTTCATCGTTAAAATCACAAGTTAAATTGGCGCAAGAGGGACAAGAAAATATTCTTAATCGCTTTAATGCTAATCGAGAAAAACAAGAGAAAGAAAATAATCAAGTTAGGGAAACCATTAAATACTTACGGGATGAAAATTCTGACATGATTACTCAGCATAACGAAAACAAAGAGCAATTGATGGAACAAATTCATGATCTTGAAAGTAAGTTAACTGAATACCGTCTTAAGTTCGAGTATGCGCAAAAACAATTAACCCAAAACGGCTAAGTTTTGCGTATAATTGTCGCCTGTTATTTATTCTATTGAGAAAAACTTGGCGATACATCTTCCTTTTGCGACATTAAGTCATTGGCAGCAAGTTGCTTTTTCAGCAGCTATTTTGGAGCGTATGCTCCCTAATTATCAAATGTTTTCCGATGCGGCTAAATTCGGTGAATTTTCTTTAGTACGTAACCAGTTAGACCTTATTTGGCAGTGGTTAGACAAAAATAACGGCACTAAGATAAATATAAACGCACAATTAAATAAACTCGAGGAGCAAACCCCTGATCCTGAAGCGTTTGATTCTTTTGGTGTCTTTCCAGCACTTGATGTTTGTATGGCGATGATGTCAGCATGGCAGCTTATGCAAAGTAATGGTAAAGATAAAAGCCATGATGATATTCAAAGTGTTAGCAGGTTGTCTCATAACAGCGTTAGTTATTATGTGGAGTTATTAATGGCAGAATATGAATCATTAGTTGATGAAAACCTTGCCACCACGATTGATTCTCACCCGTTAATGGTATGGGAAAAAGCGACTCAAAATGAGTTGTTTGATTTTTTAAAGTTTGCTGCAGAAAATAAGCGTTCATGCCAGATAGCAAAAGAGATGGTGCTATCAGAAGGCTTATCTAATTTAGGTATCGAAATATCTTAAAATAGTTATTATTTTTCTATTTACCCAGTACTTTAATTAATTTAGCTTTTACTGAGCGCCAATGAGTCATCGGCTCTGTCGGCGCTTTAGCTAATATACTTCGAAAATCATTTGCTGTTAATTCAACTTCCCCGCCGTGAGCTAAAATATAACTGTCTACGTTTAAATTGGCGACCCTTTCTAATGATTCTCTGTACCGTTTTGGATAGAAAAGCGGAAAAGGGGGAATATAACCTTTTTTAATTTTCACTATTAAATCGGCAATATATATCTTGTTGCTAGGGATGTGATGTAAAGATAGGTCTCGATCAGTATGCCCCTGAGTTGCTAAAGCTTGCCATTCATCAAAACCAGGTAAAAAATCACCATCTTCAAGTTTAAAGTCAGGCTTCAAGGTACTTGAATACCACAACCAGCGTTGTTTTTGATTTTTTCTATTGGCAACCCAGCGAGTTAATAGTAAGTCAGTAATATGCATCATTTTACCATCTAAGCCGCTATACCATTGACCAGGCACATTTGCACAAACAATCTTAGCACCGGTTATTTTTCTTAGCTTATGTGCCGCACCGGCATGGTCTGGATGCATATGAGTTACGACAATTAATTTTAGATCTGTTAACGGTCTATTTAAGGTATTAATAATAAAGTGCTTTATTTTTGTTACATCAGCACGACAGCAACCATCGAGCAGGAGTAATTTATCAGGATACTCTGCTAATAATATGGCTTGAATGTAGCCTTCGAGTTGATGTAATTTGATCATAATAATACTTTTTTTATGCAACTTGGTATAAACGGTAGGCAACCTGTCCAGCAATTTTTTCTTTAACTAGTTGCCAATTATTTGGTAAAACCTGTTCGCCTTCTGCTTCCATTTCAATATATATTAATGCTTGTTCACTAAGCCAGCCATTTGTTAATAACTGTGCTGTTTTGGCTACCAATTGTTGGCGAAAAGGTGGGTCGATAAATACTATATCAAAAGTTTGTTTGGCTGTGGCTGTTAAAAACTCCATTACATCGCCATGACTAACGGTTAAGTTGTTGGCTTTGAGTAAGTCTTTATTCGCTTGTAGTTGCTTGGCGGCAGGTTTATTTAACTCAACTAAGGTAACTTTATCTGCGCCACGTGACAATGCTTCAAAACCTAAGCTTCCGGCACCTGCAAAACAATCTAAGCAATGGGCTTTTTGCATATAAGGCATTAACCAGTTAAAAACTGTTTCTTTCACTCTGTCTGTGGTCGGCCGAAGACCTTCTGCCATCAATACAGGTAGTTTTCTTCCTCGATGTTTACCGGCAATAATGCGAATACTACCTGTTTGTAGTTTTTTATTATGTTGCTTTTTACCTTGACTCATATCCTGACAGCTTGGGGATTTGATGCTAATATATCGGCAATTTTACACCATTATTATCAATACTGTTAGGTCGAAGAAAGTGTCTAAGAAGAAAAAAGGTATGTTTTCCTGGT
Organism: Colwellia sp. KS18-150; assembly: GCF_057551365.1. Classification (NCBI taxonomy): domain Bacteria; kingdom Pseudomonadati; phylum Pseudomonadota; class Gammaproteobacteria; order Alteromonadales; family Colwelliaceae; genus Colwellia; species Colwellia sp. KS18-150. Next base: position 69,917 of record NZ_BAAJMC010000010.1, on the reverse strand, counting down.
TAGGCTTTAATCAGGACGAGAAAAAAAACGCGGTAATCGATCAAGCTCAAATGCCTGCAGATAAGGTTATTGAGGATGAGTTATCATCAGAAGTCGAAGCATTTTCTTCCAGTGAAGATAAAGTGCTTGAAAAGGTTGAGCAAGCCATTGAAAATAATCTGCCAGAGCCAGAGCCAGAGCCAGAGCCAGAGCCAGAGCCAGAGCCAGAGCCAGAGCCAGAGCCAGAGCCAGAGCCAGAGCCAGAGCCAGAGCCAGAGCCAGAGCCAGAGCCAGAGCCAGCTGAAATAGCTAAGCCTGAATCGAAAGTCGGTTTTTTTGCTCGCTTAAAGCAAGGGTTAACTAAAACTAGAGCCAATATTGGCGGTGGTTTATTTGACTTATTCCGCGGTAAGCAAATCGATGATGATCTATTTGAAGAATTAGAAACTCACCTATTAATGGCTGATGTTGGTGTTGAAACCACCATGAAAATCATAGATTCATTAACACAAAGTGCTAACCGCAAGCAGTTAAAAGATGCTGAAGCACTTTATGAGTTGTTAAAAATAGAACTTAATAAAGTTATTGAAGAAGTGAGTATTCCTTTAGATATCACCAACGATGATGGCCCATTCGTTATCTTAATGGTTGGTGTAAATGGGGTTGGAAAAACCACGACTATAGGTAAATTAGCTAAGCAATTTCAAGCTCAAGGTAAATCTGTGATGTTAGCGGCAGGCGATACTTTTAGAGCGGCAGCGGTAGAGCAGTTACAAGTTTGGGGCGAGCGAAATGACATTCCAGTCATCGCCCAACATACTGGTGCTGATAGTGCGTCGGTTATTTTTGATGCTATTAGTGCCGCTAAGGCTCGAAATGTCGACGTGATTATTGCCGATACGGCTGGGCGCTTACAGAATAAAGCCCATTTGATGGAAGAGTTGAAAAAAGTAGTCAGGGTAATGAAAAAACTTGATGTTAATGCTCCTCATGAAGTGATGCTTACTCTTGATGCAGGCACAGGGCAAAATGCCTTAAGTCAAACTAAGTTGTTTGACGAAGCCGTTGGCTTAACAGGTTTAACGCTAACTAAGCTAGACGGCACCGCTAAAGGTGGTGTTGTGTTTGCTATAGCTGACAAACACAATATTCCTATTCGCTATTTAGGTGTGGGTGAAGGTATTGATGATCTAAGACCGTTCAATGGTAATGATTTTATTGATGCGCTTTTTGATAAATAGTAATAGACTGAATAAAAAATACATAATTAAAAACAATAATATATGATCAGTTTTAACGGTGTTAATAAAACTTACCCAGGAGGATTTCTTGCGCTAAAGCAAGTTAACTTTACCTTACAAGCGGGTGAAATGGCTTTTTTAACCGGGCATTCAGGTGCGGGTAAAAGTACATTGTTAAAACTTATTTCCATGATGGAAAAGCCTAGTTCAGGTAGTATTTTAGTTAACCATTCAGAATTGGCTAAAATAAAATATAATCAAATTCCTTATGTTCGCCGTGGAATAGGAATGATCTTCCAAAGTCACAACCTTCTTAAAGATAGAACTATTTTTGATAATGTTGCCCTACCATTAATTATTGAAGGGGTGAGTCATAAAGAAATTCGTAAGCGTGTTGAAACAGCATTAGATAAAGTACACCTTGGCGCCAAATTAAAATGTTACCCTCATATGCTTTCTGGTGGAGAACAACAACGTGTTGGTATCGCAAGAGCTATTGTTAATAAGCCACCAATTTTATTAGCCGATGAGCCAACAGGTAACCTCGACCCTAAGTTATCACTAGATATTATTAGGCTATTTGAAGAGTTTAATGCCGCTGGCGTTACCGTATTAATTGCCACCCATGATTTGGGCTTAATTGCACGGATGAAGTACCGCACCTTAACATTGAAAGAAGGCACTATGATTAATGATGGCCTTATGGATGGGTTGAGCTCGGAAAGTGTGCCAGCGCAAGGAGCAGATGATGAGTAGTAATCTTCACTCCAGTGGTTTAAGTCAACGTAACAGCTTACTCAGAAGAATTCTCACCTTGCCTATTCGTCATGTACAGCAGGCGATTGGTAGCTTGGGGGATTTATGGCGAACACCTTTCACCTCAGTGATGACCGTCTTTGTTTTAGGCATTAGTTTAGCTTTACCCGCCACATTACATTTATTCGTAAAGAATGCGCAGCAAGTGAGCGAGCAGTGGGATAGTGCATCGCAAATAACCTTATTCTTAAAATTGTCTGTTAATGAAAAGAGTGCTCAAAACTTAGTTAAGCGCATTAGCTTATATCCAGAAGTTGATAATGTGCATTATATTTCTGCCGAGCAAGCCCTGAAAGAGTTTAAAATATTATCTGGTTTTGGTCAGTCTCTGGAATATTTGGATAAAAATCCATTGCCAGCCACTTTGCTTGTTACGCCTACGCAAAGAGCAAGTCAGGCACGTGCTGCGAATGATTTGTTAGTTAAGCTACAACAAGAAAGAGAAGTGGAGCAAGGTAAATTAGATCTTGAATGGTTAACGCGTCTAGAAGCGATGGCTAATTTAATACAAGATATTGTGATGGGAGTTGCCTTATTGCTTTGCCTGTCTGTTGTGTTAATTGTTGGTAATACTATTCGTCTCGCTATATTAAATCAAAAAGACGCTATTGCTATTATGAAGCTTGTTGGGGCAACCGATAGCTTTATTCAACGACCATTTTTATATAGCGGTATTTGGTATGGAGTCTTTGGCGGTGTACTTTCTTGGTTGGCGGTTACTTTGTTAGCACAATATTTATCGTCTGCTATTAGCCAATTAACCGACTTATATCAGAGTAATTTTGAATTACAAGGATTAGCTTTTAATGAAGCGTTAATATTGATCATGTTTGCGGTGTTATTAGGGTTAGTAGGGAGTTATATCTCTGTACTTAAGCATATTAGGGCTATCGAACCTAATGCAGACTAACCATGTTATTTGACGCTAAGTCTTTGCTAAAACAAGGCTAATTTTAGCCAGTAACAAAATTTCACAAATTATTCATCAATTAAATGAAAGATCATCTTGTTTTGCCCTTTCTATTAAGCTAATGTTTGTCTTCGCTCGACGTTGCTAGATGGTTAAAATAACTGTTTTATGTTACAATTTCCAGCGAAGGGAAGTTCAGTTTTAGCACAAAGAAAGAAGAGGTCATTTTTATGAGTAATACAATGCAGCTAGTCGTTCCACAAAGCGGCAGTATTGAAGCATACATGCAATCAGCTTATAGCATTCCTATGCTTAGCGCTGAAGAAGAGCGTGATCTTGCCACTCGCCTATATGAAGAGAATGACTTACAAGCAGCACAAAAACTTATTATGTCACACCTTCGTTTTGTTATTCATGTTGCCAAAGGTTATGCCGGCTATGGTTTAACACAAGCAGATTTAGTACAAGAAGGTAATGTTGGCTTAATGAAAGCAGTAAAACGCTTTAACCCTGAAGTAGGGGTGCGTTTAGTGTCATTTGCCGTGCATTGGATAAAAGCTGAAATTCATGAATATGTATTGAAAAACTGGCGTATCGTTAAAGTTGCGACTACAAAAGCGCAACGTAAGTTATTTTTCAACTTACGTAAAAATAAAAAACGTTTAGGTTGGTTCAGTAATGATGAAGTAAATACCGTTGCTGAAACGCTTGGTGTGAGTACCAAAGATGTTTTAGAAATGGAAAATCGCATGAGCAGCCACGATCAAGCCTTTGAGCTTTCTGCTGATGATGATGATAATGCCAGCGCAGGTAACTTTTCACCAGCTTTATATCTTGAAGATAAGCAATCTGACTTAGCTGTTGAAGTAGAAAATGCTAACTGGGAAAGTCACGCAAATAATCGTTTATCAACAGCATTAGTTGCTTTAGATGAACGTAGCCAAGATATTATTAAGACTCGTTGGTTAGATGAAAATAAATCAACGCTGCAAGAGTTAGCGAATAAGTATCAAATTTCTGCTGAGCGCGTTAGACAGCTTGAAAAAAATGCTTTATCAAAACTGAAAAACACCATGGTGTTATAAAGCAAATCAAAGAGCTTTACTAAAAACCGACTTAAGTCGGTTTTTTTATGTCTAATTTTTACAGTAAAACGCTAGCTTGCTGAAAATATCATCACCCCGATTACAAAGTTAACAATTCCTCAACACTTAATAACGAACTTTTCTGAATTGATCCTGCAGTATTTAGATTGATTAAAACAACTAAAGAAACTCAGAGTGAATTATGAAAAAAATCTCCAGTGTTAAAAGTCTCATCAATCGAGCGGTGATCCTTGGTATCGCTGCTTCTTCAGTAACGACAGTGCAGGCTTTTGCACAAGACGGAGCTGATGAAATAGAACGAATTGCGGTAACAGGCTCCCGTATTAATAGAACAGATATAGAAACTGCCAGTCCAGTAACGGTTATATCATCGGACTTTATTGTCAAAAGTGGCTATACCTCAGTGCAAGAAATTTTATCGGCACAACCCGCGGCGTCAGGCATGAGCTTAGGTGCTTCATCTAATAATGGCTCTGGTGGATCGGCCACTGTTAACTTGCGTGGTATGGGAGTTCAGCGTACGTTGGTATTACTAAATGGTAAGCGTATGGTGGCATCAGGTACCGGGGCAAACTCATCTGTTGATCTAAATACCATTCCTGTTTCAATGATCAAAACCATTGAAATTCTAAAAGATGGCGCTTCAGCTGTTTATGGCTCTGATGCCATTGCAGGTGTGGTAAATATTATTACCAAAAAAGATTTTCAAGGTACTGAATTAAAAGCTGAAGGTAGCATTACCGATAAAGGTGATGGTGAAAGTGGCGGTTTCAGCATTTTGCATGGCACAGAAGTGGCTGGCGGCAACTTAGTGGTTGGTGTTCAATATTCTAATCGTGGTGAAGTTATTCAGTCAGATCGTGATTTTGTGCCACCAGGAGAATCATCATTTATTCCTGAAGGTTCACTAGGAGGTCAAGTACCTGATGGTAATGGTGGTTGGAAAGATAGAGATAGCTCCTATGATTATACCCAAGACAGTTATGCTCAAACGCCTAATGAATTATTTAGCTTATTTAGTAGTTTTAATACAGAGATCGCATCGGATACTGAGTTAAGCGCCGACTTTATGTACACCCGCCGGGATTCAAATCAACAAATGGCACCTCAGCCAGCAAACATTGATCTTGAAATTAGTAAGCTAGACAGTAAATACACCGATCATTTTAGAGATGAAAATGGCGACTTTACTGATAGTAATGGTAACCCTATTGATGAACTAAACTATAGGCGCCGTATGGTTGATGCTGGGCCACGTATTTACGAGCAAGTGACTGATACATATTTAGCCTCAGTTGGTTTAAATGGCTACTTAGATAATGATGATCAATGGCATATGTCGGCGACATATGGACGAAATGATTCGAAAGATAAAGTTCAAAACTCAATCCATGCCGGAAATATGGAGCAAAGCATTTATGACAATCAAGATATATGGTTTAGTGGCGAACCAATCTCGCATGACTTCTTAACTTCACAGGGTGTTATGTACACTGAAGAAAATGAAGGGGGCAACGAACAATTTACTTTAGCAGCAGGGTACAGTGGTGTTAGTGAAAATGATATAGGCTATGCCTTTGGGGTTGAAAGCCGCTTTGAGAGTGGTTATTACACGCCAGATGAAATCACTCAAGCTGGAGAAAGTACCGCAGCTCAACAAGATCCAACTGAAGGTAATTACTCTGTGCAATCTATGTACGGTGAAGTATCAATTCCTGTAACGGATGCGTTTACGGTGGATGCAGCAACACGTTACGATAAATACTCCACTTTTGGTGGGGCAACAACATGGAAACTAGGGGCAACATACCGATTTACTGATGCTTTCATGTTACGCGCAGTGGCAGCCACAGGATATAGAGCACCGAGTGTTAGTGAGCTATATGGAGGAAATTCAGGCTCTTATGATTATTTAAGTGATCCATGGGACAATGAATTAGACGATCAAATTCTTGTTAATTACACCGGCGATGAAAACCTGCAGCCTGAAGAGAGTGAATCATTTACCTTTGGTGCAGTTTGGGAAATTACAGAGGGTTTATCAACGACACTTGATTACTGGCAATTCGATATAACTAATGCCATTGCTCGTGTAAATGTTCAGGAAAAATTAAATGCTTGTGAAGCTGGAGATCTTGAAGCTTGTAACAGTATCAATATTACTCCTGATGGTAATCTATCAAACATGACTTCAACACTAACTAATATTGGTGAGCAAAACACGTCGGGCATAGATTGGAATATTAGCTATAACATCGATAGGTTTACGGTTGCGTTAGATACCACTTATTTACTTGAATTCACAGAAGATGGCATCAGCTATGAAGGTCAAATTGACGGTAATAAAGGGGGCTACTCTCAGTTAAAGTCTAATTTATCAGTAACTGCCCAAGTGACGGAAGATTTAAGTCTACTGTATACAGCTAATTTCATACAAGGTATGGAAGGAAATGCTTGGGGAGATGCCTATAAAACCGATAATGTGGTTTACCAAAATGTATCGGCAGCATACTTTATTAATAACGATTGGCAAGTAACAGGCGGTATTAAAAATATTTTTGATACTGAGCCTGAGGAAGTGCCAAACGGTAATGATATGAATACAGTGCCTAATATTTATGATGTTGTGGGTAGAACATTTTTTATAAGTACTAGCTATCGTTTTTAAAACCTAGAAACTGAAGGTAAAAGTGGCAAAGGTATTGCCACTTTTTTCAGGGAAATAGAGATTGTTTACACATATGTAACTTTTTTAGTTATTAATGCTAGCCTAGCGCAGAAATTTTGATACACTTAGCGCTCAAAAATAATACTAATAAAGACTTTTATCTCTAAAATACAAATTAATTGTATTTGGATTGAAAGAAAAACATGGGAACCTTGATGGAACCAAGGACTAAACAACAGCCAAGTGCACCGCAAGAGTTGCGTAAAGTTAAGTCATTGTTGCAAGAGCTGCAACAAGCTAACGAACAACTCGAGCAAGAAAAAGCACAACGAAAAGAACTGGAACAACAGTATCGTAAAGAGCTGGAGTCTCTTGTCGCTGAACGTACCCAAGAATTACAGGCCGCCAATTTAAATTTGCGCATGCAAATGGCAGAGCGCCGCAAAGCAGAACAACAGCTTTATTTTGAAGCACATCATGATGCGTTAACCAAACTTCCTAATCGAGCTATGTTCTCCGATCGCCTTGGTTATGCTATCCGTCATTTAAAACGTCACCCCAACCAAAGATTTGCCGTACTATTTATCGATTTAGATCGTTTTAAAATGATCAATGATACTCTGGGGCATCATGCCGGTGATTTATTTTTGATAGAAATCGCCGATCGCTTACGAGCTTGTGTTCGTGATAACGATGTCCTAGCAAGGCTTGGTGGTGATGAGTTTGTTATATTACTTGATTCATTAAAGTCAGATGATGCAGAAGATGTTGCTGAACGTATTATCACCGCCATCGAAAAGCCCTACACCATAGAGAACAATACCTTATATTCAAATGCCAGTATTGGTATCGCCGTTTGTAGTACTCAATATAAAAATGCTGATGAAGTGTTACGTGATGCCGATGCTGCAATGTACCAAGCAAAAAGCTTAGGTCGCGGTAGATATGTGTTTTTCGATGACAGTATGCGAGAGAAGCTCATCGCGACAATGACGTTAGAGCAAGAGCTTCGTCTTGCTATTGAACAACAACAATTTGAATTGCACTACCAGGAAATTTCTAATTTAGATAATGCTGCTACTATAGGCTTTGAAGCATTACTACGCTGGCAACATCCGAAAAAAGGTCTGCTGACACCAAGTGAGTTTTTATTTCTTGCTGAAGAAACTGGTATCATATTGGCTATTGAAAACTGGGTTGTAGAAGAAGTTTCAAGACAACTACTTTCGTGGAAAAGCGACAGTCATTACCAGCATGCATTTATTGCTATCAATATATCAGGCAGACATTTAACACAAACTAACCAGTTAAATAACTTAATTTCTTTGATAAAAGATCAAAGTTTTGAACCACAAAAGCTGATTTTAGAGTTTAATGAGTCTGCTTTTTCACAACATAATGAAGTAGCATTACAAGGGTTGAGAAAATTAAAAGCACTCGGTGTCAGGCTGGCACTTGATGATTATGCCTCAGGCGTCTCATCATTTAGCTTTTTACATAGCTATCCGTTTGAATTTATTAAACTTGACCGTGAATTTATTCGCACCTTAAAGCACAATTCCAAAAATCTCTCATTAGTGAAAGCATTGCATGACTTAGGTGAACAATTTGGTTACCGACTTGTTGCTGAAGGGATTGAAAGTGAAGATGTAATGAGTAAGCTACACTCGGTGGGTTGTGACTTTGGCCAAGGTTACCACATCAGTAAACCCAAAAAATTATCTTTATCCCCCCTTGGAAATTCCGATAAATCGTACGCTTAACTTTAGCGAAGATCAATAAATGTGATTTTAATGCATAATTTTCTTATTGTGGGTATGCTTTTGCTCGTTTCATGAGTTGATTTCAGTGTATACTGATATTAATTAGATTATAGGAGTTTGTTATGGGCGGTATCAGTATTTGGCAATTATTAATCATTGCTGTCATAGTCGTATTATTATTCGGCACTAAAAAATTACGCAACCTAGGTGGTGATTTAGGCTCAGCGGTTAAAGGCTTTAAAAATGCTATTGGTGATGAAAAAGAGTCTGCAAAATCAGCGGAAAAAACATCAGATACACTAGCGGATAACACTACAACTAGCGAAAAGAGTGCAGAAAAAACAGAAGCAAGCCAAAAAGAAAATAGCCAGGCGTAGTTTATGTTTGATATTGGCTTTTGGGAATTATTGCTTATTGCTGTAATGGGCTTGGTTGTTCTTGGACCAGAGCGCTTACCGGTTGCTATTCGCACGGTTAGAAGCTGGATTGGTGGAGTACGTAAATTTAGCGACACTGTGAAGTCTGAGCTATCAGAAGAGTTGCGTATTCATGAATTACACGCCAACTTAAAAAAAGCAGAGCAAAGTGATATGACTAATTTAAGCCCAGAAGTGGCAGAGTCAGTTAAATCACTGCAAGATGCTGCCAATATGGTCAATGAGCCTTTTAAGCAAGTAGACCGAAGTGCTTTAGATTCTTTAATCTCTTCTTCATTAGCGACAAAAGATGCGCAATCAACCTCAGTTACTAATGATGTTGATACGACAGAGAGCAACAGCTCAGATTCGCAATCAATAGAAAAACCATCAGAGCATAAACAATAAACATGAGTTCACCTTCTCAGCCAACACCGCCGGTACAAAATTCGACATTATTTGATCACCTTCTTGAGTTAAGAACTCGTTTATTGCGGGCGGTACTCGGGGTGATTCTTGTGTTTTGTAGCTTGGTATATTTTGCTCAAGATATATATCAATATTTGGCTCAGCCGCTGTTAGCTACTATGCCTATTGGCTCTCAAATGATAGCAACTGATGTTGCCTCGCCATTTTTCGCACCATTTAAATTAACGATAGTGTTATCTATTTTTCTTGCAATGCCCTATATCTTGTATCAAATATGGTCTTTTGTTGCGCCAGGGTTGTACCGAAATGAGAAAAAATTAGTTGCTCCATTAATGTTGGGTTCAACATTGCTATTCTATAGTGGTATTGCTTTCGCGTACTTTCTTGTTTTCCCTGTTGTTTTTGCTTTTTTTACTTCGGTTGCTCCTGAAGGTGTCGTCATTGCAACGGATATTAGTAGCTATCTCGACTTTGTTTTAAAGTTGTTCTTTGCCTTTGGTGCCGCCTTTGAAATCCCTATCGCTATTATTTTAATGTGTTGGACGGGGGTTACCAGTCCGGATAATTTAAGAAAAAAACGCCCATATATAGTAGTAGGAGCTTTTGTACTAGGCATGCTACTCACGCCACCTGATATAATTTCTCAGTCTATGCTAGCAATCCCAATGCTACTTTTGTTTGAATTAGGTATTATCATCGCTTCATTAAATCATAAAAACGATGATGCAGAAGACTCTGATGAGGAAGTAAACTCTTGAATAAAATTACCTTAACACTTGTAAGCTCATTATTATGCTTATCCTCAATGGCAAGTGCTGAATCATCTTTATCTAACAAATTAAAACAGTGTGGAAAAATTTCTTCTTCTGAAGAAAGATTAACGTGCTTTGATAGTTTAATAACCGCAGACACCCAAGAGCCAGTTTTAATTAAAGAAGCCACAGTGGCGGTAGTGAGCACTGAAAATGTGACTACTAAAGAAGTGGATGACTTTGCTAAAAATCATTTGAAAAAAACCACAGAAGAACAAGGTCTAGAAAGCATATCTTCAACAGTCACCCAATTGAAAAAGCTTATCAAAGGTCAGTGGGTAATTGATTTAGAAAATGGCCAGCGATGGCAGCAAAAAGATAGTGCAAAGATCAAACTTAAAGTGGGCAATACGGTGCGACTAAAAAAAGGGGCAATGGGTGCCGTTTATTTATATAAAGAAGGTAGTCACCGTAATATTCGTGTTAAACGATTGAAGTAGTGGTATAAATTTTGATTGATATAGGCGTCAACCTCACCAATAAGCGCTTTGATAAAGATCGCACTGATGTGATATCTCGCGCGAAAGCACAGGGGGTGACAGGTCAGCTACTTACAGGTACTAGTGTCAAAGAAAGCCAACAAGCGCTCAATTTATGTCAGCAATACCAGCAACAATTCCCTAATACCCTTTATTCAACGGCTGGTGTGCATCCACATGATGCTGATGGAGTCAGTGAAGACTATATTTATCAGTTAACTCAGATAGCTAAGCACTCTGAAGTAAAGGCAATAGGCGAGTGTGGCCTCGATTTTAATAGAAATTTTTCAGAGCCAGCTCAACAGCTCAGAGTATTCAAAGAGCAAATAAACTTAGCATCACAGTTAAATATGCCACTTTTCCTGCATCAACGTGATGCCTTTGAACCTTGGTATGAGGCACTTGAGCCTTATATTGATAGTGTACCAGCCTTAGTTGCTCATTGTTTTACCGGCAATAAACAGGAACTACAACAATGTTTAAAAGCGGGAATGTATATAGGTATTACAGGCTGGTTATGTGATGAACGACGCGGGCAAGAATTGCGGGATATCGTCAACCTTATTCCTTTAGAGCAATTATTAATAGAAACAGACGCACCTTACCTAACCCCGAGAACAATTCGACCTAAACCCAAAAGCAGCCGTAATGAGCCAAGCTATTTACCTTATGTGGTTGAGCAGTTGTCAATATTGACAGCTATTGACCAAGAAGAGATTGCTTGCCAAACTAGGCTTAATGCCCAAAAGGCTTTCAATTTATAATTAAAGTGTTTATGTAGTGACCAATTTTATCCCCCAATTTAATATGTCATTTTTTCAAGGATTTAGCGTAGGCTTTGTTCTTTGCCTAATATTGTTATTTTTTTATGGCTATTTGATTAATCGTAAGAAAACGAGTGACAAACAGCATTTAGAAGAAGAACTAGCCAAAGCCAAAGTTGCCAACGAATCCTCTGAACAAGCACGGCTATTGCTATTGCAAACACAACAAGAGAGCCAGGATTTACTCGAAGAAAAAGTTCAAGAGCGCACTATCGAGCTCAATATTGCCCTGCAAGAGCTGGAAGAAGCAAACCAAGAACTTGAACAGAAAAATACTTTAGACGAACTAACTGGCTTATTTAATAGACGATTTTATGATCAAAAGATCGTTGCAGAATACCGTCGTAGCAAACGAAATTTAACGCCACTTAGTTTAGTTTTGATCGATATAGATCACTTTAAATCGGTAAACGACACTTATGGACATTTAGCCGGAGATCAGTGCTTGATGTGGTTAAGTGAGCATATTAAAAGTAGCTTAAAGCGTAGCACCGATACTGCATTTCGTTATGGTGGTGAAGAGTTTTGTTTAATCTTACCCGACACTGACAGCCAAGGTGCTATTGCTCTAGCTGAAGCACTGAGAGAGCGTGTCGCCAAACACCCGTGTCTTTATAAAGAAACAGAAATATCAATAACCATTAGTAATGGTATCAGTACTTATACACAACAGGCGGATGTACAACCGGAGCAACTTTTCTTAGGTGCAGATAAAGCCCTATATCAATCAAAAGATGCTGGTCGTAACCAAACTCAATCTTATCATTTTACAGAAGAATAGTTTTATGAGCTCAATTAACAGTGGCACATTTGGCCAATTTCCAGCACGTCGTATGCGTCGTATGCGCAAAGATGACTTTACTCGCCGACTTATGGCTGAGCATCAACTAACAGTGAATGATTTAATTTATCCGGTATTTGTTTTAGAAGGAGAAAATCAACGTGAGGCTATCACTTCTATGCCAGGTGTTGAGCGAAAAAGTATTGATTTGTTGCTTGAAGAAGCGCAAGAACTCGTTGATTTAGGCATTCCAGCTATTGCTATTTTTCCGGTAACACCAAGTGATAAAAAGTCGTTAATGGCGGAAGAAGCTTATAATGCTGACGGATTGGCGCAACGTACCGTTCGAGCTTTAAAGTCACAGTTTCCACAATTAGCGGTTATTACCGATGTTGCCTTAGATCCTTTTACCATTCATGGCCAAGACGGTATTTTAAGTGAAGACGATAATAATAAAGCTGGTGCACAAGGCTACGTTTTAAATGACGTCACAAAAGAAATATTAGTTAAACAGGCAATATCACACGCACAAGCGGGTGCTGATATAGTGGCTCCATCAGATATGATGGATGGTAGGGTTGGTGCAATACGTGAAGCGTTAGAAGACGGGGGTTTTGTGAACACAAAAATACTCGCGTACTCGGCAAAATATGCCTCAAATTATTATGGACCATTTCGTGATGCTGTTGGCTCTGCGGGAAATTTGAAAGGTGGTGATAAGCATACCTACCAAATGGATCCTGCTAATAGCAATGAAGCCCTGCATGAGGTTGCACAAGATATTGCTGAAGGTGCAGATATGGTAATGGTAAAACCAGGAATGCCTTATTTAGACATTGTACGACGTGTTAAAGACACATTTGCAGTGCCAACATACGCTTATCAAGTCAGTGGCGAGTATGCTATGCACATGGCTGCGATTCAAAATGGTTGGTTAGCAGAGAAACCTTGTATTATGGAAGGGCTGCTTGCTTTTAAACGAGCTGGTGCCGATGGCATATTAACCTACTTTGCTAAGCAAGTGGCTCAGTGGTTAAAAGAAGGTGCAGTATAAAGGCTTATTTAGCTAACATCTCGAATAATAATCCCTCACGCAGAGCACCAGAAGATAATGCCAACTCTTTAATGGCTAAGCACTGATATAAGGCGATTAGGATGCTTAATCCGCTTGCTAAAACGGCAACTCTGTCTGCGCGTAAACCTGGAAAATAAACACTGTCCACGGTTTTAAAGTCAATAAGCGCTTGTTTTATTTCTGCGATAAAATAAGCGGAGAACACAGGCTCTTGTTGACGGTGTCTTTGAATCTCCGCCAATGCTTGCATAGTACCTGAGCCACCAAGTACGCTATGCCAACCAATTGATGTAAAGCTATCAACTACAGGGGTAATTATCTTACTGGCTGCGATAATTGCTCTGTCAAAGCTGTCTGTGGTTAACTGCCCATTTTCGAAAAACCTTTGGTTAAAGCTTACGCAACCTAAATTTAAGCTAATGGCGTGAAGTGCTGTATAGCCTTCACCAATAATTAACTCGGTACTCGCGCCACCAATATCAAAAATTAAACGTTTGTTTGTTGATGTGCCATCACAGGTATGAGCAACACCACTATAAATGGTATTAGCTTCTTGTTTACCACTGAGGAGTTTTATATTAATCGGTAAGATTTTATTCGCGGCATTAATAAAGTCGTCACTATTAGTGGCTATTCTTAGTGTTGCAGTAGCAACAATGCGAATGTGTTTTTTCGGGATACTAGCTAAATGCTCCGCAAATAATGAAATACACTCAAGGCCACACCCTATGGCTTGCGGACTTAATTCATTGTCGTTATTCAGCCCCGCAGCTAAACGGACTTTACGCTTTATTTTGTCAACAACGACTACTTCATTATCAACTAGCTTGGTAATTAATAAATGAAAACTGTTTGAACCTAAATCAACCACAGCATAATGATTATCACTATACTGCGGTATCTGGGATAATTTAGACATAATCAATAAAGATTAAAATTAACGACGACCACGGTAGTTGCTATTACCACCTTGTCTATTACGTCCACCACCTTGTCTACCTGTATTAGGTCTATGGCGACGTTGACGAGGTTTAGGTCTAGGTAAATCATCTAAAAGCGCATCATGATCGTACTTTGTTACTGGCAGCTCATGTTCAATATAGCTCTCAATAGCCGGTAAATTAAAAACGTATTGTTCACAGGCTAAGCTAATTGCGTGACCTGTTGCACCAGCACGACCAGTACGGCCAATACGGTGAACATAATCTTCACAATCATCAGGTAAGTCATAGTTAAAAACATGAGTCACAGATGGGATATGTAAGCCACGTGCTGCAACATCAGTTGCCACTAATATATCTAGAGTACCATCAGTAAATTGCTCTAATATTTTCAAACGCTTTTTCTGAGGAACGTCACCGGTTAATAACCCAACACGTAGTTTATCGGCTACAAGGTGATCGTAAATCTTTTCACAAACATGTTTGGTATTAGCAAAGATAATTGCTTTTTCTGGCCAATCTTCTTCGATTAGCGTTTGTAATAGTGCCATCTTATCTTCATTAGATGGATAGAGTAATTCTTCACTAATACGTGTATTTGTTTTTTGTTCTGGTTCAATTTCAACACTGGTTGGCTCGTTCATATGTTCGAACGCCAATTCTTTAACACGAAATGATAAAGTTGCTGAAAATAGCATGCTTAAACGTTCAGTTGCCGGCGGCATTTTGCTAAACATATAACGTATATCTTTAATGAAGCCTAAATCAAACATTCTATCGGCTTCATCAAGCACTATGGCTTCAATATTATTTAAGTTGTATACGCCTTGTTTCATATAGTCGATTAGGCGACCACAGGTGCCAATTAAAATATCGACCCCTTGTTCTAACTCTAAGCGTTGGCTTTCATAACCTTCACCACCATAGACTACACCAAGGCGGATGCCTGTACTTTTCGACATTTCAATGGCGTCACGATGAATTTGTATAGCTAACTCACGTGTTGGTGCCATAATCAAAGCTCTAGGCTGATTATGAGTTGGAGCTTCTTTTTGTAATAATTGATGGAAAGTAGCGGCTAAGAAGGCGATAGTTTTACCTTCACCTGTTTGTGCTTGTCCGGCTATATCAGTGCCTTGAAGTAAAACGGGTAAAGATTTCGCCTGAATAGACGTACAATTTGTGAAGCCCATGGCTTCTAATCCGGTCACTACTTGCGGAGCAAGATTTAGGTCAGCGAATTTTGTTTCAGTTAAGTGTGTATTTTTCATGGCGCTAGCTTAGCATTTTTGTTGACTAAATAGTTGTCTAATTGAGCAATTAATTAATTTAATGCTAATGTTGTAGAAAACTTACTTGAATTATGGGTAACAAGACCTCATAAAGGTATATTATTGATATTAACAAAGTGGCAAGTGTGCCATAACAACGGAGATTAAGATGAGCGACAAAATTGTTCAGCTAACTGATGATGGTTTCGAAGCAGATGTTTTAAAGGCATCAGGTTTAGTATTGGTTGATTTTTGGGCTGAATGGTGTGGTCCTTGTAAAATGATAGCGCCGGTACTGGACGACATAGCTACAGAGTATGAAGGTAAAGTGAAAGTAGGCAAGTTAAATATTGACGAAAACTCTGATACACCACCTAAATACGGTGTACGTGGCATTCCAACATTATTATTATTTAAAGATGGCGAAATAGCTGACACTAAAGTTGGCGCGTTATCAAAAACTCAATTAAAAGAGTTTTTAGATAAAAATCTTTAAGATAAATTCAAATTAAGCCTAACCACTACTGGTTGGGCTTTTTTATTTTAATAACTCCACATGTAAAATATTTGCTTACATTTTTGTTAGCGCCTTTACCTAGTTAACATTTAATGCTAAATTTAACTCCTGAGTACAAAATAACATCTCTTTACCCCTATTCTATTGTCTTTATTTATAACTTTATTAGATAAGAATATTATATAAATACACTTAAAACATACTGTCGTCGGCAATCGCCTCAGACATAACTACTTAAAATAATTTAAGAAACCCCCTATGAATCTTACCGAATTAAAAGAAAAATCCATTAATGAATTGGTTAAACTAGCTGAGTCTATGAAGCTAGAAAACCTAGCTAGAACACGCAAACAAGACATTATTTTTGCCATACTTAAGAAGCACGCTGAAAATGACAATGACATTTTTGGTGGCGGTGTTTTAGAAATCTTACAAGATGGTTTTGGATTTTTGCGCTCTGCGGACTCATCTTACTTAGCTGGTCCTGACGATATTTATGTCTCTCCAAGTCAAATTCGTCGTTTTAGTATGCGTACTGGTGATACGATTCAGGGTAAGATTAGAGCACCTAAAAAGGGTGAACGCTATTTTGCTTTATTGAAAGTAACAGAAGTAAACTTTGATCGTCCAGAAAACTCACGCAATAAAATTTTATTTGAAAACTTAACACCAATTCATCCTAATGACCGTCTCACTATGGAGCGCGGCAATGGCTCAACAGAAGATATCACTGCTCGAGTTCTTGATTTAGCTTCTCCTATTGGTAAAGGTCAACGTGGTTTAATCGTTGCTCCACCAAAAGCAGGTAAAACGTTATTACTACAAAATATCGCGCAAAGTATTGCTCATAACCATCCTGATGCTGAATTAATGGTGCTATTAATTGATGAGCGTCCGGAAGAAGTTACCGAAATGCAACGCTTAGTGAAAGGTGAAGTTGTTGCTTCGACCTTTGATGAGCCAGCAAGTCGTCACGTACAAGTGGCAGAAATGGTAATAGAGAAAGCTAAGCGTTTAGTTGAACATAAAAAAGACGTTGTTATCTTACTTGATTCAATTACTCGTTTAGCACGTGCTTACAACACGGTAGTACCTTCATCAGGTAAAATCTTAACAGGTGGTGTGGATGCTAACGCACTACATCGTCCTAAGCGCTTCTTTGGGGCTGCACGTAATATTGAAGAAGGTGGTAGCTTAACCATTATCGCTACTGCACTAGTAGAAACAGGCTCTAAAATGGATGAAGTTATCTATGAAGAGTTTAAAGGTACCGGTAATATGGAATTACACTTGTCTCGTAAAGTTTCTGAAAAACGTGTTTTCCCTGCTATTCATATTAACCGTAGTGGTACTCGCCGTGAAGAGCTTATTACTAAACCTGACGAGTTACAAAAAATGTGGATATTACGTAAAATTGTCCATGAAATGGATGAGGTCGGTGCCATTGAATTCTTAATTGATAAATTAGCCATGACCAAAACTAATGATGAATTTTTTGACTCAATGAAGCGCAAATAAATTTAAGAAGTTTCATGGTAAAAACCAGTCTTAACGGCTGGTTTTTTGTTTATGACTAGGTAATACAGATGCAATATAAAGATTTAAGAGACTTTATCAGCCAATTAGAAAAAACTGGCCAGTTAAAACGAATTACAAAACCAATTTCTACTCATTTAGCCATGACGGAGATTAGTGATAGAACCTTGCGTGCTAAAGGCCCTGCATTATTATTTGAAAATGCTGTGGATGAACAAGGTAATCCTTATGATGTCCCGGTCTTAACAAACCTATTCGGAACCCCCGATCGCGTAGCACTGGCTATGGGTCAAGAAAACGTTAGTGCGCTTCGTGATGTTGGTAAATTACTTGCCATGCTTAAAGAGCCAGAGCCACCTAAAGGCTTTAGAGATGCTATCGGTAAAATCCCAGTATTTAAACAAGTGCTTAACATGCCAACGAAAGTGATTAAAAAAGCACTTTGTCAGCAAGTTGTCCTTAGTGGCGATGATGTTGATTTAACTAAATTACCCATACAAACCTGTTGGCCTGGCGATGTTGCTCCGTTAATTACTTGGGGATTAACGATTACTAAAGGGCCACATAAAGAACGTCAAAATTTAGGTATTTATCGTCAGCAAGTCTTGAGTAAAAATAAAGTTATTATGCGCTGGTTATCTCATCGAGGTGGTGCCTTAGATTTTCAAGAATTTAAGAAAACGAACCCAGGGGAAATGTATCCTGTTTCCGTTGCTTTAGGCGCCGATCCTGCGACTATTTTGGGAGCAGTAACCCCTGTGCCAGATACTTTATCTGAATACGCTTTTGCAGGATTGTTACGTGGTGCAAA
This sequence comes from Colwellia sp. KS18-150, assembly GCF_057551365.1. Taxonomy (NCBI): domain Bacteria; kingdom Pseudomonadati; phylum Pseudomonadota; class Gammaproteobacteria; order Alteromonadales; family Colwelliaceae; genus Colwellia; species Colwellia sp. KS18-150. The sequence continues at coordinate 51,542 of NZ_BAAJMC010000010.1, read as the reverse complement.
AACCGAGGTAACAAAATCGGTAAGTAATGATTTACAAGTTCCTGCCACGGCTGAAATTATACTTGAGGGTTATCTTGATCCAAATGAAACCGCACCAGAAGGCCCGTATGGTGATCATACTGGTTATTATAATGAAGTAGACGACTTCCCAGTGTTTACCGTAACCCATATAACTATGCGTAAAGACCCTATTTACCATAGTACTTATACAGGTCGTCCGCCTGATGAACCGGCTATTTTAGGGGTTGCTTTAAATGAAGTATTCGTCCCTATTTTGCAAAAACAATTTCCTGAAATTCAAGATTTTTATTTGCCACCTGAAGGTTGCTCATACCGACTGGCAGTCGTAACAATTAAGAAGCAGTATGCTGGTCATGCCAAGCGAGTGATGATGGGTGTTTGGTCATTCTTAAGGCAATTTATGTATACTAAGTTCGTTATTGTTTGTGATGACGATGTTAATGCAAGAGATTGGGAAGATGTGATATGGGCTATGACCACCCGCATGGATCCAAGCCGTGATACAGTATTAATTGAGAATACACCGATAGATTACTTAGATTTTGCCTCGCCTGTTTCAGGCTTAGGTTCTAAAATGGGATTAGATGCAACCAATAAATGGCCGGGTGAAACCGACAGAGAATGGGGCGTTCCTATTGTTATGGATGAAGAAGTTAAACAACACATAGATGAAATCTGGGAAGATTTAGATATCTTCTCAACAGCAGAGAAAGGTTAACCGAATGAAGTCAGTTAGTTGTCAAGTAGTGTCGATCACGTCATTAACTAGCCATGTTTATAAAGTATTATTAAAGCCAAGCGAGCAAGTCACATTTGTTCCTGGGCAATATTTAAATTTTGTGATGAGTGATGAAGATAAACGCCCATTCTCTATCGCGAGTTCTCCTAATAGTGATTTAATTGAACTACAAATCGGTGCTTTTGTTGCTGATAGTTACCCTATGCAAGTTATTGAACGCATTAAGTCGGTTCAAGCTAATGATAAAACGTTAGATATTGAAATCCCATTAGGTAACGCGCAGTTACGTGTGGATAGCGATAGGCCTTTATTATTATTGGCAGGTGGAACCGGTTTTTCTTATATTAAATCGATGTTCGAGTATTTAGCCGAAGTTGGCTCAACGCGTCATATCATGGTGTATTGGGGGCTAAGGGATGAAAGTGCTTTATATGAGTTAACCGAAACTGCGGCCACCATCGCAAAATTAGCAGATGCTACTTTTATTCCTGTGGTAGAAAACCCGACAGATTCTTGGCAAGGTACAACGGGACTTGTGCATCAAGCAGCAATGAATGATATTGCTAACCTTGAACCATATGATATCTACCTTGCAGGTCGATTTGAAATGGTAGGTGCAATTCGTGGCGATTTTGTTAAACAAGGTGCGACCGTTGAGCATATGTATGCAGACGCATTTGCCTTTATTTAAACTAAATGGCTGGTATTTAAGGGGGAATTAACCCTTTTCAGGATTAAAATGAGACTTATAAGGCACTTTTAGCAATCATGACTTATCGAATTTCTGATAATAAAAATGAGATGGATATCGATGCTATCCACGCTTATCTGTCTCGCTCTTATTGGGCAGAGAATGTGCCGAAAAGTGTTGTAAGCAAAGCGATTGAAAACTCATTATGCTTTGGTGTTTTTTGTCGGCTCGATAGTCAAAAAGAAGTGCAAGTAGGTTTTGCTCGTTTAATCACAGATACGGCGACATTTGCCTACTTAGCTGATGTTTATGTACTTGAAGAGCATAGGCAGAAAGGGTTGAGTAAGCAAATGATGGCGAAAATTGTTGCACACCCTAAACTACAAGGGCTGCGCCGTATCATGCTAGCCACTCAAGATGCTCATGGCTTATATGAGCAGTTTGGGTTTACCCCAATCGAAGATGATAAAATGTTTATGCAACTTTGGACGCCTAAGGTTTATCAATAACTACAGCGCTCAATCTAAGTTACTTATTTTTACCCATACTTCATTTGCTGCTTGATGTTGACCTTCCGCGGTTAAAGCCTGTGCAAAGGCCTGCAAATCTTGTTTGTCGTATTGGCGAACATCTTGATTAGCCTCAAGCCTAATTAAACTACCAAACGCTTTTTCAGCCATTGACCATTGTTCACTCATTAACGCTAAATGCCCCAGACAACTAAGCCATTGTGCACTTTTACTGTTTTTATGTAAGTGCTTTTGTACTAAAGCAATTAATGGTTCGCTTTGTTTAATGGGTAGTGTGCGTAACTGCTTTAAGAAAGTGGTACTGGGCTGTTTTTTCAATACCGGAGTAATAAGTTGGGTTAACGGCTCAGTAATATTGTTTGCTGCTAATACTCGGCAATAAGCCAAAAGAATAGCTTCACTTTGCTTTTCTTTTCGAGATAATTTTTTCCAGTAACTTTCAAGACTTGCTTGGTCTTGTTTGCGAATAATGTCAATGAAAGCACCGTGGTATGCCTTAGCTTCCCATTGACTAATCATAGTGTCATTAATGTTTTTCTCTTTGCGAGCAGCGACTAAATGATCAACGGCGCTTTGGAAGCGCTCTTCAATAATACACAAATCAATTTCGAGGGATAATAATCTAGGATCGTGGCCGATGAATTTATGGTTATCATCTATTATCGTACGAGCTTCTTGATATGCTTCTGTTTTTTCTTGAGCTAATAATAATTTTACTTTTACTATGGTGCTGGCAATATCGGACTGGGCTGACTTCTTTGTTTCTTGTGCCAATAAATCTAAATAATGGTTAGTATTTGCATCAAGTTGTTGTTTTGAAGAAGCGACAGCAGCCAATAAGTAAGCGCTTTGTTGACGTTTAGCTGGCTCGGCGCTTTTGGCAAAGAGTTGCTCTGCCGTTTGGTAGTCCTCAAGCATAAAAGCGGCTAAACCTTTATTAAAGTTAGCAATACCTCGCCTTTGGCTGGCAAATGCCACTTTGTTCCATGCCTTAAAACTAAAGTTAAAGCCGCCACGAAGAAGTTTGAAACTGATATAAATGGTAATAGAGCAAAGGGAAATAATTATAATTGCCGAGAGTACAGTGAGCTCAATTATCGTCTCTCCCATGGCAATTAAAATATACCCTTTTTCATCAATCAGAAAAGGGCTTAAGGCAAGAACCGCAAAAAATAAAGCGATGAAGATGATAAAGCGTATCATAACTCACCCTCGTTATTTTCTGTCTCGCTGGTACCATCTCCATCTGTAGAATTTTCAATTGGAGCTTCTTCTACTGCTTTTGGTAGCTGCGCTGGCAAGGCGGTCAATGGCTTGTTAAGCACTGCTCTAATGGCTGCTAATGAAGATAACTCGCTTGGATAATCGTAACTTACATGTTGCTTTTGCAAGGTTGTTAGTGCCGACATAAAACGTTGGTTGTAGCTATGCTCCATATCAAAAAATTCATTAAGCCATAACTCAATATCTGTTAAGGTTTTGTAGTAAATATCACCTTTACGCTCGCTCGCAGCCCATAATGCGAGTTGAACTTTTAAGCTTAAATTTTGCTTTAAATGCTCTTGTTGCTCTGGTGCCATTAACGGCTCAATTGAGCCTTGCCTTTGACGGACACGAATAAAATCATCGAGAAATTTTTGCCATGTTTTGCTTAGGTTACTTTGCCAGTCGTTTATATCATCAGAAAGCACAAAGTCATCTTGTTTGTCATCTTGCTTCCCTAAATCAACTATGGCTAAAGGCAATATGTTGATTTGTTTATTCATAGCCATTAATGCCAAGACTATTTCATCAGTTTGCAATACTGGCAGCAATTCAAGTGATTTAATATCTTGATGAATAAGTTGGCGAACGGGTAAAAAAGCAGGATCATCAAGCTCGGCTAATCTTGAGTTTGCATCTTTAAGTAAACCTATTGCCGCTGTTGTATCATGCTCAAGCCATAGAGTACGAGCAGCAATACGAATGAGGTATTCACTTTCATGTAATAACCAATCACTAGGTTGGCGTTGTTTAATGCCGGCTTCTAATTGAGCGACGGTATCTTCAAGGGCAATGATCTGTAGTTGATTTGCGTTAGCGGTTTGCTCTTTCACCTGTTGTAATTGCGAGGCTAATTCAACTTTTTGTTGCTTGAGTGCTTGCTGGATTTGGTTTTGAAACAGAGTAAATTTAGCGGTACTGTCTTCATTTAATTTGTTGGTTAATGCATTGTTTGTTAGCGAAGTCTGTTGTTGTTGCCAAAAGTAATGACCAACAGGTGCTGCAATAGCAATAATTAAAGCCAAAATAGCTAGCTTGGAAATGCTATTAGTTTGTTTGGGCGATTTAATTGGTGCTTTTTCGGTAGTAGATTTTTTATCAGCGAGTTTTTGTTCAGTAACTTTATCGATAGTATTCTTCGCTTCTGTCGTGGAAGCTTGATCCTTGGTTACTGGTTTTTTATTCTCGGTCATCTTTTCATTCCGTTATTGAATATGAGTACTATACAGACTTGTTGTACGCTAAGATTTCTGTAATGGTAATGCTTGATAAATCGCTTGAGCACTAGCACCGGCACTTATGGTGATGTTGGATATTCCATATGCTTTTGCTTTGTCGGCAATACGCTGGCTAACCACAATCCATATACATTGCTTTCGCCAGAAATCTATCATTGCGTGATTATCACTTTCTCTATACTGGCTTATAGATAATTCTACAAGCTTTTCTAATATAGCGTTACTGGTAACGACAATACAATTAATTTGCTGTTGATACCATTGTTTGCTTATATCTTTCGCTAATACTCGCCATACCCGTTGGTAACTCTCTAAGTAAGATACTTGATATCCTAGCTTAATCAGAGTGTCAGCTAAATATTCTCTACCACCATTACCACGTACTATAGTGACACTTTTGTCGTTAAGGTGGTCAGATAACTGAAGTAAAGCTAATAGGCCTTCACTGTTTTCTTGGCTGGGTACTTCAACATTATTAATACCTAGTAATTGCAAAGCGTTTTTTGTCGCATTACCAACAGCATAGATTTTATTATATTGCCAATTGCTAGCAGGGTATGTTGCAGCAGCAAATTCAACAGCAGCAACACTTACAAAGACTAGTATTTCTTGAGAGGTGAGAAGTGATTTAGTGGTGTTGTAATCAGCCAGAACTTGATAATCAAATAACGGCTGATTGACACACGCAATACCTTGTTGCTTAAGTAACAAGGCCAACTGCTTTGTTTTGTTATCAGGACGTGTGATTAAAACATTAAGCATAGGTGAATTTCGCTTAGGAATTATCAGCGTAGACCTGTGCTAATATTTTATCGGCACCACGACTAAGTAACTCTTGAGCTAAGGTATCGCCAAGCACTTCACCTTGTTCGATTGGGCCGCTAATATCGCTTTCAATAAGTTGGCTACCGTCTACTGCACCAACCAAACCACGTAAGTGAATTTCTTTACCATCATTTGAAATAACACTGTAGCTAGCGATAGGAACCTGACAGCCGCCCTCTAAAGCTTTATTCATCGCACGTTCTGTTAATACTCTATGGCGTGTTTCAGTACACTCTAGCGGTGCTAAAAGTGATTTAATAAAAGCGTCATCAGTACGACACTCAATGCCAACAGCACCTTGACCATTGGCAGGCAACATTTCTTCCGGTTCGATATACTGTGCAATTCGTTCACTCATTTCTAAACGAATTAAGCCTGCGGAAGCTAGAATGATAGCGTCGTATTGACCTTCATCTAATTTTCTTAAGCGAGTGTTAACATTACCGCGTAAATCACGAATATCAAGATCTGGACGATTGGCTTTTAATTGACATTGTCGACGCAAGCTAGAAGTACCTACAATCGCACCTTGGGGTAAGTCGCTAAGTGTTGCAAAAGTATTAGAAACAAAAGCATCACGAGGATCTTCACGAGGACAAATAACTTCTAGGCCTAAACCTTCAGGAAAATCTACCGGCACATCTTTCATTGAATGTACGGCAATGTCTGCTCTGCCTTCTAACATCGCTACTTCAAGCTCTTTAACAAAAAGCCCTTTACCACCCACCTTCGCAAGAGGAGTATCTAAAATAATATCGCCTTTAGTGGTCATAGGTACTAGTTCAACATTAATATCTTGATGAAAATGCTCTAGTTGCGCTTTAACATACTCAGCTTGCCATAAGGCAAGGGCACTTTTTCGTGTCGCGATTCGTACAGTTGTCATTTTTCTTGTTCCCAATAATTATTTATTCAGCAGCTAACGTTACTTCGCAATCAGCTTGAATGCTTACAGCGGCAGATAAAAACTGCCAAAACTCATCTCCGCCACGTTTGTCTATCCATTGTTCATCGACAAAGGCAAAGTGGTGGCCATTAAATTTAGTTGCAACCCATATTTCATGCAAAGGTGCTTGTTTATTTAAAATGATTTTAGTGGTGTTTTTGAAGGTTAAGGTAAGTAAACCGCCCGTACCTTCATAATCGATATCTATACCGCAATCTTCAATAGCCTCTTCAACGGCAAGTAATAGATCTTCGGCAATTAAATTATATTGGCTATCGTTCATTGTCTTTCTTTAGTTGTTTGGGGAATAAGCATGTGAGTATAATACCAATCAACTGAGATAAATATAACAACTAAGTTAAGCTTAAAGCTTGATTTAGATGTCTTTCATGGCAAAAATAGCTAATCATGAATAAAAAAAAGCAAGTTTCTAAACTTCTAACCGCCTTTTCTTTTGCAATTTTATTGTCCGCTTGTGGCTCAAAGGGTGATTTATATCACGAAGAGCAAGAAAATCCGCAAGCAAATGAAGAGAAAAACCAACAGCATGAAGAATCGCAATCCCAAAATAAAGGGCAATAATGTTAGTTAATTTTTCCAAAATGCACGGCCTTGGTAATGACTTTTTAGTACTGGATAATGTTACTCAAAATGTCTATTTACCGAATGAACAAATAGCGAAATTGGCTGACCGAAATTTTGGTGTCGGCTTTGATCAACTCTTGGTCGTTGAGCCACCTTATGATCCTGACTTAGATTTTCACTATCGTATTTTTAATGCGGATGGTAGTGAAGTTAATCAGTGTGGTAATGGCGCTCGGTGTTTTGCTCGCTTTGTTCGTATGAAAGGTTTATGTACCAAAAACAAGATAAAGGTTTCTACAGCTTCCGGAAAAATGACTTTATTTGTTGAGCGAGACGGCAATATTTCTGTCACTATGCCTGTGCCACAACTAGAGCCGAGTAAGATCCCTTTTACTGCGCAAAAATCAGAAGGGACTTATATCTTACGTAGTGAATCTGAAACTGTATTATGCGGCGTGGTTTCGCTAGGTAACCCGCACTGTGTGGTTACTGTTGATGATGTACTTGAAGCACCAGTAGAGAAATTAGGTAAAGAGCTATCATTACATGAACGTTTTCCTGAACATGCTAATGTTGGCTTTATGGAAGTGGTTGCCCCTAATCAAATTAAACTTCGAGTTTATGAGCGTGGAGCTGCTGAAACACTTGCTTGTGGCAGTGGAGCTTGCGCAGCGGTTGTGATTGGGCAAATGCAGAAAAAACTATCTCGACAGGTAACGGTAGAATTACCTGGGGGAAAATTAAGAATATATTGGAAAGGCCCTGGGCACCCAGTAAAAATGTCTGGCCCTGCGGTACATGTTTTTGATGGTCAAATATCGTTATAAATTTGCAGTAACATTGGATTTAGAGAACAAAATGAATAAAGAACAAGATATTGTTAACACCGACGAACTACCATTAACCGACGAGTTAGTTAATGCTTACTTGCAAGATAATCCAGATTTTTTCGCTCGTAATAATGAGTTAATGACAGAATTAAGATTACCAGATGCTCAGCGAGGCACTGTCTCTTTAGTGGAAAGGCAACAGCAGCTGCTAAGACAGAAGGTGCATAACCTTGAAGATGAAATTACCCAGTTAATGTCTGTGGCCAGTCATAATGAAAGTTTATTTATGCTGTACAGTGATTTATACCTACGGTTAATTGATTGCAAATCAGCCAATGAATTATTGGATTGCTTAGCGCAAGCAACTACCGAGTTGTTATCCTTATCGGCCTTTAAATTATGGTTAAAATCCGCTGCTGATATTGAGCATGAAAGTATCACTGCTAACGATTGCCAAGGTGTTATGCAAAACCGTTTGGAAAACAGTGATTATTATTTTGGCCGTTTACAGCAAAGTGAGCAAACGTTGATTTTTAATCAGAGTTGTTCAGGATCAGTGGTGTTAGTTAAGTTAGCGCATGAAGAAAATGAACTTGGGTTTTTAGCTATTAGTAGTGATGACGCTCATCACTTTGATCCACGAATGGATACGCTACTATTAAGCCAGTTTAAGCGATTAGTCGCGAAGTTATTACAGCAACACTTAGCGCTTTAATAACACCCTCCTAGGATTAGCAGAGTTATCTTTAGATTGTAAAAACCAGAAAATACTGTTCTTTTGTACGTCAAGAAAGAACAGTTGAAGCCGATTTAATAGGAATACATGAAATTTTACCGCCGTTTATCGCCAATTAAAGCCATCAGTTTTGACTTAGACGACACCTTATACAGTAATAAACCCATTATGTTGTCAATCGAGAAAAAGATGATTGCCTATTTTGCCGATTTATTACAGCCAAGGCTTATTCAATTGGGGTTACCCGAGATATCTTTTAACTATCGTTATTGGTATAAGTTTAGGCAGCAAGCAGTCCATCAACAGGCAAACCTAACACATGATGTGGTAAAAGTGCGCTTGGTCACCTATAGATTAGGGTTCTCAGATTTAGGTTATAGCGATACTGATGCCGAGCAAATGGCGCAAGCAGCACTCGCCTACTTTATAAGTTTGCGCAGTGATTTTATCGTGCCGAAAAGCAGTATAAGATTACTCGATAGTTTAAGTAAAAAATATCCACTAGTAGCGATCACTAACGGCAATGTTGATACCAAAACGCTTGGTATTTCACATTATTTTAAACACATATATCATGCGGGTTGGCAAAGTGATGGACAGTTACTTAAACAAAAACCAGCAGGTGATATGTTTACGTTAGCATGTCGCGAGTTAGGGATCAGTACTAAAGAGCTACTGCATGTTGGCGATTGCGGTCGCGCAGATATTCTAGGTGCAGTAAGGTCTGGCTGCCAAGCTGCTTGGCTATCTTGTTATGATGTTGGCAAACCTATTAGTGTTTTACCTCATGTTGAGATTTCTTCAATTAATCAATTAACGCAACTTTAGCTCTATTTTTAATATATTCAATAGTTGTTTGCTGTATATAAAGCCAGTGCTATAATCGTGCTGCTTTTATTCATTTCTCAACTCAGTTCGATAAGGTTTTCCTGCTATGGATGTTTCTGAATTACTTGACTCCCTCAACGATAAACAACGTGAAGTTGTTGCCGCACCATTGCAAAATATGCTGGTTTTGGCGGGAGCTGGCTCGGGGAAAACCCGTGTTTTAGTTCAGCGAATTGCTTGGTTAATGCAAGTAGAGCAAGCCGCACCGCATTCTGTCCTAGCGGTTACCTTTACCAATAAAGCGGCTGCTGAAATGCGTGCCCGTGTTGAGCAAACAGTGGGTGGTAATACTCATGGCATGTGGATTGGCACTTTCCATGGCTTGGCTCACCGTTTACTGCGCATGCACTTTCAAGAGGCAAAGTTACCGCAAAGCTTTCAAGTACTTGATAGCGATGATCAGTTACGCTTAGTTAAACGTATTGTTCGCTCACTAGAGCTTGATGAGAAAAAGTGGCCAGCCAAGCAGTTCGTTTGGTATATCAATGGTAAAAAAGATGAGGGTTTACGTCCTCAGCATATCGATGCTCAGTTTGACCCGAGTGAAGCGGTCTTTGTGAAAGTTTATCAAGCCTACCAAGAAACGTGTGATCGTGCAGGTTTAGTGGACTTTGCTGAACTATTATTGCGTGCTCATGAATTATGGCTCAATAATCCTGAATTATTAGCACACTACCAGCAACGTTTTTCTCATATATTAGTGGATGAATTTCAAGATACTAACGCTATTCAATATGCGTGGTTAACCTTGCTTGGAAAAACACAGTCTAAAGTCATGATAGTAGGTGATGATGATCAGTCTATCTATGGCTGGCGTGGTGCAAAAATTGAAAATATAGAACGTTTTACTCGTGAGTTTGATGACACACAAACGGTTCGTTTGGAGCAAAACTATCGCTCTACCGCCAATATTCTTAACGCCGCTAATCAGTTGATTAGCAACAACAACAACCGATTAGGCAAAGAGTTGTGGACGGACGATGAAGCGGGAGAGAAAATCTCGATTTATACGGCTTTTAATGAAATTGATGAGGCTAGGTTTATAGCTGGGCGAATTAAGCAGTGGCGTGATGACGGCGGAAAGTTAGATGAAGTCGCTATTTTATACCGCTCAAATGCCCAATCACGTTTGTTAGAAGAAGCGCTACTGCAAGGGCAGTTACCTTATCGTATTTATGGTGGTCAACGTTTCTTCGAGCGACAAGAAATCAAAGATGCACTTGCTTACATGCGTATTATCAACAATCGAGACGATGATGCCGCTTTTGAACGCATTATTAATACTCCGACACGCGGCATTGGTAACCAAACCGTCGCTTTAGTGCGAGATGCCGCTAGAAGCCAAGAAGTTACCTTATGGCGAGCTTGCCAGCAGATGTTACAAGCGGAGCAACTAAAAGGGCGTAGTGCTAAAACCATCAGCGCCTTTATCAATTTAATTGATCAGTTAGAAGATGACTCCAGTAATTTAGACTTAGATCAGCAAGCTAATTTCGTTATTCAACACTCTGGCCTTAAAGCTATGTATCAGGCTGAAAAAGGTGAGCGAGCGGAGCAGCGAATAGAAAACTTGAATGAATTAGTGACCGCCTGTCAGACCTTTGAAAGTGATCCTGAACTGACGGAAGAGCAAACGCCATTAACGGCGTTTTTAACGCATGCGGCGTTAGAATCTGGCGAGTCTCAAGCAGATGAATATGAAAGTGCGGTGCAGTTAATGACTATGCATTCGGCGAAAGGTTTAGAGTTCCCATTAGTCTTTATTGCTGGTTTGGAAGAAGGGATGTTTCCGTCACAACAATCAGTAGAAGAAATAGGGCGCTTAGAAGAAGAAAGACGTTTATGTTACGTTGGCATGACAAGAGCTATGAGTAAGCTATACTTATGTCACGCTGAAAGCCGTCGTATTTATGGACAAGAAAAATATCATAAAGCTAGCCGTTTTTTACGGGAACTTCCAGAAAAGTGTATCGATGAAATTCGTATGCAGAGTCAAGTCTCTAAGCCTAAATCAGTAGGTAAATTTTCAAACACCTTTACGTTAGAAACGTTTGAAAATAGTGGTTTTAAATTAGGACAACAAGTTAAGCATGCAAAATTTGGCGAAGGTGTGGTGCTTAACTATGAAGGGAGTGGCGCTCAATCTCGGATACAGGTAAATTTTTCTGACGTAGGTAGCAAATGGCTAGTCGTGGAATACGCAAATTTACAAGCAGTATAGTATTGATATACATCTGTTTGGAGTTGGTAATTATATTAAGGTGGTAAAATTTATGGCACAACGATTATTAGTAGTAGAAGACAGTAAACCCATTGCCACAGTTATAAAGCAGATTGCGCAATCGCTAAATTATGATGTTGTGTTAGCAACGACATTAGCGCAAGTAGAAGAGATTTTATCTGGAGATACTGATTTTTTTGCGGCAACTGTTGATTATGCTTTGCCAGATGCAAATGATGGTGAAGCTATTGCTTGTGTATTATCTAATGGCATTCCAAGTGTGGTAATGACGGGAAAAATGGATGATGAAACAAGACAAAAAATTCTTGCACAACCTGTTATAGATTACATCCCTAAAGAAAATAGCCAAGCGTTCTTATATTTGAAACGTGTATTACATTGGCAACAAACCAATAGTGATAACTCTATTTTGGTCGTTGATGATTCTTCGGCTGCACGTAACCATATTGTTGAATTATTAAAACGACGTAATTTCACTGTATTTACCGCGAATAATGGTGTGCAAGCTTTAGAAAAATTAAAGCAGCATAAAGCCATTAAAATGGTGATAACGGATCTAGAAATGCCAGAGATGGATGGTATTGAGCTGACTAATGAAATACGTAAGAAATATTCTCGTGAGCAACTAGCTATTATAGGCATTTCAGGCGCTGAAAATGGTATTCATTCGGCTCGCTTTATTAAAAATGGTGCTGATGACTTTTTACGTAAGCCATTTTGCCCAGAAGAGTTTTATTGTCGGATTACTCAAAATATAGAAAGCTTAAATAATATTGCTCAAATTCAATATGCCGCCAATACGGACTATTTAACAGAGTTATCAAATCGTCGCGCTTTTTTCATCAATGCTAACCAACGTATTGTTGAATATGCAAAACGTAATATCCCACATTGCTTGGCTGTTATTGATATCGACTTCTTTAAAAAGGTTAATGATACCTATGGCCATGATGCTGGTGATCAGATCTTAAAGTTATTAGCACTTTATTTACGCAAACACTTTGGCTCAGGCTTAACCGCACGACTCGGGGGAGAGGAGTTTGCAGTTTTATTGCATGGTCTTGATAATGACCAACTCTATAATAAGCTTGATGACTTGAGACGTGATATTTCAATCTCATCCTTACCTGTTGGCGATAGTCACATCTCTATTACCATCAGTGCCGGTGTTGTATTTGATAGTAAAGAGGAACTGTCTAAACAAATGAATGAAGCTGACAATGCCTTATATTATGCCAAAGAGCATGGTCGCAACCAGGTGGTAATATCTGGCTCTGAAGAATAAAGAGGCTTTTTATTAAAGCTTCTTTAGCAAGTCACTAGCAATACGGCGTTATTTTTAATAGAATCCCTGCCTCATTAAGCGCTCCCGTGGTGAAGTGGATATCACGTGGACCTCCGGAGTCTAAGTCGCAGGTTCGATTCCTGCCGGGAGCGCCATCTTATTGTTTAGCCCTAATACAATAAATAATGTACTTTATTGAAAAAACTGCCTAAAGTAGTAACTATACTCAATAGCCTGTTGAATAAATTACTATTTTATTGCAATGAAAATACATTATCCCTTTTTGTTTAAAAATTTACGTCACCAAAATTTTCCTTCATTGGTATTAACTAGTCTGTTATGCCTATTAAGCTTTAACAGCAGCGCTAAAAACATGGTTGGTGAGGGGTATCAGCTATCCGAAATTTCTCCTGAGCCATACACAAAAGTGATTAAACGTTCAGGTAAAGTTAATTTCAAGCGAACGGTTAATCTTTCCTTTAAGAGTGCCGGCTTTTTAACGCAATTAAATGTTGATGAAGGTGATATCTTTAACCAGAAGCAATTGCTAGCCGCTTTAGATACGGAAGAGCTTATTGCAGAAAAAAATGCGTCTTATGCTCGATTATTACAGGCTAAGCGAAATGTAAACCGTATTAAAACCTTATTGGATAAAAGTCTGAGCTCACAACGGGAATTAGATGATGCTCTTACGGCCGTAGATACAACAAGAGCAGCTTATCGAGTCGCTTTTTACAATGTTGATAAAGCGCAAGTGTTTGCTCCTTTTAATGGTGTTGTTGTTAGGCGAAACACAGAGCTTGGGGAATTACAATCACCCAGTAAAGTAGCATTACAAGTAGCAGCTTTAGATAATAATTTAATTGTAAGTGTTGCCTTGACCGGAGAAGAAATTTCGTTTGTTCATGTTAATCAGAAAGTAAAGATTCACTTAGCGCACTTTGGCCTTATCGACGGAAAGATTAGTAAAATTCCAGCGATGGCAGACAGTCAAAGCCATCTGTTTAATATTGAAGTGATTTTACCGGCAACGAGTTTTACTCGCCCCTTGATTGTTGGACAACTCGCACAAATTCTTATTTATGCTCAAAGTCAGGATTTCGTTTATCGACTACCTATCGAGGCGCTTAATGCCGTGGATAAAAGTGGCCAAGCATTAATAGCTGTCGAGGAAAATAATAAGCCCGTACAAGAGTCTTATGCCATCTATAAAATAGACAATGAGTATTTGTATTTACAAGCTCATGAAAACTCACCTTCGCTAGCTGTAATCACCCAAGGGTGGAATAAGCTGTCGCTAAATGAAAGCGAGCAATAGTGACCAATGAAGTTACCTAGCTTAGCGATAAAAAACGCCCAATTTACGATAACTGTTGTTACTTTATTGGTTTTAGTAGGCATTGTGTCATATTTAAATATGCCACGCTCTGAAGATCCTCAGTTTGACCTTCCCATTACACTGGTTGAAGTGATTTATCCCGGAGCCTCCCCTAGTGATATTGAAACTTTGGTTGTGGATATTCTGGAAGAAGAAATCGCTGATATCGCTGACATTAAGAAAATAGAGTCTGAAATACGCAATGGTGCAGCCAGAATTACTGTTACTTTCATTTATGGTACCGACGCAGAGGCGGCTTTTAATAAAATTAAACAAGCCATAGCCACCGTAAAACCTGACTTGCCCATAGGCATTCAACAAATATTGGTATTAAAGGCAACGCCTAGCAGTGTCGCCATTATGCAGCTTGCTTTGTGGAGTGAGCCTAATGATTATAAAACGACAGAATTTTACGCAAAACAATTAGAAAAACGTTTAGAAACGATAGCAAGCTTAAGAAAAGCGGATATTTGGGGTTACCCACAGCAGATTGTTGGCATCGACTTAAATCTAGATTTACTCCAACATTATGGCATTTCAGTAACTGATATAAATAAAGCGTTACAAGGACGAGCAGTTAATATTGCTCCTGGCTTTGTAGATGCTAATACGCGCCGGTTTAATGTTAAAAGTAGCGGTAATTTTGAAGATATTGATGAACTGGCTAATACCGTAGTTTCATCAAGCGATAGCTTTGTTTTACGTTTGAAAGATGTTGCTACAGTTGCTTTTACGGATAGGGAGCCAAGCTACCTTGCCTATTATGATAACCGGCCTGTAATATTCATTACCGCAGAACAGCGTTTTGGTAGTAATATTTTTACTTTAACAGAGCAAATGAATGAAGAAATTGAAGCATTTAAGGAAAGCTTGCCAGATCAGATTAAATTAGCGGTTATTTTTCAGCAAGCAGACAGCGTAGAAACTAGAGTAAATGGTTTCTTCGATAATTTAGGGCAAGGCTTAGTCTTAGTGGGCTTACTGGCACTGCTGTTTTTAGGGCTAAGAGAGTCTTTAGTGGTTATAGCCGCTATTCCATTGTCTTTTTTAATCGCTATTGGTTGGTTAGATTTTGCTGGTTTTGGCTTACAGCAGATGTCTATCGTTGGTTTAATTATCGCCTTAGGCTTATTGGTTGATAATGCGATTGTGGTAACGGAAAGTATTCATCGCGAAAAGCGCTTTTGTTCTAATTTAAATGAAGCGGCTAAAGTCGGTACGGCTAGAGTCGGCTGGGCGATAACAAGCGGTACTATTACTACTATGTTAGCATTTTTACCTATGTTGATGCTTAGTAGTAGTACTGGTGATTTTGTTCGCTCCATGCCTGTTACTGTCGTTTTTGTACTTTTAGCGTCATTATTTATTGCGCTCACTTTAACGCCTTTAATCGCCAGTCATTTTTTTACATTAAAACCCTCAAAAATTAAAACCTTACAACATTATGTAAACGCTTTTGCGGAGGGGCTGTATCAGAAGTTTTTACAAAAAGTGTTGGCATTTCGATGGATTGTTGTTGCTATTGCAGCTGCGTGTTTATTCATGATGTTCTCTTTATTTAGTGAAGTAGGAGTAAGTTTATTCCCACGAGCTGAAAAACCGATGTTATTGATTGATGTGGAAACACCGGTTAATTCTTCACTAGCTCATACCGATAATGTTATGAAACGAGTTGCAGCTCATGTTGAAAAACAGCCTTTAGTCGCTAAAGTGGCGCTAAACGTAGGTAATTCAAATCCGCGTATTTACTACAATGAAATACCTAAGCGTGGCCGTGTTACTTATGGACAAATTTTAGTGGTGTTAGATGAGTTTGATGGGGAAAAATCTACAGAGCTTGTCAGTACCTTGCGCAGGGAGTTTTTAAGCTGGTCAGAAGCTAATATAAAAGTAAAAGAATTCACGCAAGGACCAGTCACAGATCAGCCTATTTCTATACGTTTGATGAGCGAATCTCTAGAAGATTTAGAAATAGTGGCTAATGATTTGGCGGCGAAGATGGCTGAAACCGACGGGATTATTAATATCGATAATCCGATTGGTTTAGCAAACACCGAGTTAGAGCTCAAGATAGATTATGACCAAGCTGGCTTAAGTGGTGTTGATATCAATACCTTAGACAATACTTTAAAAACCATCCTTTCTGGCACTGATATTGGCCGATTTAATGATATTAATGGTGAAGACTACCCTATTGTCGTGCGCAAAAATAATCCTGACGTAGATGGTTTAACTGATATTTATATTAATAATCATCAAGGAGAGGATATACCGTTAAAACAAATTGTCACTATGGGCTTGAAGAAAGGCCAAACTGATTTTTTTCATTATCAAAAATTACGTATGGCTAAAGTATCTGCTGATGCTGCTAAAGGGTTTTCAATCAATGAGCTCACCCTAAAAATGGTAGATTATTTAGAAGCTTATTCATTACCGCAAGGCATGTATTTTTCATTGGGTGGAGAAGAAGAATCAAGACAAGAGTCATTTTCAGGTCTAGCGCAAATAATGCTGATAACAGCTATTGGTATTTTTGGCGTTTTGGTTTTACAGTTTAAATCCTTTTTACAGCCTATTATTATTTTTAGTTCAATACCCTTTGCTATGGCTGGCTCTGTTATTGGTTTGTATATTACCGGTTTGTCTTTTTCTATGATGGCCTTCATTGGTCTTATTAGCTTATTTGGTATCGTGGTTAACAACGCCATTATTTTAATTGATACCACCAATAGGAATATCATTGGTGGATTTGACACCTTAGATGCCATTATAAGTGCCAGTGTGACCCGATTTACACCTATTCTACTAACAACATTAACGACAATTGTTGGTTTGCTACCTTTAACGATACTCGGAGGTGGTTTATGGCAACCCTTAGGTGTGGTGTTAATTTCCGGCTTATGTGTTTCTGCAATATCCAGTTTTTTACTAGTACCGGTTTTAACGCAGTTTTTTACTCGCAATGAGCAAGAGCATACCTTTGCTAGAGATAAAGCATTAGATAAACGCTAAAGAGTAATGCTGTTTTCGATGGAGGTGTTCTTTTCACCTTTGAATCGACTAAGAAGACTGACCTTAGTTAGTCTTCTTCTTGGGGTTGAAATCTAGGGTCTTTGGCATCAACTTTGTGAGGCATAGTAAGATCATCTTTTTTAAATTCTGTCAGCTTTAACCAAGATTTTTTCACTAAATGAGGTATCAGTAGCTTAAGTGGCATTCTAAGTAGGTGACCACGCCAGTAGGCAAGCTGGCAGGCGATAGAAAATTTCCAAGAAGTCGTTGTACTATGATGAACGTCAAGTAACTGGGTGAAGATAAAATCAGCATTTGTAAGATGGCGTATCTGCCCTTGATAATTATCGATAAATTTTTGAGCAGTCTCTGATAAGCCCCTTTGTAGAATTAGCTGTAAATAGCGCCAAGCATAAAATAATGACTGCTGTTGGTTTATACTGGCTGATAAGTCGATAAGTTGTTGACTAAAATCAGTTTCCTGCGATTCAAAATGACACAACAATATATCAAGATCAGATAAGCCGCGAAGTCCTTGTTCTAACTCACCTTCATGGAATAAATGTATGGCACTATGTAAAAACATTGCTGCCGGTGCTAATACATAACTAGCAGTCTCTACATTGCTTAACTTATTAACCTGCAATGCTCCAGTACTCAGTAAACCTATCTCAATTTTATTGTCATTACATACGGGTAAAATATTGTGATGAATATCTATCACAGTACCACGTAAAATATTTTGCATAGGCGGTATTTCATGCATGTAATCGCGGTAATAAGCTTGATCGTGATCATCGGTTTTTTGTGATTTCCAACCTTGGCATTTTAACGCTATTTCTACCTTGGCAATATCATCTTGCTCAAGCAAGATATCGATATCAGAAAAAGTTCGCCCATTGGCTACAGGTAATCCAGCTAATAAATAGGCTGCGCCTTTAAGGTAAATAGCCTTGATGTTTAATTTATTAAAGAGTTCATTTAACTCTTGTACTTCTTGACTCACTTGAGTGTGTAAATGAGCGACTTTTACTTGTTCGCTATTGATATGATTGAGTATTTTTTCAGGCACTAAGCTTGTGAGATTAGCTGCATCAATGCTATCTGCAATGCGTGTAAGTATTTTTGCGCTGCTCGCTTGGCGTAACAATAAGTTCCAATCTTGGTTATTAAAGTTCTTAATCAACTTTGGGCTGCGTAATACTTCAATGAGTAATGAGGCTGGTATGTTAATTGGCTAGCTCCTCAAAAAACGCTAATACTTGCTCTGTGTCACTATAAGTAAGCGTATAGCATTGAACGATATCGATTAAGTCGGCAACAGCATTAAAGCCAGGCTCAGCCAAGACACTGTAATTAAAACTGTTTTCTATAACACTCATAAATGCAGTAGCTTTGTCACACTCCTGCACCTGTAATTGGGTATTAGGCGTAAATTTTGGAAAGACGATGGCAAATGGCGCGACGGTATCTGATACTTGCGCAACACTTTGTGATGAAGGTTTTAAATGGCTAATAGTACCCTTGTTAGTATCATCAACTATTTCTCCAAAGACAGTATTCTGTGGCTGGTTTTGGATCACCCTAATTGATTCGTTCTTTAAGCTTATGGGCCGAGCAAGGGCATGTAGTTGATTTGTTTTTAAATTTATTAATGCCATTTCATCAGATAATAATCGCCAACCATTTAAAGCTAATAAGGCACATAATGTACTTTTACCTGAGCCAGATTGGGCTGGTAAAATTATAGACTTGCCATTTTTTTCTAAAACCGCGCTATGTAATAATAAATAATGATGCGCATGTTGAGCGATACACCAGTTCATGCCCCATTCTAATAGTGGAAAAGCTTGACTAGCAGGCAATGGGAGAAAGGGGCTGTAATCATCACAATAGAAATGTATTTGTGGTTTGATATATCGACGTAGTCCACTAGGCATTTTGACCGTGACATAAAAATCAATTAAATCATCTTGGCTTAGCAGTGGGAAGTTACCATAAATATTTTGTACGTTATTGGCAATGCTAGCTAAGGGGGATTTTATGCAAAAAACAAACGGACCAACGGCAATGACTAAACCATTATTCTTAAGTTGTTGTGATATTTCACTATTGTTAAGGCTGTTAAGGGTAAGTGTTTTAGGCACGACGATTTGTCTTATTTCATTAATACAAAAACTCTGACAGTAATCTTTATGAGTAAGAGTGAATTAATTTTAATTCTAAAAGGTTATTAATCATATCCTGAATATAATTACTGAGTATAGTCTTTTCGTCCTCAGGACAATCTTGCATGAAAAATTTTTCTAATACTGAATGGGAGTTTGGTGTTTCTGAAGATAACAGGTTAAGTAGTTGGTTTACATTGCTATCAAAGCAGTGTGTTTGACCTGTATTCGGGTCAAACACAATGATATGCTCATCAAATAACTTAGTGATTAAGTTATTGACCTTTTTAAAGTACATATTATAGGGTGATATTTTATGCGTGTATATCCGCCAACATATTACCTACTTTATCTGCATCAGCATCTCCCATTTCTACAGCATCTGCTATTTCATTTACATCTGAAGGTGAATAGTCATAACCTAGTGGTGCTTGCAAAGAAGCATTTAGGAATGCAGCAGTGATTTGTTTAGTATATAAGTCACCATTTCTTAGGTTTCTCGATATATTGTCACCGAAGAGCTGATCATTACTACGGAAATTTGAGTAGTGAAGCGTACCAGAAATATTGACATAATATTTCTTATAATGGTCTCGATAGATAGCTTTGATTTTGTTTCTTGTTCGCTGCCCTTGAGGAGGTTTGGTGTTGTTTATCCAATGCCAGTTTTTAGCGCCAATTTTGTCATTTTTCCACTCTTGAGGGCTTCTACCACTTCTTAAGTTACATTGAGCACCATGATCTGAAACATTGCCGGACATCATACCCGACATACAAGCTGCACCCCATGCAGGTTTGCTTGAGCTAGCAATAACAATAGGGGCACCGATCGCGGCTTTCTTCAAAAAACCACGTCTTGCATCTGTGGCAGAAACTTCTACAGTTGTTTTGCTTTGCTCCGTAGAGTTATTATCTTGCTCTAACATCTTATTCATCCTTTTCTAAATTTTAGCTGTAACTAACTTACTGTCAGCTATTTTTACAAACAGCAATGATTATATCAATATCTGTGACTAACTGCAGCTTTTATGCCTACTTGATTAAATGCATTTAAAACAATATGTTGCGACAGTCTCTGCATTACTCTAATCTTAATGTGTAAATTATCCTTACATTAGTCGAATAATCTTTACTGAGTGAGTACAATGTCATTCACTTATAGCCATTACAAGAATAAAAACAGGAATAATATTCATGGCACTCATCGGTATTTCAGGGTATATATTGGCAAGTCTTGCCTATCTTATTTTTATCCTATTATTACTCGCCGCACGTAATAATACACTATCTGGTCGCTTAGTTCTGCTAGCGAGTATTTTTGTTTTATCTGCATCAGTTGCTGCGGCTATTCAAATAGATCAAGCTTTTACTTTGCATACAGTGTTGTTGATTGAAACGTTTAAAGTTGCTATTTGGTCTTTGCTGGTCCTTTGTACTCAAAACAATATTCATTCAATTCGAGCGGCCTTGCACGAGCCTAAAATCAAGAAATACCTACTCACTTGGTTGGTGTTATCAGTGCTATGTTGGCTAGGCGCGCTATCCCAACCACAAGGTGCTAAATACTTATTCTCCTTGTTCCTATTACTAAACTTATGGTTGATGGTGTTACTAGAGCAGCTGTATAGAAATGCAGATGTTAAAGTTAAATGGGGCTTGTGGTCACTAATTATTGCCCTAGGTATGAGCACAGTTTTTGATTTTGTGCTTTTTGCTCAAGCGGCCTTAGTTAACCAATTAGACTTTAGCTATTGGTATGCGAGAGGCTTTATTGCGGCTGTTGGTATGCCGTTGATATTAATGAGTACTCGCCGCATTAAAACCTGGTCGGTGAATGTTTTTGTTTCTAGAGATGTCGTGTTTTATAGCTCTATGTTGCTTATATCTGGCTTGTATTTATTGCTACTCGCTCTCGCTGGCTATGTGATTAATTATTTTGGTGGCGCCTGGGGAGATGTGGTTAGTATCGCCTTCGTGATTTTAGGTGGAACAGTACTGGCAGCCTTGTTGGTGACTGAAAAATTACGTAGAGAAGTTAAAGTCTTCATCACCAAGCATTTCTTCGCTAATAAATATGATTATCGTATTGAGTGGTTAAAATCGATTGATCAATTAAGCCATTCAAATAATGATAATTACTATCAAAGTGCGACTAATATAATTTGTTCAACACTGAATATTGAGCAGGGGGCGCTCATTAGTAAAGCCTCTATTGCCGCTTATAAGGTGTTATATCAGCAAGATTTTGATATTGAGAATAGGCAATTGCACAACTTATCTGCAGCAGATGATTTTTGTCAAAAATATGGTTGGATCATAGATGTTCGCGAGTATGCTAGTGTAGAAAATAGTTACCCTGATTTAGAATTAAATATAGAGTTTTGTCGCTCTCAAAATATTGATATTATTATCCCTATATTCAAAGACGACCACATTTGGGGCTTCTTTTTACTGGCGCTACCGAAAGGACGGAACCTATTAAACTGGGAAGATAGAGATCTTTTGTTTGCCATTTCAAAGCAACTGAGTAATTACTTATCACTCAATGAAGCTAATGATAAGTTAGCGGAATCTAAACAGTTCGATGCTTTTAACAGGATGTCGGCGTTTTTAGTGCATGATTTGAAAAATATTCAAGCACAACTAGGTTTAATTAATGCGAACGCAAAGCGGCACAGAGATAATCCTGCTTTTATTGATGATGTTTTTGAAACCATAGATTCAGCAACGGGTCGGCTTGATAAAGTGTTGAACCAGCTTCGTAATAAGCAAGTGGCTGAGTCCAGTAAAAAGCGTGTTAGCATTAATCAATTAATGGAAAAAGTTGCCAAGCAGCGTAATATTGCTTTGCCTAACGTCACCCTTGAAGTGTCAGTAGAAATCGAAACTGTTATTGATGAAGAAACCTTTCACTCGGTAATGAATCACTTAGTACAAAATGCTCAAGAGGCCACTCCAAATGATGGCTGGGTAAAAATCAGAGCAGAGCTTATTGCAGATAATTTGCACCTAGCTGTTTTAGATAATGGTTGTGGTATGTCGAGTGATTTTATAAAAAACCGTTTGTTTAAGCCTTTTGATACGACCAAAGGTAATGCCGGTATGGGTATCGGTGTTTATGAGGCTAAACAATTTATAGAAAGCTCGGGCGGCACTATGCAAGTAACAAGTTTTGAAGATGAAGGTAGTATTTTTCATTTAACTATTCCAGCTGAATAGTTAACATGGATAAATAAGCGGATTGAATTACAGAAGGATATAGCTAAGCTATGGAAAAATTATTAATTATTGATGATGACCCTGGAATACAAAAACAACTTAAATGGAGTTTGTCAGATTATGATGTGGTGTTGGCAG
Source organism: Colwellia sp. KS18-150 (assembly GCF_057551365.1). NCBI lineage: Bacteria > Pseudomonadati > Pseudomonadota > Gammaproteobacteria > Alteromonadales > Colwelliaceae > Colwellia > Colwellia sp. KS18-150. Next base: position 28,808 of record NZ_BAAJMC010000010.1, on the reverse strand, counting down.
ACACCAGAGAAAGTGCTATTGCAGCAGTACGACGTTATGAGCCTAAAGTTGTTACGCTTGATTTAGGCTTGCCGCCAGATGAGGCTAATGCCTCAGAAGGATTAGCGGCATTAAAAGAAATTTTAATTATTGCCCCTCATACTAAAATTATTGTTATTACCGGTAACGATGATAGAACCAATGCCCTGAAAGCGATTGAAATGGGCGCCTATGATTTCTATCAAAAACCTGTTGATGCCGATGTAATTAATGTCATTATTTCACGTGCTTTTAGCTTGTCTAATATAGAAACCGATAATCGTTCGATGAAATCTGTGGCCGGCGCAGATTCAGGCATTATCGGTAGCAGTGAAAGTATCGATCGTTTACGTACCATGGTACAGCGTATCGCTCCGACGGAAATTACTGCTTTGCTGTTAGGCGAAAGTGGTACTGGTAAAGAGGTTACGGCTAAGGCCGTACATAAGGTTAGTAATCGTGCAAGTAAACCTTTTATCGCTATTAACTGTGCTTCAATTCCTGAAACCTTATTAGAAAGCGAATTGTTTGGTTTTGAAAAAGGAGCATTTACCGGTGCTCATAAAACCACTTTAGGTAAAATTGAGTGTGCTCAAGGAGGCACTTTATTTCTTGATGAGATTGGCGATATGCCCTTTAACTTACAGGCTAAGTTATTACGATTCTTACAAGAAAAGGTGATTGAACGATTGGGTGGACGTCAAGAGATCCCGGTTGATGTACGGGTTGTGTGTGCGACCAATCAAAACCTTGAAGAAATGGTAGCTAATAAAGAATTTCGTGAAGATTTATTTTATCGTATTACCGAAATAACGTTAAATATTCCGCCACTTAGAGACCGAGACGAAGATGTTTTAATACTCGCGAACTTCTTTTTGCAACAATATGCTGCTGAATATAAGCGTAACGTAAAGTCATTTTCAGATGATGGCTTGCAAGCATTAAAGAGTCATCGTTGGCCGGGGAATATTCGCGAATTGCAAAATAAAGTGAAATCTTCAGTTATTATGACCACAGGTACGCAAGTGACTGCTTTTGACTTAGGTTTTTACGATCAAGAAAATAAGGCTTATGAGTTGTCATTGAATTTAAGAACCGTGCGAGAAAGCGCTGAAACCGTAGCCATTCAAAAAGCCTACGCTTTAACCGAAGGCAACATGTCGAAAACATCAGAGCTATTGGGTATCACTAGACCTACGTTGTATTCGTTAATAGAAAAATACGAAATCCGTATTAATACTTAATATTAATATGAAGTAAAAGGCACATTTATTAATGATTTTTTTAAAAAAGCTATCAACACTTGTTGGTATAACAAGTATTATTTTTTTTTCTTGTTTTACTAAGGCGCAAGTAGATAACTATGAAGCAGCTATTCAGGCTTATTATGAGCATGATATTGATGCGGCGTTAATTCACTTAAAAAATGCTTTAAAAGAGAATAACAGTAATTTACCTGCGAAATTATTGTTGGCGGAAGTATTAATTAAACAGCATTCATACTCGATAGCAGAGCAAGAGCTTAACGATGCGCTGTTAGATGGGGCGGACTATAATTTAATTGTTGAGCCGCTAGGCAGGGCGTTGTTATTGCAGGGTAAATATAATGGTGTTTTACAACTAGATGAAAGTCAGCAACTTCATAGTGCCAGCATATTATCTGTTCAGCTACTTAAAGCTAAAGCTTATAGCGGCTTATTTAAAAATCAAGATGCTAAAAAACTATACTTAGATGTATTAACAACAAACCCTAATCATAGTGAAGCTATGATTGAGCTTGCTTCTATACATATTGCTCAAGGTGAATATTTAGCCGCCGAACGTTTATTAACTAAAGCAGAAGCTATTTCTCAAGAAAATGCACGTTTTTGGCATGTTAAAGGGCAGCTCGCCAGTAAAGAGAATGAATTAGTGGCGGCAAATAAATTCTTAGCAAAAGCTAATCAGTTAGATGCGAATAATATTGCCATTTTAAGCTCAATTACTTCCAACCATATTTCCCAGCACCAGTATGAGCAAGCTAATAAGATAGCTGATGAAATTCTCCAAATTAACCCTAGAGCTTTACAAGCTCAGTTAATGAAGGGGCGAATACTTAACGAGTTAAATAAAAAACAATTAGCTAAAGAGGTTTTGGTGAAGCTCAGTAGCCAAATATCTGCTATTGATGAAAGCTATAAGTTATCCCAGCCTCACATACTATTTATAGATGCCATGAGCAGTTATAGGCAGGAAGATTGGATTCAGGCTAAAAATAAGTTTCGTATTTATATTAATCAATTAGATGATGAACAAGATATTAGTGCAGTGGTGCTATTGTCAGATGTTTATTTGAAACTAAACCAAGCAGATCAAGCGTTAAAGTTACTGTCGAACTATGAAGCGGGCTTAATTTCAAATAAAGATTATGTATTGGTATTGGCTGAATTATATCTACAGTTTAATAAAACATTTAAAGCTGAATATGTATTAGATGCACTGCAAGAGCAACATAAAAAAGATGAGTCAGTGATATTGCTCACGGCAAAAGTTTTAAGTAGAAAAGGGCAAGATGAAAAGGCTTTAGCTTTGTTAGAAGCTGCAAAGTTTCCTAGCAGTATTCAATACCAGCACATGTTAACAACCACAGCTTTTCGAGTAAAACAATTTGATAAGAGCACTAATTATGCGCAATTATTATTAAACTTATCCCCAGAATCAATCGAATATCAAATACTGTACACGCGTATTCTTATTGCCCAAAAGAAGTTTAGTGAAGCAGAAAAGGTTATCGTTAACTTACATCAAAAACACCCTAACGACAGGCAAGTGCGATTTAATTATGCATACATGCTATTTAATCAAGATAATGCCAAGCAGGCTAAGAAAATACTATTGTCACTAGTGAATGAAGATAGCAATGATAGTGAAAGTTGGTTTGTGCTGGCTCAAATTGCTCATGACGCGGGAGATACAGAAGAAACAATAGCAATTTTAGAGCGTCAAACCAAAAGTAAAGATGAAAATTACCGCCTTAAAGCATTGAATAAATTGGCTAATATATATTATTCAGAACAGCAGTTTAATAAAAGTTTATCTGTGACTAAGGTCTTACTGCAAAACGATAGGTTAAACTCACGCGCTCTCTTGATCAAAGCTAAAAACTTAATCGCCTTAAATGAATTTGAAGATGCTAAACATCAATTAAATATTTTATTTGGTTTATGGAGTGATGATCCTCGTAATTTAGTGATTCTAAGTCAATTACAACGACAAATTAATGAGCTAGAAAGTGCCGAAGAAAGTTTAGACACTGCTTACAGCCTTGCTCCTAAAGCCTTACCTGTAATTATTTATACTACTAAAATTAAAACCAAATTGAATAAACTGAGCCAGGCAGCAGCTATAATTAAGCAAGCTGAAAGGTCTGGTTTTAAAAACAATGTTTATTTGGAAATATTAAAAGGGGATATCGAAGTTGCAAGATCAAAGCAAGATAAAGCTTTTAAATATTATCTCAGCGCGTTAAATATTGATGATAATAATGTTATTGCTTTGATGAAGCTAGTGCAGGTAAGTGATAGCGACGCATTATCAAATAAATTAATAGCTCAATTAGAGTCCATAGTTAATAAGTATCCAGAGCGCGCCATACAAAGGCATGTATTAGCAGATCAATTATTTGACCGAAAGCACTATCAAAAGGCAAAGTTTCAATATCAACAATTGATTATCGCTGATATACCATCAAACAAACGCGCTTGGGCGCTTAATAACCTAGCTCAAATATATCTGATAGACAAAGACTATCAGCAGGCTATTGAAGTCTCTACACAGGCTTATAATATGCTTTTGGCTCCTCAAATTGTTGATACCTTTGGTTGGGCATTAGTGCTTTCAGGAGATGCAAAGCAAGGTTTGTCATATCTTAGACAGGCTTACACTAAATCCTCGTTAAACCCTGCTATTAAGTATCATATTGCTTATGCGTTAGTTGAACTTAATCGTCCAGCTGAAGCAAAGCAGTTATTAAACAGTGTTGTAAACTTGGCTGATACCTTTCCGGAATACAAATTAGCAAAAGCGTTATTGCTTAGCCTCAATTAGCCAAGTTATTTTAGATTAGTAACTTAAGCATATAAGAATATTAATCCATATAAGAAAGTTATCGCTTAGTGAGTTTTAAAGGCTTTAGACAAGCCTTTAAAACTCACTATTGGGAATGCACAGATCACCATGATAACGTCACGATGTTAGTAAAAGAGAGTGAGTATATAGTTACACCTATTGCTTGTTCTAACGTCGCCTATGCCATTCTATGTGAGCACTTCTTTATACGTAATGGCACAAAGTTCACCTAAACAGTTTTATGACTAATCAATTGGTGGATATGGATGTTTTGACTAGCTAGAAATAAAAAACCATCTAACTTTAATTCAATAAAGTTAGATGGTTTCAAATTTACTTAAGGTTTATTAAATTAATTTAGACGCTTTCGATTTACAACCAAAGCAATTAACCCAAGCATAAAAACTAATACAGTTGAAGGCTCTGGGATTGGATTCGCTACTTTATTTACAACCGCTAAACGGTAATCTTCAACTTCACCTTGATCTTGAAATCCGTAAGAAACCATTTTATAACCATCAGAATATTTAGATAATGAATTCTCACACACGACTCTAGCACGAAGTAAAACTTCTGAAAGCGTATCTGGGATAGTGAATATGCCACTGAAAAAACTGGCTTCAGTGTCTTTACTATTCCAATCGCCTAGATCGCGATTCCATGCTGCTTCCCAAACACCGTTAGCTTTATCGTCTTCATCAGCTTGTGTGATTGCTGTTTCAATATTACCTTCAGAGTCTAGGTTTTTATCCCATTGAACATCAATAATGTCTTCATCTTCACTCCAAACAGAATCTTGGTTCCAATCAACCCAAGCTTTCAAGTTATCATATTGATGATTACCAGTTGTTGCGCGAGTTACATCAAACTTGAATTGAACTTCATCACCTGCTGCTATTTCATTATCAGTACCGTAGTCACTCCATACTCCACCAGCAGTTTTAACTCTCCAAGTAACACCATCATTTGTTGAAGGTGCTGATTCTGTGTTGCTATCGGCAGTCCAAGAAGAGCCAAGTTTTTGCCAACGATCTGTTGAATGACAAGCTGTGTTGTTAATGTCGTAAGCATTATCACTATAATCACCACTTTGATTAACACAGCCCACAACATTTGAGCTTGTAGCATTAGCAAACGTTATTGAACCGAAAAGGGCTGCGGAGATTGTAATGATTTGAATTAATTTCACTTTACTGAATCCTTTATTTATACATCTTTAATGGTCAGTCTAAAGCAATAACTGAGCCAGAAGTTTAATTTATTTTTGTATCAACACTTTACTGTTGTTTTTCTAAGTTTGTTAAGTTATGAAAACTTTGGAACTGTAAAAGAAACTGACAGTAAAAACACTGCTTTTAACTACTTTGCATCATTTGATGACGCTAGTTGGCTTTTGGCATACTCGCGGTTTTTTTGTTTGAGTAATTTATCAACATAACGAGCCATTTTTACTTTTTCTTTAATTGAAGACTCTAGAATCTCCTCAACTTCACGTAAGACATCTTTAATATTTTCAACATTCTCACTTGAGTTAACGACTAAAGGTTGGTTACTGCCTTCGGTACTTTCAAGCTTCTTACCATTTAGTGAGCCGGTAAGTTCAACTGACATTTCTTCGGCAACATCATTAATGGCATCTAGGTTGAAATTACTTAATTCTTCTAAAAAGCCATAAAGCAAGAGTCGATCAACAAAGATATTGATCTTACGAGGTACTCCTAGAGTCTTTTTATGGATTAAATCAAAGGTATCATCACAAAAGAGTTGTTCTTTTTCACATCCTGCTTGCTGCAAGCGGTGATTAATATAATTCTTTACTTCTTCAACACTTAAAGGCTTTAAATGGGCAGAGGCAATAATTCGTTGCCTAAATTGCTCCATATTTGGCGCTTGTATAATGTCTTTTAATTCTTCTTGTCCAAGTAAAAAACTTTGAATTAATGGCTTATCATCTAATTGGAAATTAGATAACATGCGTAATTCTTCTACTGTCTCTGCTGGTAAGTTTTGGGCTTCATCTACCAGTAATAAAGCTCTTTTCCCTTGCTGATGTAGCTGAATTAAAAATTTCTCAATACTTTGCAGAACCTCAGCTTTACTGTTGCCTTTTAAGGGAATATTAAACTCTGAAGCGACTAGTTCGAGTAATTCGTCAGGTGATAACTTAGTTGTGACTAACTGTGCAGCAACTATGTTTTCATCTCCTATTGTCGATAATAAATTCCGCGCAATAGTCGTTTTACCTGTACCTATTGGCCCTGTGATAACAATAAACCCTTCACCTTGATCTAAACCATATTGCAGGTAAGAGAGTGCTCTTTGATGGTGGCTAGTGGCGAAAAAGAACCTAGGGTCGGGGCTTAACTGAAAAGGTCGTTCGGTGAAACCATAGTAACTTTCGTACATATTAAAAATCTTTTGTAATATTAATGTAGGCGCGAACTTCTTCGTAAGTGAGTGTCGCTTGGCTAGATTCGCGCTCTAGATATTGAAGGGTAATATAAGCCGATAAAGAGGAAGCAAGCCCTCTATTGTATGTAGCAGACACTGTTTTATATATATCTTCTTGTCGAAGGTTATTAGTGATGGAGTTTTCACCGTAAATAGCTTCGCGGTAGCTAGTTAATAATTTTAAACTACTTCTCGGGCTCAGCTTTCTTGTGGCAGATAAACTGAAATCAAAATGATCATCAATATTACCCGTGCTTAAATTTTCACGCTCTCTTGTTGCAATATCAAGAGCGAAGGTTGTTCTAGATAAAGATAATGTTGAGTTCCACGCTAAACGCTTATTTAGTGTGAAATCATTACTCTCAACAGGCTCTAAACCTGATAAGGGTACTAAGATGTAGCCAGAGGTATCACTAGGCGGTTGTGATGAAGGTGAACAAGTTGTTGAATCAAATGGACCACCTACAGGGCACCAAAACTCACCTAATTCAACTTCTTCAAAACTATCTCGATCATAGATTTCTATGGTTTCATGGTAAGATATCTTATTGTGCAGCCTCTTGGTTCTATGAGAAAAATCAAGATTATATGAGTCACCAAAAAACTGTTTACTATAACCGGCCACTAAAGAAGTTCTTTGTGAAGGTTGCCAGTTAATATTTGCGGCAATGTAATCATCACTTGCTTTTTTGTCAGCAACATAATTATAAGAAACATCAAAATACAAATGCTGAGAAGCTTGCCAGCGTATACCTGGCCCCCATGAACTGGTTGTTGATTGGTCTGTTCCGGCAGCGGTGCCACTAATATCTTCATCATAAAAGCGAACAAAAGGGTTCAATTTTAAGGAGGTTATTGCGCCAACTTGTGCTTCTAAATTGTAATTAGTACCAGTTGATGTAGAGTTCTCCCTATGGCTGTATAAGCCATTTAAAGACCAAAAAACATTACGGGCAGCATTACCATTTTGACTATTAATAATGGCAGAATAACCTTGGCTCTCACCAATATTATCTTCAGTTTCAGTCAAATTATATATTAAGCTACCTTTAAATTGATGATCGCTATTGGCTGTTTGATATTGAAAGCCTGCAGTATGCATTCTTTGCTGGATGGTATCACCCGAAACAAGGTCTGCAAGAGAGTTGTTTGAACTATTTTGACTGATATTTGTTAAGCGAGATGTGGCAACTAGTTTAGGTCCATTACGCCACAAAGAAAATGCACCATCAACGCTTGCGGTTTGATAGTCGTCATTTAAGTCACTATCATGACTATAGGCTGCTAAAGTTTCTGTTCCAGAAAAGGAAAAGTCGACTTCACGAGACTTGAATTTTGCATCTATACCAGCAATAAACTGACTTACAACACTCGATTGATGATTGCTTGGTGTTAACTCAACATTATCACTATAGGTTTCAGTTAAACCTAAGTTTGGCTTAAAAGTCCACTCTCCTGCCATAGCACAAGATGAGGCTAGAGCGAGAGGGAATAATAAACCTAGCTTTTTAACGGCACTTTTATTGATTCTTTTTACCGTAACCATAGCCATAATAGCCATATACATCCTTTTTCGATCTTATCGTCTTATTCATGACGCAGCCAATGGCGATATCTTCATTAAGTTGTGACACCGCCCGCTTTACATCATCTATTTTTGTTTTAGATTCTTCTACTACGACTACAGCTTGTCCCACTAAATCTGATAATACCGGTGTTTCTGTTACTCCTAAAATAGGAGGGCAATCAAAAATAACAAGTCTATCAGGATAACGTTGCGCTAACTCTTGCGCTAATTCAACCATGCGCTCACTCGCTAGTAGCTCATTGGTTAAATGGTGTGGTTTACCTGCAGGAATTAATTTAAGGTTAGGGATATTCGTGTTGTAAATAACCTCACTTAAAGAGTTTACCTCAGCTAATAAATATTCAAGTAATCCTTTTTTACTCTCAAACTCTAGCTCTCTATGCAAGCTGGGTCTAAGAACATCAGCATCCACTAATAAAACAGTTTTATCTTGCTCAAGGGCGATACTTAGTGCCAAGTTGATTGAAATAAAAGTTTTACCTTCATTAGGGTTGGAGCTACTTACCATGATTAAGTTGCTGTGTTTCAACGTTTTGGCTGCAGGACCAAAAGCATTATTTAACAATTTACGCTTAATATGACGAAACTCTTCTTGGATATGATGTGCGCTGTCCGGGCTATAAATAAAGCCACGTTCAGTTAAACGGTCACCATTAAGTTTAATTTCACCTTTACTTTCTGAGCTGATAGGAGTCTTCGCCGTTGCAGGAGCAAGCGTTTCTTTTGGTGTCACAGCATCGGAAACAGGAAATTTGTTTTGCGAAGCTTCTTTTTGTTTAGCTAATGCTTTTTCAATAGTACTCACAGCTTAAAACATCCTTTTTAGTGGTGCTTGAATAGCATCAGGAAATAAAAAATAACTCATAAACATCATTAATACACATAACAGTAATAAATTTGAACCTATAAATATCAATGTTTTACGTTTATTCCATTTTTGCAGGCCTAGGTTTTGGTTGGCAGAAACGACACCAAATACTGGTACACCTGTTGCCTTATTTAGTTGAGTTGTCGAAGTGGCTATTGGGGTTAGTTGACTCATAAGTAGTGATAATGCCATACCAACACCAACGCCCAATACCGCTATAGCGCCAAAGAAAACAAAACGCGCAGGACCCGAAGGTTCAGTTGCTGCTCTAGGTGGATCAATGACACGGAATTGAATTTTATCAGTTGTTTCATCTGCTTGCTGAGCTAGTTGTGCAGTTTCTTTGCGAGACAATAGCTCTTCATATTTACCTTTGGTAATTTTATAGCCACGATTTAAAGCAACTAATTCTGCTTCTATTTCGGGTAAGGTATGAATTTTACTTTCTAAGCTTTTAACTCTCTGACGGTAATCAGCGGCACGTACATTTAGTGAAGCAATTAGGTTCTCTAATTGATTGACTTGAATCTGCACTTCTTGCACTACAGGGTTCTTATTAAGTGAACTATAATTTGAATTTCCGTCTTTAGCTGCAACAAGGAATTTTTCAATTTCAGCACTTCTTTGCTTATTTAATAGTTCTAAAGATCGAGATACTTCAACTACATCAGGATGTCTATCGGTATATCGCAGTTTCAAACTATCTAATTGAGTTTCAAGATCTGCGATTCGTGTATCAAAAGTTGTTCTTATAGAGCTATCGGTGGTAATTTTATTTTCATTGGAAGTATTACTTGAAAGATTTTGAGATAATTGCTCTTTAGCCGATGCTAATTTAGTTTTATTCTCTAAAAGTTCAAGTTCAATAGCTTTTAGTTTTTCCTTGGTGGAACTTAATTTATTATAAAATCCACCTGACTGCCCTGGTAACACACCACTATATTTTTGTTTGAAATTAGTTAATCTAGCTTCAGCAGCACTTAAACGGCTTTCATATTCTTTTATTTGTGCGTTGAGAAACTTTTGAGCACTGTCTGAATCACTACGAGTTTCACCCAAAGTATTTTCAATGAATACTGTCAGTGCCGACTGAACAATATTCTTTGCCATTTCAGGGTCTCTATCTTCAATTTTTAATGTGTAAATATTCTCTCGACCAGCACTAGATATTTTAATATTATTCTTAAGTCTTTTAATAATCGCTTCATATTGCTCGGTATTAGTAGCTTGAACATCTAAGTCGGTCATACGAGATATGCGTTCAAGGTTAGGACGACTTAATAATGTTTTCACCATCAAACGAATTTGTGTATTTGGGTTGGTCTCTACTGTTAGACCACGCAACAAAGGTCGTAATAATGATTGTGTATCAACATAAACGCGTGCTTCTGATTTGTATACATCAGGCATTGCTGCGACAAAATACCAACCAATTGGGCAGATAAGCCACGTAGAGATAATGATATATCTACGTTTTATCCAAATTCCTTTTAGATAATCAATTATCTCTTCAAGTATTTCTTGCATTCCTAGACCTCTATCGCCTGACTGCTATAAATAACAGGCTGTAAAACTTATACAATTATATTTCATTAACCATAATTGCCTTTAAACTAGATAGCTTAAAGGCAACTTTAAATCTGTGAACTAATATTTTAGAACCATGCTTCAGGAATAATAATGATATCACCTGGCAACATATCAACATTGGCGGCTATTTCACCATCCTTTAAAAGCTCGTCAATCATAATTTCATATTGCATTTGTTTACCGTTTTCAATTCTCACTAAAACAGCATCATTACCATCGGCAAATTCAGTTAATCCACCAACTTGAATCATGACATCAAGTAAAGTCATATGCTGAGTGTAACTAATCGCTTGTGGTTTTGCTGCTTCACCAATAACTCGAATTTGTTCGCTAAACGGGCCAACAAAGTTATTAACGGTAACGGTAACAACAGGATCACGCAAATAGGTGGATAATATTTTTTCAATTTCACGCGCTAATTCAGTAGGAGTTTTACCTGAAACAGCAATATCTTCTACTAATGAAGTAGTGATCATACCATCAGGACGTACAATAAATGATCCTGATACTTCTGGATTTCGCCAGACAAAAATATTCAATACATCACCAGCACCAATAAGGTATTTATAGGAGTTGATATCTGCAGTATTTGATGGGTGTAATGTTGCGGTATTAAGTGCTTTATCAGCGCCTGTGCTACATGCTGAGATAAGCTGTGCAAAAACTAGCACAATAAATATCTTTAGTGTATCGGTAAAACGTTTGTCCATGGTTCGACCCTTTTAACTTCAAATGGTTAATTTTTATTTTCTGGCAATGATTGTATTGTATTTTTTTGGTAGATGCACACATTTTAACTTGTGTAAATTAATCGTTAACTTTTTCAGTAATTTTGATAGAATCATTCTTCATAAAATTAGTGTGCGCACTCTATCGTTACATACACTCGTGAGATATAGCTTAGACATTAAAGTATTTTGACTTTAATGTCGGGTAGGTTAATGTTTACTGGTTTTCTAGCGTAGTAATAGAAGGAAGTCTAGCCTCATATGTCTAGCCCTAAATTTAAAGATTTATCACTCAGCAGTAAATCATTGATTCTAATGGAATTGATTCTGTTTTTTTGTGCGCTGCCATTAACCTATTACGGTAATAGTTTAGTGGGCTTCATTAATGCACATCTGATCCCTTATGACTATTTTTTCATTTATGCGATAGTCTTTGCCATTATTAACCAGTTAAGTTGTTTAGCACTGGGTTTATATAATTCAAAGTTACGTGTTAATTTCCGCGGAGTGTTTCGTCGATTATTAATGTGTATCGCCGTTGCCTTTTTCATTTTGACACTTCTTAACCCTTTGTACGGTCAAAATATTTTGCCTATAGAGATGGTCGCTCTTTCTTCACTGCTCAGTGTTGTGCTGGTTGCATCATTTCGATATTTCACCTTTCAAGTCGACTTTTTTGGTTTTAATAAACGTAAAGTGTTGATTTTGGGGGCAGGTGAACGTGCTTCTATTATCGAAAGAAGGATGCGACGTGATGTTGACAGGCAAAACTTCTCAGTACATGGCTTTATTATAATGGGCGGTGATTCTGAAGAAGGCATTAAAGAGGAAACCCGTATCGATTTGGAAGGCTCGCTAGTCAACTATGCTTTAGAGCATGAAATTGATGAAATTGTTGTTGCCAGCGATGAGCGTCGTAATAACCTACCTGTTGATGAGTTATTTGCTTGTAAGATTCGTGGCGTAGAGATCACTGAAATACTCGATTTTATCGAACGAGAAACCGGACAAATTGCGGTGAACTTGATATACCCAAGTTGGGTTATTTATTCTAACGGCTTTGCCTCAGCTAATTATCTTCGTAATAGCCTTGATTGGATTTTTAATGCCACGCTGGCATTTTTCTTATTACTTGTTACTTGGCCTGTAATGTTAATAACCATCATCTTAATTAAATTAGATGAGGGTCTTAAAGCGCCAGTGTTCTATTTTCAAGAACGAGTGGGTCTAGATGGCGAACCTTTTAATATTGTTAAGTTTAGAAGTATGCGTTTAGATGCGGAAAAGTTTGGCGCACAAATGGCTTGTGAAGACGACCCACGTATAACCAAAACCGGTAACTTCTTACGAAAATATCGAATTGATGAGTTACCACAAATTTATAATGTAATGCGCGGTGATATGGGGTTTGTTGGCCCTAGGCCAGAGCGACCTCAATTTGTTCAGCAGTTAATAAAAACAATACCTTACTTTAATGAACGTCATAATGTTAAGCCTGGTTTAACTGGTTGGGCACAATTAAAATATCCGTATGGCTCAACGGAAGCAGACTCTCTTGAGAAGCTTAAGTATGATCTTTATTACATAAAGCACCGTAGTTTTTTATTAGACTTACTGATTTTGATTAGAACGGTTGAAATTGTTTTATTCGGTAAGGGTAGATAATGATTTTCATAAATAAGCTCGAGATGAATGGTTAAGTTGTATGAGTAGTTTACCAATAAAACAAGTGATGACAGTTGATGTAGAAGACTATTTTCACGTATCGGCATTTGAAAAGAGTATTACTCGGGCAGATTGGTCAAGTCTGGAATTAAGGGTCGAGAGAAATACCTACCGCTTACTTGAGTTATTTGAGCAGTACCAAATTAAAAGTACGTTTTTTACTTTAGGTTGGGTAGCTGAACGTTGTCCAGCACTTATTAAGGCTATTGTTGATCAAGGACATGAATTAGCAAGTCATGGTTACTCTCATCAACGAGCAACGATAATGAGTGTTGATCAGTTTCACCAAGATGTTAGTAAAAGTAAGCAAATCTTAGAAGATGCTGCCGGCCAGGAAATTATTGGTTATCGGGCGCCTAGTTTTTCGTTTAATGACACTAACACTTGGGCTTATGATATTTTAATTGAGCTTGGTTTTGAATATAGCTCGAGTACTTATCCAATAATGCATGATCTATACGGCGTCCCTGATTGGCCGCGTTTTATGTATACTCGACCAGAAGAAGTGAATGGCAAAGGGATTATTGAAATTCCAGTCCCAACTTCGCGAAAAAATGAACAAAATACAGGCATTGGTGGTGGTGGTTACTTTCGACTTTATCCATATTGGCTTTCTAAAAAGCGTATTGATAATTACTTAAAAACCGAACAGCAACCTTACAGTTTTTATTTTCATCCTTGGGAAATAGATCCGCAGCAACCTAAAGTTAAAGGCGCACCAATAAAATCAAAGTTAAGACATTACTTGAATTTGTCTAGTATGGAAGGCAAGGTAGTACGCCTTTTGGAAGATTATCAATGGGACACCATGAAAAGTGTTTATTTAAATAAATAATCATATTGATAAACGGTGTAATGTTAACGCGCTTAAATATGCTTAAGAAAATATAGGCGTACAAGGCGAATAAGAAAAATTATAAAATAACAATAAGAGAATGGAAACTTGACTAATCATTGTGAAATTAAACACTTATCATCATCGCTATTTCCTCAGTGGGATGAATATGTAAAAGCTCATTCACAAGGGAGTTTTTTTCATCTTAGCGGCTGGCATACCGTCATAAAAGAAAGCTTCAACCATGCTTGTTATTTTTTATATGCTATTCATGATGGCAATATAAAAGGGGTCTTACCTTTAGTAGAAGTGAAAAGCCAATTATTTGGTCATGCACTTATTTCTACCCCTTTTTGCGTTTATGGCGGAGCAATCGCTGATTCTACAGATATTGTCGCACAGCTAGAGCAAGAAGCTTGTCAACTTGCTGAGCAACTACAAGTCGACTACCTCGAATTACGTTATAAAGATGCTCAAGAGTCAAATTTATTGTTAAAACAAGTGCATAGTACTTTTGGCTGTGACCTTGCTGAAGATAGCGATAAGATTCTTGCAGGGGTTAAGAAAAAGCAGCGAGCGGTAATACGTCATTCATTAAAAAATGAACTACTTTGTTCCATCAGCGATAGTTCATCAGCTAAATCAACATACCAAAACGACTTTTCTGATTTTTATCAATTGCTTGCTACTAGCTACCGAAATCTAGGTACGCCAATATTTACTAAACGATATTTTGAAAACTTGATGAAAACTTTTGCTGATTGCGCCGACATAACGGTGATTCGTAGTAAAGATAATCAGCCGTCTTCTGCAGTAATGAATTTTTATTTTAACGAGCAGGTTCTACCTTACTATGGTGGCGGTAATAATAGTGCTCGAGGACTTAAAAGTGCAGATTTCATGTACTATCAAGTGATGTGTCATGCTCAAGCTAAGGGTAAAACATGGTTTGATTTTGGTCGAAGTAAAAATGATAGTGGTCCATACAAATACAAAAAGAACTGGGGTATGGAGCCGAAACCGCTGCATTATTATTATCATTTAGTAAAAGCAGACAGTTTGCCAAACCTGAGCCCTAATAATCCCAAATACAAATTTTTTATTAGTATGTGGCAAAAGTTACCATTAAAAGTTAGCCAGATTGTTGGCCCTTTCTTGTCTAAGTATTTAGGCTAACTCATCATGACAGCTGCTAACAAAAAAGAGCCATTACTTTTCCTTTGCCACCGTATTCCCTTTCCGCCGAATAAAGGCGATAAAATTCGCTCTTTTAATATTTTAAAAAAACTGTCTGAACAATATGAAATTCATCTAGGTTGTTTTATCGATGATCCTTTTGATAAACAATATGTTAATGGTTTAGAAGAGTATTGCGCCAGCATTTTTCATTTAGATCAAAATAAAACCTTCGCCAAACTAAAAGGGCTAACTTCATTACTAACAGGTAAGCCGATCACCTTGCCTTATTATTTTGATAAACGTATGCAGCAATGGAGTAACCGCACTCTGTTAACTGAAAATATCAGTAAGGTGTTTGTTTATTCTTCATCTATGGCGCAGTACTGTGAAGGCGATGACTATAAATCAATTAAGCGAGTTATTGATTTTGTTGATGTAGACTCTGACAAGTGGCGTCAATATGCCGAGAAAAAAACTGGCTTAGCCAAATGGGTTTTTCAACGAGAATACCAGTTGCTAGCAGATTATGAAGATAAAATTTGTGCGGAATTTGATCACAGCTTATTTGTTTCTCCTGATGAAGCAAAACTGTTTCGAGACAGACAACCCGTAAGTGAGCAAGCTAAAGTACACGGCTTATTAAACGGTGTTGATGTTGACTTCTTTGATCCTGAAGCTGAATTTTCACCAGAGCCTTTAATCCCTAATGCGCCTTTTATTTCGTTTACTGGTGCTATGGATTATTGGGCTAATATCGATGCCGTAATATGGTTTACTAAAGAAGTATGGCCATTGGTTCTCAAGCAAGAGCCTAAGGCAATTTTTTGTATCGTTGGTGGCAACCCCAGCAGCGAAGTGAAAGCGCTTGCTCAGTTGCCAGGTGTTGAGGTTACCGGACGTGTTCATGATGTTCGCCCCTTTATTGCAAACGCTCAATGTGTTGTCGCACCCATGCAAATAGCGAGAGGTATTCAAAATAAAGTGCTAGAGGCTATGTCATTAAATAAAGCCATAGTCATTTCAAGCATGGCAATGGAAGGTATTAATGCCGAAAGTAATAACGATATCGCCATTATTGATGATGAGGCGCAATTCGCCCAACAGTGCCTAAAATTCTTTACTCAAACTAGTGATGATGTAATGAGCAGACAATGGGTATTAGGTAATTTTACTTGGCAGCAAACTTTAACGCCATTAGGTCAGTATTTTGTCGATAAGGAAGTAATAGCATGAATATAACCGATAAACGCTTCCTTGCATTGTTTTCAGTTTTATTACTTGTATGGGGCATAGTTTACCAAGATGCTATTCTAGGAATGGAAGCTATTTGGTCACGCTCTGATACTTTTGCACATGGCTACTTTATTTTACCCATCAGTATTTGGCTATTATGGCGTGATAAAGAAAACCTTTTAGCAAGCAAAGTACAAAGTACGTGGTTACCATTACCCATATTAGCCGGTTCATTATTTGTTTGGTTATTTTCATATGCCGCAGACATTAATGTCTTGGGGCAATTATCTGCTGTCGTCTCGCTTATTTGTATCGTTTGGCTGATGGTGGGTAATAAACTTGCTTGGCGTTATAAGTTTCCACTCGCTTATTTGATTTTTGCGGTGCCAATGGGGGAGAATTTAATTCCTTGGCTGCAAGATGTTACAGCTTGGTTTACGGTGGTTTTCTTAAAAATAAATGGTATACCTGTATACGTTGATGGCTTATACATTCAGATACCTACTGGTATGTTTGAAGTGGCTGTGGCCTGCTCAGGTATTCGTTATTTAATTGCCTCTTTAGCGGTAGGTACTTTATTTGCTTATCTCACCTATAACAAAACTCATAAGCAAATTATCTTTATTTGCTTCTCTTTATTTTTACCTATTTTAGCTAACGGTATTAGAGCTTATGGCATTGTTGCTATCGCTTATTACTCAGATATGAAGTATGCCACCGGTGTTGACCATTTAATTTATGGTTGGTTATTTTTTGGTGTTGTGATCATGTTGATGTTTTGGATTGGTGGTCTCTTTGCAGACAAAGATGTTAACCCTAGCAAAACACGACAATCAAAACATAGTGTAGAAAATGAGCCGAAAAGCACCCATTTTGCTTTCAAAAATACCAGTAGTATCACTGCACTGATATTGTTAGCAGTCACTTTCGCATTATTTCATGCCATTCCTGTTATCCATAAGCCCGCAAACCCACAAGCGGTATTAACGGGTAAAAGTATCGACCGTTCTGTATGGGGTATTACGTTCAAAGACGGTATTGAACGCTCGCATGTTCAAGGCAGCTCAGGTTTGGAAATTTTCAAATCAGTTTATGGTAATAAACAAACTCAAGGCGAGTTGATAAGTTTTGATAACGTATTACACAACCATGATGCTTGGACAATTATAGAATCAAAGCAAGTTAATATTGCTAATGAGCCTGCTTTGATTGTGCATCTTAGAAATATTCAAGGCGCACCCGCTAGTTATATATACCAATATAAAGTGGCTAACTTTAAGAGTATTTCAGGTACTAAAGTTAAACTTATGCAGGCGGTACAGAGTTTATTCAGGCAGTCTGATTTTAGCGAGTTAAATGCTGTTTTTATTGCCGGGGAAGCTAATTCACCTAGTTTAGAACAAAAATTACAGAAAAGTTTAGCTCAACTTTTAGCAAAGGGTGACTAATTGAATTCAATTAAACACTCTAATAAAGCCGTTATTGTGCACCTTATATATCGTTTTGATATTGGTGGACTGGAACGGGTAATGGTTAACTGCATTAATGCCATGCAAGATCATAGCTTCAGACATGTAGTCATCTCGTTAACGGACGTTTCAGATTTTGCTAACCATCTTAATGAGTCGGTTGAAGTACATCAGTTGAATAAAAAATCTGGTAAAGACCTTGCTAGCCACTGGCGATTATTTAGCTTATTAAGAAGCATTAAGCCCGCTATCTTGCATACTTATAACTTAGCCGCGCTTGAATATCATGTAATCGCTAAATTGGCGGGAGTTAAAGGTCATATTCATGCTGAGCATGGAAGAGATAACTCTGATCCACATGGTTTAAATAAAAAACATAATTTGTTGCGTAAGTTAGTTTCACCTTTTATTCATTATTTTGTACCTGTTTCTACAGATTTAGCACAATGGCTTGAAAGCACAGTTGATATTCCATCTAAAAAAATAGTATTAATTCGTAATGGTATCAATACTGAAAGTTTTAACAGAAAGAGAACAGCTAAACTTCGAGAACAAGATAATACAATCAAGTATATTCATGTTGCTCGTCTTGATTTAGTAAAAGACCAAGCCGGATTAATCACTGCATTCGCCAAGTTAGCTCAATCAGATTTACACGAGAACGAAGTAAAATTAACGATAGTTGGTGATGGCGGGCAAATGGCGTCATTACAGCAATTAGCCAAATCGCTTAACGTTGAAGAAAACATAGAGTTCACCGGGGAAAGAAACGATATTGCCCAGTTACTTGCTAATGCCGATGTCTTTGTATTATCTTCCATTGCCGAAGGGATTCCGATGACCGTATTGGAAGCCATGGCATCGAGTTTGCCAGTTATATCCACGAGTGTTGGTGGTTTACCTGAGTTGATAACTAATGAGCAAAATGGATATTTGGTGGATAAACAAAATATTGAGCAGTTATACCAAGCAATGAAAGCATATGTAAATATGCCCAGTTTAATCGAACAACATGGTAAAACGGGTAGTGCTTTTATTGAAGCTAACTTTTCTGAAAAAAATATGGTTAATGAATACTTAACCCTTTATAACAATTCTTTAGGTCGATAGTCATGTGCGGTATTAGCGGAATCTTTAGTTTTAACAACGACTTTGACATTGATGCAGACTTGCTGAAAACAATGAATAATGTGCAAGCGCATCGTGGTCCAAATGATCAAGGTTATCATATTAAATCTGGAGTAGGGCTTGGGCATAGAAGACTGTCTGTTATTGATTTAGCTGGCGGACATCAACCTTTATACAATGAAGAGAAAAGTGTTGTTGTGGTATTTAATGGTGAAATTTTTAATCACCATGAACTTGCCGAGCAGCTAACTGCATTAGGTTATAATTTTCAAACAAAAAGTGATACCGAAACTATTGTTCACGCTTGGCAAGAGTGGGGTGTTGATTGTGTGCACCATTTCCGTGGCATGTTTGCCTTTATCCTTTGGGATGAAAAAAAGAAAGAGTTATTTGTTGCTCGTGATCGCCTTGGTATTAAGCCGCTGCACTATAGTTTATTGTCAGATGGCAGTGTGATATTTGGCTCAGAATTAAAAGTTTTACGTGAGCACCCTCTTTGTTCAAAAAGTATCAGCCCACAAGCCGTAGAAGATTATTTAACCTTCGGCTATGTACCTGATCCAAAAACAATATTTACTGATGTATTTAAATTAGAGGCCGGTCACTTTTTGCATTTGAAGCAAGGAGATGTTCCTGAAAAACTGGTATCAACTCAGTATTGGGATCTTCCATGGCAAGCAAGTGAAGAATTAACTGAGGCAGAAGTTGAAAAAGAGTTAATAAATCATTTGAAAGAAGCGGTGAATATCCGAATGGAGGCAGAAGTGCCTTTAGGCGCTTTTTTATCCGGTGGTGTTGATTCAGGCGCCATAGTTTCTATGATGTCACAGCTACAGGACAGCCCTGTTAATACCTGCTCCATCGGTTTTGATGTTCCTCAATTTAACGAAACTGATTTTGCTAAGTTGGTTGCTGATAGATACGAGACTAATCACCATGTCGAAATGGTAAACCATGAAGACTTTGATTTAATTGATAAGCTTATTGATATTTATGATGAACCTTATGCTGATAGTTCAGCCCTACCTACTTATAGAGTATGTGAGTTAGCAAGAAAACATGTAACTGTTGCATTATCAGGTGATGGCGGTGATGAACTTTTTGCGGGTTATAGGCGATATAAACTGCATATGGCAGAGCAAAAATTACGCGATAAATTACCTTTGTCCATTCGTAAACCGGTATTTGGTTTGTTGGGAAAGGCTTACCCTAAACTTGACTGGGCACCGCAGTTTTTAAGGGCAAAAACCACATTTCAATCTTTAGCGCTTTCTAATAGTGATGCCTACTTAAATAGTATGAGTAAACTAAGGGTAGATGAAAGAGCCAAACTCTATAGCAATGAATTCAAAGCTAAGTTAAATGGTTATAACTCCTCAGAAGTATTCAATAAAGCCCTTGAAGGTAAATCATTTGATGATCCCTTAAAAGAAGCACAATACTTAGATTATAAAACTTGGATTACCGGTGATATAAATACCAAAGTAGATCGTGCCAGTATGGCGCATGGTTTAGAAGTTCGGGTACCAATATTAGATCATAAATTTATTGAGTGGGGCTTCAAAGTACCATCGAATCAAAACCTAAATAAAGGTGAAGGTAAGGCAGTGTTTAAGAAACACCTTGAACCTCACGTACCTCATGATAACTTATATCGTAATAAAATGGGCTTTAGCATTCCTTTAGCACAATGGTTACGAGGTCCATTAAAAATTAAGTTACAAAAGCTATTAACATCACCCGCATTTATTGAGACAAAAATATTTAATACCGACAAAGTAGAAAAAATGCTTACTGAACACACTAGCGGGGTTAAAGATCATGCCGCGTCATTGTGGACATTAATGATGTTAGGTCAGTTTATTGAAAGGGAATCTACTAAGTGAATATCTTAACCATTAGTAGTTTATACCCCAATAACAAGGATCCTAAACATGGGATCTTTGTTGAAACCCGCCTGCGTAATTTAGTTGCAGATTTCCCTGATATTAAACCCGTTGTCATTGCGCCAGTACCTTGGTTTCCTTTCTCTTCATCTCGATTTGGTGAATATGCAAAATTTGCTGGGGTTGTAGATAAAGAAGTTAGAAATGGCATAGAAGTACATCACCCCAAGTATATTGTAATACCTAAAGTGGGGATGTATTTAACGCCTTTGTTTATGAAGTTAGCTATTACAAAATCTATCAAAAAATTGAAAAAGGAAGATAAAAAAATTGATGTCATTGACGGGCATTATTTTTACCCTGATGGCGTCGCCATTGAAAAAGTTGCCGAAAAATTTAAGATTCCGTTTACCTGCACTGCAAGGGGAACAGATATTAATTTAATTCCTGAGCAGCCAAAAGCACGAAAAATGATACAGTCCGTATTTAACAAAGCTGCACATATGATGACAGTTTGCCAAGCGCTAAAAGATGAAATGCTTAGCTTGGGTGCAAATAATGCTGATGTTACAGTGCTTAGAAACGGCGTGAATCTGGAACTATTTAAACCGTCAAACAGTGCTGAGCAGCAACAATTAAAATCTGAGCTAAACATAGACACTAAATTAGTGATGTCAGTGGGTTGGTTAATAGAGCGAAAAGGGCATTACCTGATCATTGACGCTATTCAATCGTTAGATAATGTTACATTAGCCATCGCGGGTAATGGCCCTGATGAGAAAAAACTTCAAGCTCAAGTAAAAAGGTTAGGTTTAGAAGAAAGAGTGATTTTTCTCGGTGCTTTATCGCAAGAAGCGCTGAATAAATGGTTTAGGGCTGCAGATATTACAATATTAGCCTCTAGCCGCGAAGGTTGGGCGAATGTATTGTTAGAGTCAATGTCGTCAGGTACGCCGGTAGTAGCAACTAAAGTGTGGGGTACGCCTGAAGTTGTTGCGAGTAAAGAAGCAGGTGTGTTAGTTGATCGAAATGTTGGATCAATTAAAGATGGTATTAGCCAATTATTGAAAAGCCTACCAAGTAGAGAGGCAACAAGAAAGTATGCTGAACAGTTTGATTGGTACTCAACCTCTGCTGGTCAACATGAGATCTTTAACCGGATAATAAACACATAATGAAAATTTTATATCATCATCGAATCGCCTCTAAAGATGGCCAATATGTACATATTGAAGAAATTACTAAGCAACTGCTAGCGCAAGGGCATGAAATTATCATGGTTGCCCCTAATGTTGCACAAACCAGTGACTTTGGTAGTGATGGTGGTTGGGTATCTAAGTTACGTAGTAAACTACCTGACTTTGTTTCTGAGTTGCTAGAGTTTGCATACTGTTTTTATGATTTCTTCAAGTTATGTAAAGCCATTATAAAACACAAACCCGATTGTATTTATGAGCGTTGTAATTTGTACCTTCCTTCAGGAATTTGGGCTAAAAAACTTTTTAATTTGCCTTTTATATTAGAGGTGAACTCTCCGTTATATATTGAGCGCTCGACTTACACGGGTATTTCAATAAACTGGCTTGCTAAGTGGAGTGAGCATTATGTCTGGCGCCAAGCTGATTTAACTTTGCCTGTGACAAAGGTTCTTGAGGGTTATTTGATTGATGCTGGTGTGACTAAAGATAGAATTTCAGTAACGCATAATGGCGTTGATACCAATGTTTTTAAAGCTAAAAATATTGGTAATCGTGCTGACAAATATAAAGGAAAGTTAGTTATTGGCTTTGTTGGATTTTGTCGTGAGTGGCACCAATTAGACAAAGTAATGCAATTATTAGCTAAAACAAAACGAGAAGATTTATTTTTCTTAGTGGTTGGTGACGGCCCTGTTATTGGAGAGCTGAAGCAACAGGCCATCGACTTGGGCTTTGATAAGCAGTTTGAATCCACAGGCTTAGTTAAAAGAGCTGAAATGCCATATTGGCTTGATCAAATGGATATAGCGTTGCAGCCGGCAGTAACGCCATGGGCGTCTCCCTTAAAAATGATGGAATATTTCGCTAAAGGCTTAGCTATAGTTGCCCCAGATACAGAGAATATTAAAGAATTAATTGCAGATGAGAAGAACGGTTTATTATTCCGATCAGACGATTTAACCGATATGGTACGCAAATTAGAATTATTACTAGCTGACTCTGAACTAAATGACGCTATTAGTGAAAATTCATTTAACTCGATTCAAGAACAAGGGTTGTTGTGGCAGCTTAATGCCACAAAAATTGTTGATGAATTTACAGTGTTATCGAAGGGGTAATACAGTGGATAGTTTACTTTTTTTGGTTAATTTGATTGCTATTACTTACCTTTGTTATTGGGCAGTAAAAAACGATAAGGAAGACAAGTAATGCGCGATATATTCATGCTAATCGTTTTCCCTATATTGCTCTATTTCATTTTTAGACGCCCTTATATAGGTGTTTCTTTATGGATCTGGAGTGGTATGTTTTTCCCTAATGGTTGGGTCTGGGGGATAGCATCTAGTCTTAGGTATAACTTATTGATTGCTTTGGCGACTTTGATTTCATTCTTAATTCATAAAGATAAAATTAAAACAGATCTATCAGGTATAACCATAACCATTATTCTGTTTTTTTTCTGGGCAACTATTTCAAGTTTTATAACGCTTTCAAACCCCGATGTAGTGTGGCGAGAATGGAATCTATTTATGAAGATTATAGTCTTCTATATTTTCTGTATTCTTACCTTAAAAGAAAAACACCATGTTAACGTTTTTTTATGGGCTATTGCTCTATCTGCCTCCTATTTTGGTGCTAGCGAAGGGATTAAGTATGTCATCAGTGGTGGCGGGCATACCTTGCGAGGTATTGAAGGTAGCCGATTAGAAGATAGAAATGAGCTGGCATTGGCGATAAATATGGCCATTCCATTATTAATATTTTTGCTAACACAAACTAAAGATAAAATTTTAAGACTCGGCTTGATGGGGGCAATTGCATTTAGTGCTATTGCTATTGTTGGCTCTTTCTCTCGAGGTGGGTTACTGGGTTTAATAGTGGTTGGGGGGTACTTCTTCCTCCAAAGTAAACGGAAGCTTATAGTTATATTCATGTTATCTATAACAGTAGCTGGTACTGTTACCTTTGCGCCTGATAGCTGGTTTGAAAGAATGGATACCATAGAAAATATGCAACAAGACGACTCTTTTCTTGGTCGTATTGCTGCATGGAAGCAAGCGGTATTAATGGCATCGGATAATCCAATATTTGGTGCTGGATTTAAAGCCGGACAAAACTATGGAATGTGGCACCTCTATGAGCCTGAATTTTCTAAACTAGATTTTATTGTCGATACAAGTAGTTATAGAGCTCCCTTTCCTAAGGCAGCTCACAGTATTTACTTTCAAGTATTAGGGGATCATGGGTTTATTGGTCTTTTCATATTTTTATTTATTATATTATTAACATTTAGGAAGTTATCCTGGATAGTGAAGTCGTCTAAAGATGAGTGGGCTATCGGTTTGGCTCGGATGCTAAAGGTTTCATTAGTCGCTTATTGCGTCGGTGGGGCAGCACTAAGTTTACCTTATTTTGACTTGTCATTTGCTTTATATGCTTTAACGCATTGCTTAGGTAGTATTGTGGCAAGAAATGAATTAGGGGTTACTTCTGCAATCATGCATAATCGTTATCAAAACGGTGGTTCAGGAAGATGATTTTACAGTTTTTCCTGAAAGTCGTGCTAAAAGTACTTTCTTTTTGTACTACTAAAAACCGTTTAGGGGTTTTAACCTATCACCGTGTAGGTAATGTAAATAATATAAAGAATCAGCTTTTTACTGATGAAATTTTATTTAATAAGCAGCTTTCTTGGTTGGCGAAATACTTTACCGTTCTAGATTTAAAAGAAGCTTTAACATTAGTAGAGCAAAATAAGTTGCCTAGCTTAGCCATAGTTATCACAGTTGATGATGGCTATGTTGATAGCTATGAAACAATTTTTGGTTTGTTAAAATCACATAACCTTTTAGCAAGCTTCTTTATCTCAACATCTGGCTTTGAAGAAGGGTATTTATGGGACGAGTTGGTTTCAGAAGCTATTATGCAAATACCTATAGACAGAGAATATATTAAATTTCAGGATCAGACATACCCATTAACCACTTACAATGAAAAGCTCGCATCACTGAAGAAAATATTAGAAGCAATTAAATATAACCCTTTAGAAAAACGGCAACTGTTAATTGATGAATTATTGAGTATTACGGGTAAACCTAAACTAGAGCCTCAATTCTTAAATAGTCAGCAAATTATTACAATGAAAGAAGCTGGAATGACTATAGGAGCTCATACCGTTAATCATCCTATCTTGAAAGTAGAAACGGATTCTGTGGCGCAGCATGAAATTACTGAATGTAAAAAAAAGTTAGAATCAGTTATCAATACTGAAGTAGAGTTTTTAGCTTATCCTAATGGAAAAACCTCTAAAGACTTCACACCCATACATCAAAGCATGGCAGAAGCAGCCGGCTATAAAGCGGCATTCTCGACAGATACCGGCAATATCAATAACGTACAAGCAGATAAGTTTGCACTGAAGCGTTTGTCAACTTGGGATCATACAGAGATTAAATTTGTTTTAAGGTTAGCTTATAGCCTTATAGGTAAAGGCTAAATAAGTTAATGGTAAAGCAAAAAAATAAAACAATATTAATGATCGCGCTAGATTTTCCCCCTTGTCAAAGTGCAGGGGTGCAGAGAACATTAAAGTTTGCTGAGTATTTAAGTGAGTTGGGTTGGCAGCCTGTAGTCTTAACTGTGAATGAAAATGTTCACCAAAGGGTTGATCCAGAACAGCTTGTTGGTAGTAATATAAAAGTTTATCGCAGTCATGCATTAGATGCCTCTAGAGACCTCTCTATTAAAGGTAAATACTTTGGCTGGAGCAAGGTGCCTGATAAGTGGTGGAGCTGGGCGATTACAGCAATTCCATTAGGTAAAAAGTTAATTAAGAAATATCAACCGGAAGTTATTTGGTCAACTTACCCTATCTCTACAGCTCATTATATCGCCTATAAGTTGCAAAAAAATAGCAAAATACCTTGGGTGGCTGATTACCGAGATCCCCTTCAATGTCGATACGACAGTAATGTACAAAAGTATAGTGCTGTTGCTAAATGGATAGAGAAAAAAACCATAGAAAATTGCGAGAAAGCTGTTTTTACCACTTCAAGAGCCGCACAGTTGTATCATCGCTTATACCCGAATGAATTATTGAAAAAATTCCAAGTGATTGAAAATGGCTTTGATGAAGCCAACTTTGATGGCTTAACAGCTAGTAAACAAGACTTAGATGATAAGTTTGTTTTATTACACAGTGGCTCTGTCTATGAAAATGGCCGAGATCCAACGGCATTATTTGAAGCATTACACCAGTTGAAAAAAGAGGGTGTTGTTGATGAAACTAATTTTGTTTTAGCTTTTCGCGGGGCTGTAAATAATGGGCAGTTTGATAATAAACTTAATGAGCTCGGCATAAGAAACTTGGTTGAATTTAGAGGCATGCTGCCTTATAAGGAATCGCTCAAAGAAATGATGACGATTAGCGCATTACTACTAATACAAGATTCTTTGTTTGAAAATCAAATACCAGGCAAAGCTTATGAATATATTAGAACCAATAAACCTATTTTAGGTATCACCAAAAGAATGAGTGCCACAGGTGAGCTTCTGGAAAATGCCCAAGGATGTGTAATCGCTGTTACTGTCGATGAAATATCTCAGGGAATAAAAAGCTTATTAAGCACTAACTTTTCTTCTCGCGGAAATGTGCAGCAATATTCTAGGTATGTAAAAACGCAAGAATTGGTGCAATTGTTGAATCAGGTTATATCAAATGGAAAATAATCTTAAATGGAGTAAAAAAAGCTTCCTTTATAAAGCATCATCAGGAATTTACAACTTATGGAGCACTAAAAAATATGTCGCTTTTTATGCTCCCCACTCATTCCATGCAACACATCTTCGCCCTGTAATTGACGAGTTACTATTAGCCGAAAACATACATGTTTTATTAATTGGTAAGTTTGAATCCTTACCTGAAAATAAAAAAGTAAGCCTTTACAATAGCGTAACTGATATTCCATTCTATTTGAAAATTTCTATCTATATTTCAACTGAATTTGGCGAGGAACCTTGGTGGATAACCTGTCCTAAAGTTTATTTTGGTCATGGCATGGGACCTAAACTAAATTATGCAGTGAGCCCTGAGTTAATAAAATATGATTATAGTTTTGTTGCTTGTGAGCCGACCTATCAGGCTCAACTTGAGACATCAAAGCACTTGTCGATAGAAAAGATAGGGCTGCCAATAACCGATACAGTGGTTAAGAACAAAAGCCATCTTTGTAACAAACTAAATCTGGATGATGATAAAAAAACAATAGTTTATGCTCCTAGTTGGTGTGGTAATTCTGATTTTATTGGACCTTTAGATAAAGCGTTAGCCGTTTTAGCTAATATTAATTTTGCGAATGTCGTCGTAAGCCCACATCCTAATTTATTCAAACCTGAATTATGTGGTGGTAAAGATTACTTTAAAGATATATCCCAAAATATTACCTTAAACTCCTCTGACAGTGGTATCACAACATTAGAGCTTTGCGCTAATAGTGAATTAGTGATAAGTGATATTAGCTCGATATTTTTTGAAGCAATGTCTTTAGGTATAACTGCAGTATTTGATGGCAATGATGCGCTTTATAAATATAGTCAGGCTGAATTTTTATTAACAGATATTTATGATGCTTGCCATGTATTATCTTGGCAAGCAGAAGATCTACCTATGCTTGAATCTTTACTTTCATCGAATAAGAAAAAAGATGAGCAGAATAGTTTTATAAATCAATACGCCTTTAATGTAGGTACATCGACCCATGCTTTTGTAAATTGCATGTTTCAAATAATGAAATAGCAGTGAATTTATGAACAATATAAAAAAACCTTTAATTTCAGTTATTGTACCTGTTTACAATCAAGCTCATTATTTGACTGAAACAATAGAGTCGTTAATAAATCAAGCTTATGAAAATATTGAGTTTATTTTTGTAAATGATGGCTCTACTGATAATTCGCTTTTTATTTGCCAGAAGTTTCAAGCTCGAGATAGCCGAATTAAATTAATAGATAAAAAAAATGAAGGTGTCAGCAAAGCAAGAAATACCGGCTTAAAACAAGCTAAGGGCGACTACATAGCCTTTTTAGACTCAGATGATGTTGCGGATAAAAATCGTTTTTCAATGGTCGTAAATACCATAAATAACTTTCCAGAAGCTGACGTTATTTTTCATGATATGTTTTATATTGATAAAAATGGCAAGCAAATGGAGGGGAGTTACTTAGGGAACGTCAATTTTTTAACTAATGCGGCAGAGTATTTAACAAATACAGCTACAGGTGCATATTCACTGTCGAATACCTTCTACAAATTCATGATGCTCAACACCGTTGCTTTGCACACAGGCTCTGTAGTATTTAAAAAATCAGATCCTGTGATATTATTTGATGAAAATCTTTATGCTGGTGAAGATGCTGATGTATGGATAAAGCTTGTAATGGCAGCTAAACAAGTTCTTTATATAAACTCTCCATTAACGGCATATAGGCAGCATGAAGAAAGTGTTACCAAGAATTATTCATATTTCTTCAAAGGTGTGGATATTTATCTTAATAAACAACTTGAGCAATACAGTCACCTTTTTAGTAAAGAAGAAATAGGGTTATTTGAAAAGAGAATTTATGAAAATAGGTATAACTTAGGTTACGAGCTAAGGAAATCAGGAAAACCAAAGGAAGCCGTACCTATTTATGCTAGCCTTTGGAAAAGTAATAAGAGCTTTAATATGATCTTTAATATTATTAAATGCTACCTTGAAGTTTTACAACTGAAAAAGAGGCCTTAATATTTAGACAAGTAGTGTTTTT
>NZ_BAAJMC010000009.1:0-117626 GCF_057551365.1 Colwellia sp. KS18-150 | reverse complement strand
TAAATGTCGCATTACATATATAAGTATATATTTATTTGCGTGAACATCGTTCATTAAAGCGTTTTTGTTTCCGAAGAAACTATGTAAAAACAAGTTAATGTGAGTATCCACACAAATTGCATGATAACTAATTGTTAAAGAATTTATCCTAATGGATAAGTTAAACATCTCATTCGTGTTTAACCTTTACTTCAAGCTTTCCCTCGAAGCGGATGCGCATTCTACGCTTCCGAGTTTTGATGTCAACGTTTTTTTTGATTTATTTTAAAAGTTTTTTTCAAACTTTCGAATAACTCATTACTTAATTAAAAGTAAACGTTAAGTTAACTTATTATGATTAAATCAAACGAGATAACTTATCAAAACGTCCAGTTGGTTAAGCTATTTACTTGAACCCCTTGGAACTGGTTGCGCATTGTAGAGATCTTTTAAATTCACGCAAGCTTTATTTTGGATCTTTTATTTGTTTGCTTAGATTACATGCAATAAGGTGAAAATTAACTCTACTTATAGATCTTCAGACTAAACTTGCATATTTTTTACACTTATTGTTGCACTATCATGAAAGCTCGGTAACATAGAATTGTTTTATTTATACTTTTTCGCATACGCCTTTTGTTAATATATGCAGATATAAGTAAGGTAAAATATAGTTTCTCATTAAAATAATAATTAGGTATTCATTATGAAGTCTCCACAAATCTCAACCTTTGTCATAGCGATAGTGTTTGCAATCATCGCTTATTTCATCGCTAGTAACATTTCGGTAACACCTACTATCATTGCTATTATAGTATTAGTTAGTACTTTGATTGCTCCATTACTTAGCGATTTATCCCCACCATCAATAACCGGTCAATCGGCAGCATCAGATGGTGACGTCAAAACCTTATATGTTGGTAATTTACCTTATCGTGCTAACGAAGCTGCAGTTAAAGATTTATTTGCTGAATATGGCCATGTTCAATCTGTACGCTTAATGAAAGATAAACACACTGGTAAACGCCGTGGATTTGGTTTTGTTGAGATGGCAGCTAATGATATAGATAAAGCAATATCCGCTTTAAATGATACTGAGTTTCAACAGCGCACTTTGAAAGTAAGAGAAGCAAAAGAACGTCCTGAAAGAACAGATAACGAAAACGCTTAAATTTTATTAGCGAATCAACACCGAGCCTACTAATGTATATTCATTAGTAGGCTTTTTTATGCCTGCTTGTTTATTCTTTTAAAAAAACCTAGACAATAACTGTCGCGAGCGTAAAATTCGCGGTCTTAATTTATTTCGTCATACACCCACACAAGGCATACCCATGTTTAGTCATATTCACCCCGATAACTACTCAACACAATTATCGAAAAAACAAAACGATATGACAGAGCTATTTTCTTGCTTTAGCATGCCTAACGCCGATGTCTTTTCTTCATCTGAACTTAATTATCGTTTAAGAGCTGAATTTAGAGTTTGGCACCAGGAAGAAGATCTTTATTATATTATGTTTAATAGCGTTACTAAGGAAAAATTCCGTGTCGATGACTTTCCAGTTGCTAGCCAATTAATTAATAAAGCAATGAAGGCTTTGTTGATTGCAATTAAAGATAAACCAGATCTTCGCTATAAATTATTTCAAGTTGATTTTCTTTCTACGCTCAGTGGCGAGCTACTAATTAGTTTGCTTTACCATAAACCATTGGATACTAAATGGGAAAGTGCCGCATTAACTCTGAAGGAGCAATTGTCCTCGATTGCCCCTGTTGACATTATTGGTCGTGCGAAAAAGCAAAAGATCATCTTGAATAAAGATTATGTGATGGAATCTTTGCAAGTAGGAGGTAAAACATTCATTTACCAGCAGGTAGAAAATAGTTTTACGCAACCTAATGGTGGCGTAAATGAAAAAATGCTCCATTGGGCACAGCAAGCAACGATTGATACTAAAGGTGATTTAATAGAGCTGTACTGTGGTAACGGAAATTTCAGCATAGCTTTAGCAGAAAATTTTGACAGAGTCTTAGGTACAGAAATATCAAAAACGTCAGTAAAGTCTGCTCAAGTTAATATCAAAGCTAACAATATTGATAATATTGATATCGTTCGAATGTCTAGTGAAGAGTTTAGCCAAGCGATGAATGGTGAGAGAAAATTCCGCCGATTAGAGGGGTTTGATTTAACAGCATATAACTACGATACAGTATTAGTTGATCCACCAAGAGCGGGTCTAGACCCTGATAGTGTAGAGTTAGTAAGCCGCTTTAATAAAGTAATCTATATCTCATGTAATCCTCATACTTTAAAAGATAACCTTTTACAGTTAACTAAAACTCATAATATTGAACAGTTCGCCTTGTTTGATCAATTTCCTTACACTGACCATATCGAAACAGGGGTTGTTTTAACACGAAAGTAGCTCTTTAATTAACTGCGCGGTTGACGTCGAGACTTATGCCCTGTTTTTCTTCTGTCACTCAAATCTGCTGCGCCTCTAGCAATAAAACGTAGTTGTTGGATCGTTTGTTTTGATAACTGTTCTCGTTCATGTTTATCGTCAATATCTAATGCATCTGAGCCGGCACTAAATACAATAGTGACGGCAGCATTCGCTTGCATATAAGCGACTTCTGCGTCTAGATCATTGGCTTGTAGTAAATAGTCACAAAGCTCCATAGTAAAATAACGAATTTCTCTTATAACAGCGGCTCTAAATGCTGCAGAAGTACCTGAGCGCTCACGTAATAATAAGCGGAATACATTGCCGTTACTTTCGATTAATTCCATAAAAGTTTCAACGGAAATCTGTATAACTGATCCCCCTTTAGCGATTCGTTGTCTAGCCTGACGCATTAACTGCCTTAACGTTAAACCCGCCTCATCTACTAAGGTAAGACCTAACTCATCCATATCAGTAAAATGTCGATAAAAAGATGTCGGCGCTAAGCCCGCCTCTTTAGCCACTTCTCGAAGACTTAAACTAGAAAAACTGCGCTCAGCACTTAATTGACTTAAAGCTGCATCAACTAAAAGTCTACGGGTTTTCTCTTTTTGCTGTGCTCTAACTCCACTCATGCTTAAAACTCATTTAATACTATAATGTCTATAATACTGGAATCCTTCATTAATGTCAGGATACTCAATTAAATTTAAAAAATAAAATTGAATTTCCTTGACTGGTCTGACGATCTAGCTAAACTATAATCATAGCGTACACGTGTAAGCTAAAATTATTTTGATAAAACTCTGAGATCTGAAATGAAAAAACCACCAATTATCTGGCTCAATGTAACTATTTTCATTGCCACATTTTTAGTCGCTATGGTTGCAGTACCATATCGCGCGTTCACTACTGGATTCGACAGCACTGAAATTATCTTTGCATTAATTTGCTTTATATATTGTGGTATGTCTATTACTGCTGGCTACCATAGATTATGGTCGCATAAAACTTATCAAGCCCATTGGAGTTTACGATTAATTTTTGCGCTAGGTGGTGCTTTTGCACTACAAAATAGTATCTTACATTGGTCATCAGATCACCGTATTCACCATAAGCATGTAGATGATAACGATGTAGATCCCTATTCTGCCAAAATGGGCTTTTGGTATTCACATATCGGTTGGATGTGCCGTGAATATCAAGCGCATAGATACCACGATTATAAAAATGTTCGAGATTTACAAAAAGACTCAATAGTGATGTGGCAACATAAACATTATTTATTGCTGTGTTTGATTATGAACTTTGGTATTCCAATCGCTTTCGGTCTTTGGCACGGCAACCTAATAAATAGCCTTTTATTGGTAGGCTTCTTCCGGTTAGTTGCCAGTCATCATACGACTTTCTTTATTAATTCATTAGCTCATATATGGGGTAAGCAGACCTATACCGATAAGAATACTGCTCGAGATAATGGCTTCTTAGCGTTTCTAACATTTGGAGAGGGCTATCATAATTATCATCATATTTTTGAAAATGATTACCGTAATGGTATTCGTTGGTGGCAATTTGATCCGACTAAATGGTTAATAAAGAGTTGTAACTGGTTAGGCTTAACGTCTAAGTTACGTACATCTCCAGAAGATAAAGTAGAGAAAATGCGCCTCGCTATGACGTTAAAACGTAGTAAAGATAAGGCTATAAAATTACCTAATGCGGAGCAGGCACTGCAACAACTACAGCAAGAATATGATTTATTAATCAGTAAGCTAAATGATTATTATCAACTACGTAAAACCTTGCTATTAGAAAAGCGCGGACAAGTCATGGCTGATGTAGAAAAGTCTGAATTAATGAAACAGTATAATGAATTGAAAACTAAAGTCATTGAACAACGGAAAAGCTGGCAAATTTTAACCGAAAAACTTGCATAAAAATCAAGGTAATAAAGCAAAGACTTATTACCTTTCTCCTCAAATCCTGCTAAAATTTTTTCATTAGTAGGAATTTGAGGCCACTCTTTTGAACAAATCTAAAAAACAGCACATTGAAAACTTCGATTTTGACGTCATCATATTAGGCACAGGCCCTGGTGGTGAGGGTGCTTCGATGGAATTAGCGAAAAAAGAAAAAAAGATAGCTATTATCGAACGCTATAAAGATGTTGGTGGAGGCTGTACACATTGGGGAACTATTCCTTCTAAAGCATTACGACAAAGTGTAAGTCGTTTAATTGAGTATAATTCGAACCCTTTATTTAGAGGTCACGATAAAGCTAAGCATTTAACTTGCTCAGATATTCTAAGCCACGCATCTTCAGTAATTCGCAAACAAGTACAACTTCGTAGCGGCTTCTATGATAGAAATCGTGTTCAGTTAATTACTGGTGAAGCCTCTTTCATTGACAGCAATACTATCCAAGTTTTAAAAAATGATGGCTCTATAGAGAAAATTACCGCAAAGAAGATTGTAATCGCGACTGGCTCACATCCTTATAGACCCGATGATATCGACTTTAACCACCCTCGAGTTTACGATTCCGATACCATATTATCTTTAAAACATGAGCCACGCTCCATCATAATATACGGTGCAGGTGTTATAGGTAGTGAATATGCGTGTATATTTAAGGGGCTTGGCGTTAAAGTAGATTTAATTAATACGCGTGATCGTCTGTTATCATTTTTAGATGACGAAATGTCAGACTCGTTAAGTTACCACTTATGGAACAATGGTGTGGTTATTAGACATGGAGAACAAATTGAGCGTGTTGAAACCAGTGACCAAGCGGTTGTTGTGCATTTAGAGTCAGGGAAAAAAATGCGTGCTGATTGCTTACTCTTTGCTAATGGCCGAACGGGTAATACCGTTGATTTAAACCTTGTTAATGCTGGCTTAGAAGCAGATGGCCGTGGCCAACTTAAAGTAAATGATCAGTATCAAACTGATGTAGAAAATATTTACGCGGTAGGTGATGTTATCGGCTATCCAAGTTTAGCAAGCGCTGCTTATGATCAAGGAAGACTTGCTGCATCAGCCATGATAGATCACAAGAGTAGTGCAAAACTCATTGCTGATATCCCTACTGGAATCTATACCATTCCTGAAATCAGCTCAGTAGGCAAAACAGAGCAAGAGTTAACAGAAGCCAAAATTCCTTATGAGGTAGGCCGAGCGCAGTTTAAACATTTAGCGAGAGCTCAAATATCTAACAGTTTAGTCGGCTCTTTAAAAATTCTTTTTCACCGTGAGAGTAAAGAGATTTTAGGGATTCACTGTTTTGGTGAAAATGCTGCTGAAATTATTCACATTGGGCAAGCGATAATGCAACAAACCAATGGCGGCAATACAATTGAATACTTTATCAATACTACATTTAATTATCCTACTATGGCGGAAGCATTTAGGGTTGCAGCATTAAATGGATTGAATAGATTATTTTAATAAAAACAGCAGAGGGTTGAATCGCGATGAAAAAATTGATAGTAATATTATTTAGTTTAACCTTCTCAGCTAACCTCTTTGCTGTTGAAAGTTATAGCATATATTTGGTAAGGCATGCTGAAAAGCAAAAAGAAGGTACTGATCCCAGTTTAACACCTTGCGGGAAAGCTAGAGCAAAACAACTCGCGGTATTATTGTCACAAGTAAATATTAGTCAAGTATATAGCACCAGTTATCAACGCACTCAACAAACTGCAAGCCCACTCGCTAAAGCTGAAAATATTGCTGTTCAAAACTATAACCCTAAATATTTAGAGCAATTGTCGATTCAATTACAACAAAGAAAGCAGAATAGTCTAGTTGTGGGGCATAGTAATACGACTCCGCAACTAGTGGAGCTATTATCTAAGCAACAAATGCCACCATTAACCGAGCAAGACTACCAACAGCTATATCAAATACAATTTACTGGTCAAGAATCAATAGTCACTATTATCACTCAACCACTGAGTTGTCTTTAATGCCTAATGTTCATTTGGTAATAACTTACTGCCTAATTTAATCAATTTAATATTAGAAATTTTAAACAGTGTCCCCCACTGTTTTGTTGTTGCCATATCTGTTACTTCCTGACCTTGGACTTCCAATATGGTATCAGCAATTTTATATTCTTTTGCTAGGTTCATTGGCAAAAGCTTTTTACCTTCATTGGTAATTAAGCCATAAAAACCTCCCTCAAAGTCGAGGTATACAACTTTTACCTGAATCATTTCAGATGCTTCTGTCTTCATATTATTCTGCTCCTGATGAGCACATGAACTTGTAATAACTAATAATGTCGACAACAAAGCAATACATGCTTTATTAATCAGATTGTTTAACATAATAAATCTCCACTGATATACCGCTAACGGCTACATTAGCCATTGCCTTACTCAGCTTACATTAATAAAAAAGGTCATAATAAATTAATATCATGACCTTATCATTAGTGCAAACTTGATGTATTTAACTTAACTTTGCATATAATTTTTTGGCATAGGCAAAGCGGCAACACCCGAGTCAATAGCAGCTTGGGCTACAGCTTGAGCTACGACAGCACACAAACGAGAATCCATAGGCTTTGGAATGATATAATCTTTACCAAAACTTAGACTCTTTTCACCACTAGCTAATAAAACCTCATTCGGTACTTCTTCCTTTGCTAGTGCTCTAATCGCATGAACTGCAGCCACTTTCATTTCATCATTAATGGTACGGGCTCTAACATCTAACGCTCCACGGAAAATAAATGGGAAACACAAAACATTATTAACTTGATTAGGGTAATCTGAACGACCTGTGGCCATAATTAGATCGTCTCGAGCAGCAAGAGCGATTTCCGGCTTGATCTCTGGATCAGGATTTGAACAAGCAAATATTACTGGGTTATCCGCCATTAGTTTTACTTGTTCTGCCGAAAGTAAATTTGGGCCAGAAACCCCAACGAAAACATCAGCACCAGCAATTGCATCGTCTAAAGTGCGTTTGTCGGTATTATTAGCAAATAACTTTTTATACTCATTTAGATCATCACGACGAGTATGCACAATCCCTTTTGAATCAAGCATATAGATTTTTTCACGTTGAGCACCACACTTGATTAGCAACTCCATACAAGCAATCGCCGCAGCTCCTGCACCTAAACAAACAATGTTCACCTGCTTTATATCTTTTCCTTGAATATCTAGGGCGTTCATCATACCTGCGGCTGTTACGATTGCCGTACCATGTTGATCATCATGAAATACCGGAATCTTACAACGTTCTATCAAAGCTTTTTCAATAGCGAAACATTCTGGAGCCTTAATATCCTCAAGGTTGATACCGCCAAAACTATCAGCAATATTAGCGACAGTATTAACAAATTCTTCAATAGTTTTATGTTTCACTTCAATATCAAACGAATCAATATTAGCAAAACGTTTGAATAATAATGACTTACCTTCCATCACTGGCTTTGAGGCCATAGGCCCTAAGTTTC
The DNA here is from genome assembly GCF_057551365.1 of Colwellia sp. KS18-150. Taxonomy (NCBI): domain Bacteria; kingdom Pseudomonadati; phylum Pseudomonadota; class Gammaproteobacteria; order Alteromonadales; family Colwelliaceae; genus Colwellia; species Colwellia sp. KS18-150. Next base: position 109,727 of record NZ_BAAJMC010000009.1, on the reverse strand, counting down.
CCAGACCTAGAATAGCTGTACCGTTGCTTATTACAGCGACAGTATTACCTTTAGCAGTATATTTATATACATCGTCAGGGTTGTTGGCGATTTCACGACAAGGCTCTGCGACACCTGGGCTATACGCAAGTGATAAGTCTTCGCTAGTTTCAGCTGCTGTAGTTAACGCTACACTTATCTTTCCTGGTGTAGGTTGAGCATGGTAATCAAGTGCTTGTTGACGAAAATCTGACATAGTTACTTCCTAAAGATCTAAAATGGGCTATACACAACTAATATTGATATAACAAATGATGAATATTGATGTTACCTATGGGTGTAGTGTATTTCATTGCTTATCATCATTTCAAGCCTGTTTGACTATATTAAATCGCTGTAAGCTATATTAAACATATACTTTTACATTTGCTAAATCACATTATTTCGCTAAATACTCACTATTTATCCAAGGTAATTCTTATAAAATAGTCATCTTATATACTTATTAGCCTATAACCAATCAAGGTACAATTATCTCGAAATTAATTTAATATCAATACAAATGTAGTCCAACTTGTATTATTTTACTAAAAATTACTAACAAAAAAGCCGCTCTATTAAAGCGGCTTTGAGTTATAAGTTTCTAATAAAGCAATCTCTATGAGACCATTTGAAAACTGTCAGATTGCTCAACAATATACTTTTGATGAAATTTTGCAGACAAAACCCCTTTACGTCGAGCTAGGGCTACCTGTAATTTTTTTGCCGCGCTTGCAATAGCTGCATAAAGTTTTTTATCTGAGGCCTTCACACTTATATTCGTACCTTCATAATTCGTCGTTATTTCTACTTTTTGCTGATTTGGCTCAACGGTAATAGTGGAGTTGAGTGCCATAATACTCGGATAATGCTTAGAAATTTTAGAGAATTTATTTTCTATAGACTTTTTAATGCCTTCAGTAATCTCAACATGGTGACCGGAAATAAGTATTTTCATAATGTACCTCTATAGTTACTTGCTACTTCGTTGTATTCATCTCTATATTGGTATTTAGTGGGATAACTAGCAAGATGATATTTGCAAAGCTTTGCAACTATTTGTAATTCATCATTTCAAAATATTTCAGGCTTAGAAAAACAAAAACCAACCCTAAGGTTGGTTTTTAATGACAATAATAATTGAGTAATTAAACGAAAGGATTCACTTTAATAATCGTTTCATTACGGTCTGGACCTGTTGAGATAATATCAACTGGGATTCCTGTCACTTCTTCAATGCGCTTTATATAAGCAAGTGCATTAGCTGGTAATGATTCTACTGACGTCGCACCAACAGTGTTTTCACTCCAACCTGGCAATGTTTCATATACAGGTGTTATTTTCTCATAACCCTCTGCAGCAGTTGGTGGTACAGTAATGATATCACCTGCTTCGGTTTTGTAACCCGTACAGATTTTCAGTATTTCTAACCCATCAAGTACATCAAGCTTCGTTAAACAAAAACCTGTAATGCTGTTAACTTGAATAGCGCGATGCATTGCAACAGCATCAAACCAACCACAACGACGCTCACGCCCTGTAGTTGCGCCAAATTCATGACCAACCGTACCTAAATGATTACCGATTTCATCATCTAATTCAGTAGGAAATGGACCCGAGCCAACACGTGTTGTATAAGCCTTAGTAATACCAAGAATATAATCTAAATGGCGAGGGCCTACACCACAACCTGTAGCAACGCCACCAGCTGTTGTATTTGAGGAAGTAACGTAAGGGTATGTGCCATGATCGATATCAAGTAAAGTACCTTGCGCGCCTTCAAACATGATTGAATCACCTTGCTTGCGTGCTTGGTCTAATATTTCTGAGATATCTGCAGTCATGTTCTTAATGATATCAGCAACTGCTAACGCATCAGCAAGTACTTCTTCATAGTTGACTGGCTCAGCTTTGTAATAGTTAACTAATGAGAAATTGTGGTATTCAACAATTTCTTTTAATTTTGCTGCAAAAGACTCTGCACAAAACAAATCACCCACACGTAAGCCACGACGAGCAACTTTATCTTCATAGGCTGGACCAATACCACGACCAGTTGTTCCAATTGCTTTTGAACCTCTAGCAATTTCACGCGCAGCATCTAAAGCGTTATGATAAGGAAGAATTAACGGACATGCGTCGCTGATTAATAAGCGTTCACGTACTGGAACATCTTTATCTTCAAGCATCTTGATTTCTGTCATCAAAGCTTTAGGGCATAGTACTACGCCATTACCAATGAGACATTTTACGTTGTCACGTAACACACCAGATGGAATTAGATGAAGAACGGTTTTCTCACCATCAATCACTAAAGTGTGGCCTGCATTGTGTCCGCCTTGATAACGAACTACATATTTTGCTTTATCGGTTAGTAAGTCAACGATCTTACCTTTACCTTCGTCACCCCATTGGGTTCCTAGAACAACTACGTTTTTGCCCATGTTTAGTTTACTGTTTCGTAAAAAAATTAGGCGGGGATTCTACCAAAAATACAAAATTAGTCCAAGTACTATATGGTGTTTTTTTATCCTTATAAGCTATTTATTATTAAGCTCTGCCACATACAATTACCTACACCATTAATAAAACAATACCTAACAACAACATAGTCAAACCAATAGTACGTAAATTTTGCACTGGCTCTTTAGCTACTCTTAATAAATAATTTCGCCATCGATTAGGAAATAGTGCTGGCCCTGCACCTTCAATGATTAGCACCAGCCCAAATACAGTTAACAATATCTCTATCAAAAGCAATTACCTTGGTTAAATTATAATGATGACATAACATAAAATATTTAGCAGAAAATAGTTGGCTAAGGCTTAAGGTTACATCGATATAAGTTTGAATTGAGAAATAGTGAGCTCAATAAAACAAAAAAGCCAGCATAAATGCTGGCTTTACTATGTCAAATATATGATAGATATTTCAACAAATGATTATTTTTTGTTTTTACTATCATCTTTCAAATATTGAAAGAAATCACTATCAGGCTTAATAACCATTATATCATTCTTGCTACTAAAGCTTTTTTCATACGCTTCTAAACTACGATAAAAACTATAAAACTCAGAGTCTTTCTCATAAGCATCAGCATAAACTTTAGCTGCGGTAGCATCACCTTCACCACGAACTTCATAAGCATTCTTTTGGGCTTCAGCTAACATAACAGTCACTTTAGCATCAATAGTCGCTCGGATAATCTCCGCTTGCTCTTGACCTTGTGATCTATGCTCTTTTGCTACAGCAGTACGCTCTGCGCGCATACGGTCATAAATAGAGTTACTTACCTCTGTTGGTAAGTTGATCGCTTTAATACGAACATCAACAACTTCAATACCTAGATCTTCACGACTACTTTCAGCGCTTTCTAATGCTTTTTGCATAATAGCATCACGATCACCAGAAACGATTTCTTTAATGGTTCTATTACCAAATTCGGTACGTAGGCCATTATTTACTTTTTGTTTCAATAATGCTCGAGCATTATCAACAGAGCCTGATGTACGTAAGTAATACGTTGAAAAATCAACAATACGCCACTTAACGAAAGAATCTACCATCAAATCTTTCTTCTCTGAAGTCACAAAACGATCTGGCGCTTCATCAAGTGTTTGAATACGTGCATCAAGTTTACGAACTGATTCAATAAAAGGAATCTTAAAGTGTAAACCAGGTTCAAAAACCATCATTTTATCTGTCGCAGAATCACGTTTTATTTTTGAAAACTGAAACACAATTCCACGCTGGCCTTCATAAATGACAAATACTGAAGAGACAACTAAAACGAACAATAAGGTTAATATTGCAATGGAAAAATTCTTCATAACTTAGTTTCTCCCACTGTTAAATCTGTCTGAACGACCAGAATTTGTTGGCGATGAATTAACTTCCGGCTTCTGTTGCGATGCTGGAGTATACCCTTGAGCAGGCGTACGATTACTCGTCGATTGCTGTTGTATAATTTTATCTAATGGTAAGTACATCATGTTATTACCACCTTCAACATCCACCATAACTTTACTGGTGTTGCTGTACACTTTTTCCATTGTCGCAAGATATAATCGTTGACGAGTAACTTCTGGTGCCGCTTGATATTCAGGAAGAATCTTTTCAAATCTAGCCACTTCACCCTGTGCATCTAACACTGTTTGCTCTTTGTAAGCAAAAGCTTCTTGCTCCATACGTTTCACACGACCACGAGCTCGAGGTTCAATACCTCTAGCATAGGCTTCTGCCTCTCGTAAAAAACGCACTTCATCTTCTTGTGCTGCAATAGCATCATCGAAAGCATCTTTTACTTCGTTAGGTGGGCGAGCATCTTTAAAGTTAACATCGACAATGATTAAACCAAGATTATAAGGTTCAATTATTTTATCAAGCTCTTGCCAAACTGATTGACGAATTTGCTCACGACCACTAGTTAGAATGTCATCCATTTTGGCATGACCAACAACGTAGCGTAAGGCACTGTCTAAAGACTGGTTTAAGCTATCAACCGCATCAGTAACACTAAAAACAAAGTTTCTAGAGTCCACGACACGGTATTGAATTTGCATTTCAACACGCACGACATTCTCATCTTGTGTCAACATGAAACCCGATGCTTGCATTTCACGAGTACTTTGCATGTCAATAGGAATGATACGGTCGATAAAAGTCCACTTCCAGCGAAGACCAGGCTCTACTGTGCCCGAGTATTGACCAAAGCGAAGTACTAGGCCTTTTTCAGCCTCTTTAATAGTATAAAAACCACTAAATGCATAAACAACTAATGCAATGATAAGTACTAAACTAATACCAATACTAGAAAAGCTTTTACCTGAAGATGATCCGCCTGATGTACCGCCACCATTTTTTCCACCGAAGATACCGGTCACTTTTTTACCTAAATCATTCAGTAATTCATCTAAATCTGGTGGACCTTGGTTTTTGCCACCTTTATTTTTCCAGGGGTCTTTATCATTATTCCCCGGTTCATTCCAAGCCATGCTTTTCTCCGCTAGGTTTACATTTAATGATTGTACTCTTCGAAAGCTGATTTCTTCATATTAATCACAAACCTTGATTTACTTGTTTGTATTAAACATTTAGAAGTACTATTCGAAGCATAATTTTAAAATTAACATTAGTTTATGCTAAAACTGTTGCTTTTATAAGACTCTATATAGGGTTAAACACATTAATTTACAATATATTGCTCTATTTCATTACTGCCGTGTTTGATTAATCTATGCCATTCTCTTTTAGGGAGTTTAATATCAAGGTGGCAATGTCCTAATTCATCGTAGTGTTCATCATTAATACAATTTAATTTGTATAAACTACCGCGGAGTTTCCCTTCACTCGGAGGTATAGACAATTTGTATTCAACAATTTGGTTATCTAAACGCTCTGATAAAGCAGTGAATAGTAATTCTACTCCAATGTTTGCCTGAGCTGATAACCAAACTCGAATAGGCATACCTTGTTCATCACGATCAATGCGCGGTTCTACTTCATCTAGATTATCAATCTTGTTGCAAATAACCAATTGCGGCACATCATCTGCTTCAATTTCTTTCAGAACATATTCAACTTGTTCAATATTTTCACTACGCCTATCGTCAGAAATATCCACAACGTGTAAAAGTAACTCTGCTTCACGGGTTTCAGTTAGAGTCGCCTTAAATGCAGCTACTAAATCATGAGGAAGATGACGAATAAAACCTACGGTATCAGCAAGTATAGCTCCACCAACCCCTTCAAGTTCAATTCGACGAAGTGTCGGGTCAAGGGTTGCAAAAAGTTGATCAGCAGCATAAACCTGAGATTCTGTCAGTAAATTAAACAAGGTTGATTTACCCGCATTGGTATAGCCAACTAATGATAATGTTGGTAATTCTGCACGCACTCTGGATCGTCGTCCTTGCTGTCTTTGTCTCTCAACTTTTTCTAAACGTTTACGAATATTCACCATTCGCTCACGCAATAAACGTCTATCTGTTTCTAATTGCGTCTCACCTGGACCACGTAAGCCAATACCACCTTTTTGTCGTTCAAGATGAGTCCAACCTCTAATAAGCCGGCTGCTGATATGGCGTAACTGTGCCAGCTCTACTTGTAACTTACCTTCATGAGTACGAGCTCGCTGAGCAAAAATATCTAGAATAAGTGTTGTTCTATCAACGACACGACACTCACATAAGGCTTCGATATTTTTTTCTTGCGAAGGTGACAGGCTATGATTAAACAAAATTACATTAGCCTCAAACAGCTTTACTGCTTCGGCTATTTCTTCTGCTTTACCTGAGCCAACAAAAAACTTTGGATGTGGTGTGCTACGCTTGCCTGAAACAACCGTTAATTCATTAACGCCTGCTGAAGAAACTAACATTTTAAATTCTGTTAAATCTTCTCGCGTACTTTCATCGGGAAAATCTAAGTGAACAAGCACTGCTTGTTCACCCGCTTGGTAACGATCAAACAACTGCGTTAACCCTTAATGATAAAAATTGTCGAAATAACAATCGACCTACAACTAAAATGTAGGTTATCGCAATTAAAACGAAACATAACAATATTAGCTAAGTATTACTCTTCAGAATCTGATTGATTCGGCATTGGAGCTGTGTTTACAGCTCTTGCAGGCACAACCGTAGAGATGGCATGCTTGTACACCATTTGGCTAACAGTATTCTTAAGTAAAATAACAAATTGATCGAAGGACTCGACTTGACCTTGAAGTTTTATACCGTTAACTAAATAAATTGCAACGGGAATGCGATCACGACGTAAAGCATTCAAAAATGGGTCCTGTAAAGATTGTCCTTTTGCCATCATATGGCTCCTTTTTTTTTATTATTAATAAAAAGTAATTAACCAAAAAATGGTTAATGAAAAATGATAAAAACTAAATTCTCTGCTCAATCCTAAGCGTCTAACCAACTAATTATACATCAATATTTCGATATTGCTTAATCATAAAAGATATTAATGTTATTTATAGCGTGCTTATTGGCATTTGCCAACTAAAGCGAGCACTTGTGCTAAATTAGTTTCATCCTCTGTGGTTAACCAGTGAAGGTTATCCCAATTTCTTAACCAGGTAAGTTGTCGCTTAGCTAGCTGTCTTGTGGCGCAAACACCACGAAATATCATTTCGTCACGATCAAATTCATCATTAAGATACTGCCACATTTGTCGGTACCCAACACAGCGTATTGATGGTAAATCTTCGTGTAAGTCGCCACGGTTTTTCAGTTTAACGACTTCTTGTTCAAAGCCCTGCGACATCATTTGCTCATACCGCAATGCTATTCTGTCATGTAACGTACTTCGCTCTTGAGGAGTAATAGCAAATTGTAATACATCCCCTTTAAGCTTATCACCTTTAACTTTTGTTAATTGTGACATAGTGTTTCCACTTAGCTTAAACACCTCTAATGCTCGCGTAATACGCTGTGGATCATTAGGATGTATCCGCTTCGCCGCTTCTGAATCAACTTCTGCAAGCTGATCATGCATAGCTTGCCAGCCACTTTCTTGTGCTTCTAACTCAATCTTAGCGCGAATATTAGCATCGGCCGCTGGTAACGGTGAGATTCCTTCAATTAAGCTCTTGAAGTACATCATAGTTCCGCCAACGAGTAACGGTATACGATTATTAGCTCTAATATTGGCAATTTCAGCCAAAGCATCCTGACAAAAGTCTGCAGCTGAATAACTTTGTGTTGCATCTCTTAAGTTAATTAATCGATGTGGGTATTGCGCTAACTCATCTTTTGTAGGTTTGGCAGTACCAATATCCATATCTCGATAGATGAGTGCTGAATCAACACTAACAATGTCACAAGGTAATGCATCATGCAGCGCCATTGCCAAAGCAGTTTTACCTGATGCTGTTGGTCCCATTAAACAAATAACAGGAGGTTGCTTTACTTGTGCATTTTCTGACACTGAATAACTCAATTTAATTAACGATTAATATGACTAAAAGACTCTAATTGCTTAATTTGAGATGTAAGGTCTATCGGTTCACATTTCAAGAGTAACGACTGAATTATTTCTTCAGATAAGTTGTTTTTAGCCTTTATCCACAATGCCTGCGCTTGCTCTTCGTTATAGTTTTGTTCCGCAAGTACCTGTGCAATAACTAAAATAATACTATCTTGGTTAATTTCGACCTTATCAATTGTATTTATCTGTATAAGCTTATCAATAATTAAACTAAAGCTACTATTAACATCGTTTTCTCTAAGTAAAGCTGGATACTGTCTTATTTGAATTTGTTTTTTACTTTTCATTTCAATAATAATGCCTGATTGTTGCAATAGTACTTGTTGCGAAATAGCCATATTCATTTGTGACTCTGACAGTGTTACTAATAAGGGGAGTAATAGCGGTTGACTAATCAAACCGATCTCTCCTTGTAGCCAATGCCGTTTCACTTTTCCACTTTCAACTTCGATTGCTAAACGTGTTAAAGACATTAAACATAAAGAATTTTCCCGCTTAAAAATTCCGTATCTATTTTGCTCTACGGCTAGAAAGAAATCATTGGATTTGAGGTTGTTTTGTAAGCCAGTATCTTGTGTTTTTTCCTCAGTACCTTGATGGCTTTGCAACGCAGGGGTCATTAGTTGCTGATAATTGTTCGCTGCCACAATACTTGGATATTGCTCATTTACTTGGTTAACTGAACTATTACTTGAGTAGCTTTTCTTAGGGGTATAATTTGTATCACTAACTTGTTGTAAGGGTTTAATATAATCTGGGCGTTCATTTACTTTATCCCCCACTGCATTGACAGATTGATCTACGGGGTAATTTGACTGTGGAATAAATGCATCAACATTATTATCCATTAATGCTTGATGACAAACAGAGTAAATAAAGTCATGTACATATCGACTTTGATGGAAACGTACTTCATGTTTAGCCGGATGAACGTTTACATCAACTTCACGATAATCAAGAGTTAAAAAGAGTACAAATGCTGGGTAAGTATCTGGAGGTAATAAGTCCGCATAAGCTTGTCGTATCGCATGATTAATTAACTTGTCACGCATCATTCGGCCATTAACATAGCTATAACAAAGATCGTTTTGATTACGTGAAAAGCTTGGTGTGGCTAGCCAACCAGAAAAATGCATATCATCATGTTGGCAATCAACGAGCACTGCATTATCAACAAATTTCTGACCACAAACCATAGCAACACGCTTTGCAGTTTGAGCCTGCGTATTAGCGGCGCGATATTGGCGGATCATTTTACCATTATGAGTAAGACTAAAGTTTACATCAAAGTGTGCTAACGCAATGCGCCTGATGACTTCATCAATATGGTTAAACTCGGTTTTTTCAGTCCGTAAAAATTTTCGTCTTGCTGGCGTATTAAAAAATAAATCTAATACTTCAATAGTCGTACCATCAGGGTGTGCTGCTGGTTTGACTGTCACAGCCATATCACGTCCCTCAGCCATGGCTTGCCATGCTGTTTCTTGTGATTTGGGTTTAGATGTTAAAGTGAGCCTTGCTACCGAACTGATACTCGCTAATGCTTCCCCACGAAAACCTAAGCTATCAATCGCTTCTAAATCACTTAACTCTTTAATTTTGCTCGTGGCATGGCGACTTAGTGCTAAAGTTAATTCATCTTTTGCAATACCACAGCCATTATCGCTAATACGAATTTTTTTGACACCACCTTTATCAACATCAAGGTGGATACTAGTAGCCCCTGCATCCAGCGAGTTTTCAACAAGCTCTTTAATCACAGAGGCAGGTCTTTCAACCACTTCGCCAGCCGCAATTTGGTTAGCTAAACGTGCCGGAAGAATTGAAATTGTCATAGTTTCTCTTATTTACTCACGCTAATACCTAATAAAGTATTAGCCAGCGCGAGGAATTTTTAAGGTTTGACCAATACGTAATTGATTGGTTTTTAGTTTATTCACAGATTTTATTTCTGCAATAGTGGTTTTGTATCGTTGCGCTAAAACGGATAAGGACTCACCACTGCGAACTTTGTGATTTTTCATCGTAATTGATGCTAACAAAGTCCCTTTTGGGGTGTTTTCAAGGAAATAATTATCTACTGCTTTAAAAATAGCATTCGCGAGTTTTTGTTGATGATTTCTGCTATTAAGGTTCTTTTCTTCTCTAGGATTAGAAATAAACCCTGTTTCAATAAGCACTGATGGTATGTCAGATGATTTTAACACTGCCAAGCTTAATCCTTCAGGTTTTTTCTTATGTAACTTGGTAACTTTTTTTAATTGACGGACGACATGTAAAGCAAATTCGTAGCTACTGGACATAGTATGTTCTTTTTTCATGTCAGCTAAGGTAAATGCTAAATTTTTATCTTTTGTTTTCTTGATTGTTTCACCAGCACCACCTAATAGCTCAGACTCATCCTGTCTATTGGCGATCCAGCGGGTAAATTCAGAATTTGCTCGACTTGAAGATTGTACCAATACAGAAGCACCGTAAGGTTTAGGCGACACGAAGGCATCTGCATGTATTGAAACCAGTAAATCTGCTTTGTGTTTACGCGCTAACTCAGTTTTTCTACTGTGTTTAACATAGTAATCACCCGTTCTGATCATGGCAGATTTAAAGCCTTTCTTCTGGTCAACTAATTTAGCTAGTTTTTTTGCAATAGCTAAGGTTACACGCTTTTCGTAGGTGCCTTGAGGGCCAATAGAGCCAGGGTCTTCACCACCATGACCTGCAACAATGGCAATAACTATATCTCGCTTAGTATCAGGCGCTGTTTTTTTAGTCGGTTGAACACTTTTCTTTTTGTCGTACAAATCAACAACGAGTCGATTTCCATATTGGCCTGCAGGCGCTAAAGGAAATACGGTCAATTGATACGATTGCTCTAACTCTAAGACGAGTCTGGTACTAGATTTGGATTTAGCTTTACTGGTGCGAAATAGCTTTATACGAGGATCATTTTTCGCTAACGTTTTCAACGCTGCATTATTTTTTGTATCTGTGAAGTCGATAACTAAACGATTAGGTTTAGCTAAGCTAAAGTATTTATAATCTGGTTTCTTTTTGAGATCGAAAACAATACGAGTATTTTCAGGTGCTGGCCAAACACGTATGCCTTCAATGCTATTAGTTGCTTGCGCGGCTAGGCTGTTTTTTACCGTCAGTGATGCTATAGCTATAATCAGCCACAACAAACCAGTAAAAAACAATGATAACAACCGCATAACTAACCTTTAGTACTACTTTGTACACATAAACTTAAGGGTGAATTACAGAAAACTGTGCTAAAACAGTCTCTCCTCTTGGTGAGCAAGCCTCTAAGTTAATCACCCTTTGCTCATCCTGATAAACTATATTAATGATTATATCGGCATTAGCCAAGAGACCATTGCCTTTTTCTGGCCATTCGATAAAACAACAGCAATTATTAGCAAAATAATCTCTAATTCCCATGTATTCTAATTCTTCAGCATCGGCTAGTCGATATAAGTCAAAATGATATACTTGCCATGGTGGTAGCTCGTACGGTTCAACCAAGGTATAGGTCGGACTTTTAACATTACCCTTGTGCCCCATACCACGAACAAACCCACGTGTTAACGTGGTTTTACCTGCCCCTAGATCACCGTGTAAATAGACCACTAACGCTTGTTTAGATTGATGCTGTTCATCTTGCCACTGCAATACTTTAGCTAAACCGTCACCTATCGCTACAGTCGCATCTTCATCAGCTAATAAATATTCTAATTGTTTCATGTACTCTCAAAGTGTTAATTAAACCTGATTAGTCAATTGCTGTAGCGGCTTAAATAAATCGCTCGCTAACATACCACGTTGACCTTGTTCATTAGCAATAATATCACCCGCCGCGCCATGAATATAGACAGCTAAACAAACTGCAGCAAAATAATGCTCTGCTTGTAATATATAAGCTGCGACTATGCCAGATAAAACATCCCCCATTCCGCCAGAAGCCATGCCTGCATTGCCAGTACTATTTATCATCACTTGCTCTCCATCGCTAATCAAACTGCCCGCACCTTTTAGCACGCAAATACCTCCATATTTATTAGCGATAGCTTTAACGGCGTTAAATCGATTTCTCTCAATATTTTCTACTGTGCAGTTTAACAATTTGGCAGCTTCTTTCGGATGTGGTGTTAAGACCCAGTGCTTATAATAGTGGGGGGCATTTGCCAATAGAGTCAGCGCATCGGCATCAATCACCATTGCCTTTGAATAGTCTGGTAACTCTGTTTGTGCCATCACTAAATTAAATAGTTTTTGTGACCATGGCCTCTGCCCTAGCCCAGGGCCCAATAAAAGTACTTTCGATTTATTCATACTCATTGAAGACTCTAACGTTTGAGCATTACTTGGCGCGAACATTAATTCCGGCCTGCCATGAAATACCAAACTATGATTTTCTGGATAACAGCACACAGCAACTAATCCGGCACCGGCTCTAAGTGCTGCTTCACTCGCTAAGCGTATAGCACCAGGGTAACCGAGATCGCCACCGATGGAGAGTATCTGACCGACACTACCCTTGTGGCATGTTTGCCATCGTTTTTTTAAAGGCGAGCTATGATTGAGAGATAAGATTTGCTTTTGGAGCAAGACATTACTGGTTATTTGTTGTTCAAAAGATAGTCCCAATGCTAAATCTGCCAATATAAGCGTACCAACAAAATTAGCCGCTTGACCGGTAAACCCTCCTTGCTTGTAAACAATAAAAGTTACTGTTACATCAGCAATAACAGCACTTTTATTAGTGACAAAACCTGTCGTTGCACATAGGCCCGAAGGGATATCCACACTTAATACGTCTGCCTTATTTTGGTTAATGCTATTAACCCAATTCTCTGCCTCATCAGCTAAATTGCCATGAAAGCCTATACCAAAGAGTGCATCAACAATAACATCACCTTTAAAGTCATTAATCTGCCCGACAATATTATCGATAAATACTGGTTTTAAGCCACAGGTAATCATGGCTTGGTAAGCCGTTTGTGCATCTTTTATGATAAGTTTTGCTGGGCAAGCAAGAATAACGCGTACTTTTAATCCAGCTTGATGTGCTAAACGAGCAATAATAAAGCCATCACCACCATTATTACCTTTACCAGATAAAATCAAGATTGACTGAGCTTTAGGCCAATGCGATTTCAGTTGTGTAAATGCTGCTGCGCCTGCACGCTCCATCAATTGATACATAGAAACACTGTTATTTATTGCAACCTTAGCTTCATTTGCTAAGACTTGTTGCGCATCATAAACCTGATGGCAATTATGTTTTGCCAAAGACAGATGTGATAAACTCATCGCTCAATGCTTTCCCTTTTGGTTAATGTTAACTGACGACTTAAATGACAACGACTATAAAAAACCAATCTACTATTAACTATCCTGACTTGGTTGAAAAAATCAAGTGCTGGGGCAAAGAATTAGGGTTTTCTCAGTTAGGGATAACAGACATAGATCTGTCTGCTTATGAAGGTGGCTTGAAATCTTGGTTAGCTAAAGGCTATCACGGCAATATGGATTATATGGCTAAGCACGGCATGATGCGTGCTCGACCAGCTGAGCTAGAGCCTGGTACGGTACGGGTAATTAGTGTCAGATTAGATTATTTGCCCACCGAAGCTAAATGCGCCACTATTTTAAAAGCAAAAGACCATGCCTATATTAGTCGTTATGCCCTAGGTCGTGATTATCACAAATTAATGCGTAAACGATTGCAACAATTAGGAAAAAAAATTGCAGAGCATTGTCAGCACTTTAATTTTCGCCCTTTTGTGGATTCTGCCCCTGTTTTAGAGCGCCCTCTTGCTGAAAAAGCGGGTTTGGGTTGGATAGGAAAACACAGTTTATTGTTAAATAAAGAGGCTGGTTCTTGGTTCTTTTTAGGGGAGTTATTAATTGATATTCCGCTGCCTGTAACAACTCAAGCTAACGAATCACCAACCAATCATTGCGGTAGTTGTGTGGCTTGCATTAAAATTTGCCCAACTAAAGCGATTGTCGAACCTTATGTGGTTGATGCTCGCCGCTGTATTTCTTACTTTACCATTGAATCTCCTGACCCTATTCCAGTAGAGCTTAGGCCACTAATGGGTAATAGAATTTATGGCTGTGATGACTGTCAGCTTATTTGCCCTTGGAATAAATACGCAAAATTAAGCCTTGAAGCCGATTTCCAACCTAGGTTAACACTTGATAACGTTTCACTCTTAGAGTTATTTAATTGGCAAGAGCAAGAATTCCTAGATAAATTGCAGGGTTCACCTATTCGTAGAATAGGCTTTCAAAGTTGGCAACGTAATATAGCCGTTGCCTTAGGCAATGCGCCTTATCATGTTGATGTAGTAGTGGCACTTAAAGATAAGCTTAATAGTGCCAGTGAATTAGTCGCTGAGCACATACACTGGGCACTTGAACAACAAATGCATAAACAAGAAAATGATCATCAGCAAAACAATGCCAGCGCTCGCTTAAATGCTCGGTTAATACGCGCTATTGAAAAAGGCCTACCCAGAGATGCATAACCAAAACTATATTGTTTCAGCGTAGCTATCTACTGCCTGTAAGACTTGCTCTGTTTCCTTCAGTAAAGCCTCTATTTGTTTTGTCTTATTAAAGGGCTTTTTCGTATTCAATAATTCAAACCATTTCAAGCAAACTACCTGCACGCCTTCGGCAGCCAATATTTGACCATTAAGCTGTAGCTTCTCTATTGATACCTTGGCATTAGCAAGGTTTTCACTATTAATAGCGCTTGATAAATTTGTCAGATGTAAGTGATTATCTTGAGTGTAATCATCGAGCATGAACAAGGCTAACTCTACTGTTCCTTGATGTTTTAAGTAGCGAGAAAAGTTAAAGCTGGCATTTACATTAGCCTCAGCACTTAAGCAAGCACTCACTTCATTAATGATAAATTTATACTCAAGTTTGTTCTCATCAGCTAAAATGCTTTCTGAAAATTGAGCTTCTTTTTGTGAAGCTTTCTCTTTACTCAACGCGTCTAATTGACGATCATTCGGCGCTAATACCAGCCAAGGAGACAGTTTATCCTCAAGCTCAGCTAGTGAGCTTGAAACCGTTAACTCACCACAATACCATTGGTTAAATAACTCTTTTTGTTTAGATGATTTTGAGGCTGGAAGCTTAATTGACGATGATAGACTAAACATGCCGACATTTTCAGCTGGCTGAAGTGACATATCTAACCACGACGTTTGAGTAAACTCACTAAAGAGTAAGCAGTAACGTCCCGTATCCCAATGCTTATTTTGGCTTTGCTCATCACAAACAAACTGAACCTGCAAACCTAACCATAACAACAAACGGTGCATATTTTGGTAATGCTGCGGTGAATTCACTGCCAATAAAACAGTGGCTTGGCTAGCGTGATAAGCTTGATGCTGAAACTGACTTGGCGGTAAATGTAAATTATTCTCTTGCTCTGACTTTAAGGTACTCTTAATATTTTCTATTAAGGAGCCCTTACATAATGGCTGCTCAAATTGCGTATATAAACCAAACTTCTGAACACTTAATGTTGTTGATTGCAAGATCATCAGTTTTGGTCGCATTGATTGAGGTAAACTAACAAGCAGTTGTTCAATAGCATTTAATTGTTTACATGCCACATCACTACCCACAATAACTAAATCTATTTTATGGCGACGCAAATTATTCACACTAAGCAGTTGCGAAAAACTATCCATTCTCGCAATGGCTTCAAATTTTCCGGCACAACTAAGTACTAGCTTTTCAATAATTGATGTGACAACTTTGTTACCCGTTAATAACATTGTTTTTGTATCAGCTAACACAGTGCTATCTTCTTGTTCTTGCTGTATTAATTGACTATTTTGATTCGCAATAGCTAATGGCAGTTCAAAACTTAATTGATAGCCATCATCAATAACATTACTGGCAATATTGTCCCCATGAAATTGCTTAAATAATGTATTAAAAACCTCAACATGTGTGGGTTTGATATTATTATGCTCCACCTGGGTAAGATCTGTAATCATACTCGGTAATTCGGTCAGGTTATCGCGGTTCACTTTAATGACGAAACTAACCACTTGCTGCCCAGCATTTTTATCTTGAAGTTGTAGATGTAAATGAAATATCGCGTCTTTGCATTGATACAAACTTATTTCTACAAGTAGTTTGAATAGGTGCTGAAATATTTGGTTGTCGATGTTTACTTGCTCGAAAATATGCTCATCATGGCTAATATACAGTTGATTATTATTTTTAAGCTGCTCTTGCTGCTTATTAAATATAATGCTGTATAAGGTTTCAACTAGGTTAACATCCTCTAAACTAAGTACCGCATTATCAGATTGTAAATAGCTTGCTAGTTCAAACTGCTCTATTGAGTCATAAAGCTTTAGCAGAGGGGTAGTTATTGACTGACCTTCATTATTTTTTTGAGTTAAGTGCCGCTGAGCTTGAACAATTTGTGATTTCAAAACTTTTTTCAAGTGACTATAGCGTGTTAATTCATGGCTATTTAATGTCGCAACTTGTTTAGATTGTTCTAGCTGCTCCTCATCAGAGTGCTCAGTAACTTGAATTAGTTTTTGTTTTTGCTCCTCGATAAAAATCTCTTTATCTTTAATTTTAGCTAATAAAGTCTGGTACTCTTGTTCGCTATGCTCCGGTTTTTCAAGCAGTTGTATTTGCTTTAATATTTCATCCGTTTCTAGGCAATTGGCTTGAAGCTTGTTCTCATCATCACCTTGTATTGATTGACTGATAATGGCGAGGCTTTGTTGACTGGCAAGTTTAATTTGTTGCTTCATTTTCCAAAGCAATGTGAAAAATATCGCTAAAGCAAGACTTATCAAACTCAACAACAATAAAGATATCTCATTGCTGCTCAGTGGGATGTTCAGTTGGGATAAGAATAACCCAATACTGCTGTGAGCTCTATTCCCCTGTAATGATTGCTTCTCTGATAGCAATTCAATAACTTGTTGCTGCTGTGCTTTTAAATCAAGCGTGTAGCTTTGCATAAGCCTTAAGTAGCCCTGCCACTTTGCTAATGCCATTTGATCAGTAAGTACTATGCCGATGAACGAGTCCACTTGGCTAATAAACTCACTAATCGATTTTGTATCTTGCCCTGATAATAATTTAGATTGCGCAATGAGCTGATCCATAGCTAAACGCATTAAATCAAAATCAATCTGAGATGTCCCAATAGATAAACTTTCAAAACTCGTTAAAAGCTCAGTTAATATCGTTTGCAATTGTTTTACTGTTTGTGATTGCTTTACTGCGTTCACATAAGCATTGGCACGACTTACTGTTACATTGTCATTACGATTATCAGTCTGTAACTGTTGATAAAGCATTTGCTCATGGCTGATATTTTGATCATGAATGCGAGTAATTGAAAAAAGCATTAACTGCAGCTGAATAACACTACTTTGCTTAAGTTGCTGATTCCTTGATTTGTTCGTTTCCGCTCGGCTGACCGTTTCACTAGCAAGTTTATTCTGATTTAACCATTGTCGATATAAGTTACTATGATTACTGTTTAACCTTAATAATTCTCGATTGAGCGCAGTTAATTCAGTATGTAAAGCAAGCCAGTTTTGTTCACTGTTGCCACTTAGCAGATCATCAACAATTATTTGAGTTTTATGTAAACTTTCTAATTGCTGGACTTGTTGTTGTAAGGGCTGAAGCTGTGTTTCTACGATTAATTGAGATTGTTGATTATGATGCCAAAATAATACAATGACTAAAAACAAAGCAAATGTGATGCTCACTGCTAGAGTGAACAACTTCACGGTAAATTGACGATGAAATGGCGAGAGAGTTGGACTATGTTTGTTTAGTTTGCTTTGATTACTAGACTCTTGCTCATCTATATTATCTAAGTCGACTAACGTTTCTTGCTCAGCGATTTTAGGTGTGCTCATTGCTTTATTATTAGTGGTTCCTTTATTCCCCTAGTTTATACTAAGTTCTTTTATCGGAACAAGCCTAGCTTTCACCTATTCACCACAAGGGGCTGTTGAACTTTCGTGGTTAAATTTTGTTCGAGATAAAAGCGTTTTAATCGCGGCGAGTAGTTTTTAGCCTAGTCATTCTAAGCAAATACTACTCAACAATGAGTAAAGCGCTTTTAGCCGAATCCTTCGGACAGCGTTTGTTGGACATTTTTACGGCGTTATCGCCTTTTTATGTGGAACAACCACATGACAAAGGCTCTGCCTTGTATAAATACCCAACAATTCGCTGCAAAAACAATCTCGAAAGATCAACAACCCCTAGCTTTTTTACTTACCCAAGCCCAATGCATAAAACATTCAATAGGACTTTCATTTGATTCGTCAGTGACCGTGACGTTAATGAGCATATCGCCTTTTTCTGTATTTTGTAATTGATTGATTTGTTCATCAGAGATGGTTGCAACAGCTTTCAGCGCACCTTGCATGCGGCGATTAAAGTCTACTTTCATCGATTTTAACAAAGGTAATTTACTGTCTTGAAGGTTAATACCAAACACGATACCTGTTGCCGATTCAACCATTAATGCCGCAGCAACAGCATGCACACCACCTATATGGTTTTGTACTTTTTTCTTATTGGCGATATCTATTTCAACACGGTTTGATTCAATAGCTCTAATGCTAATACCTGTGGTATTAGCATATTTAACTTGTGAGCAAAATAATTTAGTTAACAGCCAAGGTCGAATGCTGCTAGGTGCTTTGTTGATCTTTTTAACCATTTTGCTCAGTCGGTTTGGCATAATACTCTCAATAAATTATTTAGAATAAAACCATTGTGACCGAAACTGGTCAGACCTGCAAGTTTGAAATTAATTACAGTTTAAAAAAGTGTTCTTGGTAAACTTTTAGTTCAGCGATAGATTCTCTAATATCATCCAATGCTAAATGTGCACCTGTTTTTACTACCTTATCTAAAATTTCAGGTTTCCATCGACGTGCTAGTTCCTTAACGGTACTAACATCTAAATTACGATAGTGAAAAAAATCTTCAAACTCAGGCATATACTTGTTTATAAAACGACGATCTTGACCAATACTATTACCGCACATAGGTGATTTACCTTTTGGTGCGTACTTTTCTACAAATTCAATCGTTTGAGCGGTTGCTTGGGCTAAGTTAACTTGACTGTCTCGACAACGTTGAGTTAATCCTGATTTACCATGGTGCTCAATACACCACTCATTCATATTAGTTAATACGTCTTCACTTTGGTGAATAGCAAATACAGGTCCTTCAGCTAAAATATTTAATTGGCTATCGGTTACTATTGTCGCGATTTCTAGAATCACATCAACCTCAGGCTCTAAACCCGTCATCTCTAAATCAAGCCAAATTAAATTTGTGTCGCTACACGTCATAAACATCCCTTAAAAATTGCACAAGCAATAAACTCTGAATATAAGTATAATAGCTGACAAATACTTAGGATTAAATAAAATGATCAATTCTTGTGGCTAAGAAAAAACTCACCAAAGGTCAACAACGACGCATCAAAGCAAACCATGATAAAAAGTTACGCCCTAAAACTGATAAAGTTCAGTGGTTAGATGATGACTTAGGCGAAGCTCAACAAGGCGTAGTAATAAGCCGTTTTGGGCAGCATGCCGATGTAGAAAGTGAATGTGGACAAGTCTATCGTTGTAATTTACGTCGTTCCATTAGTTCTTTAGTCTGTGGAGACAAGGTACTTTGGCGCTTAGGCAAAGAAACTCAACACAGTATTCGCGGTATTATTGAAGCAGTACATGAGCGTGATTCGGTATTAAGCCGCCCTGACGTTTATGATGGTGTTAAACCCATCGCTGCAAATATTAGTCAGATACTCATTGTTTCTTCACTTCTCCCTGCTTTTAACAGTGATATTATTGATCGCTACCTAGTGGCGGCTGAGCAAACCGGTATCACACCTGTTATTGTACTAAATAAAACAGATTTACTTGCTGACTTACCACAAAATGAGCAAGATAATATTGAACAGCAATTAAAAATTTATGGTGATATCGGCTACCAAGTACTTTATGGCAGCAGCCATACTAATGACGGTATTAGTGAAATAAAACAACAATTAAGCCAGCACACCAGTATTTTTGTTGGTCAGTCTGGAGTAGGAAAATCAACCTTGGTTAATGCGTTGATGCCTGACTTAGGTGTAGTCACTCAGGAAGTTTCTCAAAACTCAGGGCTAGGGCAACACACAACAACGGTTGCGCGATTATATCATTTTGATGACGGTGGTGATTTAATAGATTCGCCAGGCATTAGAGAATTTGGTTTATGGCATTTAACACCTGAGCAAGTATATCAAGGCTTTATAGAATTCTCTCCCTTTAATGGCTTATGTAAGTTTCGAGATTGTAAACATCAAAGTGATCCGGGTTGTGCCTTGGTTGAAGCAAGTGCACAAGAAAAAATAAATCCAAAACGTCTGGCAAGTTTTCAGCGAATTATTGCCAGTTTAGACGACAACAAATTAACCTCACGGTTTAATGATTAGTTATTAATAGTATAAAGAAAGGAAAAGTACGTGTCCCCACAGAGCAAATCTTCAAATACAAAGTTAAGCGATAAAATTAAAATAACTCTGCAATATGCGATGCCTAAACATGCATTATCTCGCTTAGTAGGTAAATTGGCAGCGGCAAAAATGGGTTGGTTAACAACCAAATTGATTAACATGTTTATTAAAGCATATGACATCAATATGAATGAAGCTAAGTTAAAAAAAGCGAGTGACTTTAAAACATTTAACGACTTCTTTACTCGTGAACTAGAAGAAGGTGCTCGTACTATTGATACCGATTCAAACACTCTATGCTATCCCGTTGACGGTGCTATTTCTCAACAAGGTGATATTGTAGAAGGGAAATTAATCCAAGCAAAAGGCTTTGATTACAGCTTAACCTCATTATTAGGTGGAGATGCAAGAACCGCAGGACCGTTTCAGCAAGGTAAATTTTCATGTATTTATCTGGCTCCAAAAGACTACCATCGAATTCATATGCCAATGACAGCCACATTACGAGAAATGATTTATGTACCGGGTGAATTATTTTCGGTAAATCCATTAACTGCTAATAATGTGCCTGACTTATTTGCCCGTAATGAGCGTGTTGTTACTATCTTCGATACAGAGCATGGCGCCCTTGCTATGGTTTTAGTTGGTGCCACTATCGTCGCTAGTATTGAAACGACTTGGGCTGGCACTATTACCCCACCAGCTGGTAAAGACATTTTCAGATGGCAATATCCAGCAAAAGGGGTAGATGCAATCAACTTTAAGAAGGGTGATGAAATGGGCCGCTTTAAATTAGGCTCTACTGTCGTCAGTGCTTTTGCACCAAACATGGTGGAATTCAACCCTGAAGCGGGTCCAGAGACAGTAACACGCCTAGGTGAGCTCTATGCAAACCTAGTAAAAAATACATCATCAAATGAGTCAGAGTAAATAAACTCTTGCTCATTAAATCAACAACGTATAGGATGAATCTATATTTATTACGATTATATTCGTAAGTAATACAAACATATTTAGTAGTCTACTTGCCTTGATTAGTGAGGTAAGTCGTTAAAATAGTCCACGATAGGAACAAAACATGGCGCGTGATAAATCGGCAATAAAGCCAACGGAAGCTGAGTTAACTCTACTCAACATTCTTTGGAAAATGGGGCCAGCAACAGTAAGACAAATACATGAAGCAGTAAGCACAACTCAAAAAACGGGTTACACCACTGTTTTAAAGATTTTACAAATTATGCACGAAAAAGCATTAGTCATTCGAGATGAAACTAACAGAGCACATGTTTACGCTGCTGCAAACAGTGAAATGCATACTCAATCGTCTTTAATCAAAGATTTAATCAGTAAAGCATTCGGTGGCTCAACATCAAAGCTGGTTATGCGTGCCATTGATGAATCAACTTCTGCTGAAGAAATTAATGATATTCGTCAATTACTTAACTCAATAGAAAAATAAACTTAACTTTTATACTACTATTTGATGATGCTAGAACATATATTTAACAGTTCTTTTTTATACAGCCTATCGCTAACCTTAGTGCACTTTTTATGGCAAGGTTTGTTGGTGGCGCTTGTATTAAAATCTGCGTTACTCATTTTTAGTAATAAAAAACCGCAACTTCGTTACGGATTAGCAACATTAGCAATGCTAGTAAATTTACTGTTGCCAATCATCACCTTTGTTAAAATATACAGTGCCGAAGTGGCCTATAATGGCTCAACCATTGGTGTTTTAACGTTAACCGATTTGATATATGAGTTAAAACAGCCGGACGCTCTTTTTAGTTACCAAGAATTAAGCGAATTTCTCCCTTCATTTTTACCCTATATCGCTGTATTTTGGTTTGCTGCGGTTATTTTATTAGCAAGTAAAATGTTACTTGAAATATATAATGTTAATAAATTACCACATCAAGGTAGTGTTGAACCCAATGCGCAATTGTTGGCACGTTTTAACGAATTAGCTAACCAAATCAACCTAAGTATCCCGCCGAGATTACTAATTTCATTAAAAGTCGATGTACCAATGGCAATTGGTTGGTTAAAGCCTGTCGTTTTAATACCTGCCACCATGGTTAGCGGATTAAATTCTGCACAGTTAGAGATGCTTATCTTGCACGAACTGGCACATATCCGTCGCCATGATTATTTAGTAAATTTTTTGCAAACCTTCGTGGAAATATTACTGTTTTTCCATCCTGCTGTATTGTGGGTATCAAAACAAATGCGCAACGAGCGGGAATATTGTAGCGATGATATAGCCGTACAACATTGTGGTGATGCCGTAGCCTATGCTCATACATTGGCTGACACTGCTTCGTTATGCACTAAATCGCATCATAATCATACTATACCTAGCATGGCGATGGCCGCTTCAGGTGGAGACTTAAAGCAACGAGTAGTTCGTTTAGTTGATCACCATTGTGCACCTCAAAATAATATAAGTAAGTGGCTTGCAAGTGCGACCATTATCTTTTCTATTTTATTGTTATCAAGTAAACAATTGTTAACTATGCCGTTATTAGATATATGGCATAACGAAATTCCATTTAAAACAAGCAGTGATTTGCCGGCTGAACCCAGTAAAATAAATAACTTAATTGCCAATATCAATGACCGATTTAACGGCGATAAGTTACCAACTACCTCTATTGCTAAAGAGCTTTTAACGCCACCAACACTGATCAAAAATGAGCCTGTAGAGCAACAGGCCCATATAGAAACGAGCAAAACAACTAACTCAACATTAAATACAGCTAGCCAAGAAGCGACATTAATTACTCAAATTGAAAATGACTCAAAAGAAATCATCGCCAGTTATGATAACCAGTCTACAACTCAATTAGATAACTTTACGCCATCTAAACATCAACCGGTTTTAAAGAGTACTGATCTAGCAACAAACAATAGCAGCGCAATAAAATCAAACTCAATGGTTGAGCAAGCGTTTGAAAAAACAGATTCTAAAAAGCAATTCTCTACAAACGCCAACCCGTATGCGCAAGAGCTTGCTGATTTAGCAACATCAGAAGTTACAAACCAAGCAACGGCCGCACAAATAACACCGTTGCCAACACAAACGGCTCTCTTAAATACTTCTCCTCCGGCGGCTAGCAAAGTTGAGCAAAGCTTACCTTCACCACATGAAGCGTTATTTATAGCTCAACAAAATGAGCCAGAAATGCCAAGTTCGAATGCTAAGCTAAATAACTTAGGAGATTCACTAAAAGAATCTTCAGTGCCTGTTTGGCATGATGCTAAACAATTGAAATCAGTAAACCCTGTTTATCCAAATGCAGCTAAACGTAAAGGTATTGAAATAGAAATAAAAGTGAATTTTACTATTGATGCCAATGGCGACATAAAAGACATACAGTTTGCTCGTCATAATAAAATATATTATTTCAAAAGCTCTATCTTATCCGCAATAAAGCAATGGCGATTCTCACCCGCTAAATACAATAACAAAGCAGTAGAAAGCCAAATGTCTAAAGTCTTTGCTTTTAGCCTGCAAAGTTAGCGCTACTCTGGCTTTATTTTATTAGCTATTGGTTGCTTTACTCACTTAGATTTACGACCACTCGACCACGAACTTTCCCCGCAATTAACTCATGAGCAACTTCAACAGCCTCAGATAGTTTAATTTCGGTGGCAATGCTAGCGACAGTATCTGGCGTTAAGATATCAGCTAAACGCTGCCATGCAAGAAGACGATCTGCACGTGGACGCATAACACTATCTACTCCAGCTAAAGTAACACCTCGTAAAATAAATGGCGCAACTGTAGCTGGTAAATCCATTCCTTGCGCTAAGCCACATGCTGCGACAACACCACCATATTTAATACCAGCGCAAACATTTGCTAGTGTATGACTGCCGGCAGAATCAATTGCTGCTGCCCATCGTTCCTTAGTAAGCGGACGACCTGGTTTAGATAACTCTTCACGATCAATAATTTCATTAGCACCAAGCGATAATAAGTAGTTCTCTTGTTCAGTTCTGCCTGTTGATGCTATCACTCGATAACCAAGCTTAGCTAAAATAGCAATGGCAAAACTACCTACACCACCATTAGCGCCGGTTACTAAAATATCACCAGAATCAGGAGTGATACCGCTCTTTTCAAGTGCGATCACACATAGCATTGCTGTATAGCCTGCGGTTCCAATAGCCATCGCTTGGTAAGGAGAAATTGTTTTGGGTAATGGAATTAACCACTCACTCTTTAACCTAGCTTTTTCGGCTAAGCCACCCCAGTGGCCTTCACCCACACCATAACCATTTAACAGTACAGCATCACCCACGGCAAACAGCTCACTATCACTCTGCTCAACTGTACCGACTAAATCAATCCCTGGCACCATAGGAAAAGATCTTACTACTGGCCCTTTGCCTGTAATTGCTAAAGCGTCTTTATAATTCAAGGTGCTATGGGAAACCTTGATGCTAACATCACCCTCGGGTAAATCACTGTCCTCAATTTCCTTAATGGCAGCGCGATAACCTAGCTCATCTTTTTCAATTAAAATACCTTTAAACATGTCTTCTCCTCGTTTAGACCGATCGTCTATAAATAGTGAAAATTTTTTTATTTTGGTAAGCCCGCTATAAAATAATTTAAATAAATATCTAATGGTTTAGCATTTTGCTCTAACTTTGCTCTGCTCACAGCGCCTTCCCAGCCAATCCAAAAGAACTCAGCGAGTTGCTGACAATCAGCTGAAGCCGTGATTTCACCGATTGCTTGTGCTTCTTTTAGGCAAGTCGCTAAGCGGTTTTGCCAACTAGCAAAAATATCAATTAATTGTTGTCGATAGCTAGCCGGCAGTATGTCCACTTCTTGGCCAAGGTTACCCACCAAACATCCACGTTTAAATTGATGTCGACTCATGCCAATCTTGGCTTCTTCAACAAAATTAATAAGACGTTGCAGTGGTGTATAAGAAGTATTTAACAAACATGTATCTAATTTTTTTGCAAAATATGTTGCGTAACTATCGATAACTGCCTGCCCAAAAGCCTCTTTACTCGCAAAATAGTAATAGAAAGAGCCTTTCGGTACGCCAACTTTCTTTAATATCTGATCAATGCCAGATGAAGCAAAGCCATACTGAGTAAGTTGCTCTAAGCCACTTCGTATTAATTCGGCTTTAGTGTCTTGGTTTTCACGCAATACTTTAGGCGGTCTGCCACGGCGTGGTTTATTAATCGATACATTCATTTTACTATAATAGACCGATCACCTAGTAAAATACAAGTAATGAGTTTTACTAGGTGATTAGTGACTGTATTTAACCCAAATCAGATTACTTACTTTCGGATTTATTTTTGCGTTTTGCCATTATTTCATGCCACTTTTCTTTCTGCTCTGTGGTAAGAACGTTATAAATAGCATTTTTTGTCTTAGCTTTTGCTAAACCTGCTTGTTCAAAACTAGATTGATAAGAGCCTTGTAAATCACTATAAGCTTGTTCATCAAAACTTTCAGCCTGTACTAATGCTTTGGCTTCTTGTTTAAACTGCTTCTTTGATTCGTATAAGGTTTTATATTCAACCTTTGCTTGTTTTCTGATGTCTTTAATTTGATCTTGTTGCTGATCTGTTAGTGAAAGTGCTTTAACCATACGTTTCATCATGTGTTTTTTTTGTCCACTATGGTGGTGACGCATCTCTGAAGCATCTACGCTATCATGTCCTAAGGCATATACAGTAGGCATACTTGAAATTGCCATCACTGCACATAAGGTTGATGCAGTAGCCAACACTTTTATTGATTTAGTAATATTCATAATAAACTCCAAGGTTTTAAATTAATTGCTGAACTGGTATCCAGTATAAAGAGTTAAATGCAAAGAAACGCAAAGCTAATGTAAAGATTGCGTAAAGGCAGCCAATGCGATTTATATCCAAGCAGCTAATAAGGTATGATTAACCTATCTACTAGTACTTAAGAGGTTGATTTGAATAAACAGCATATTTTACTCATTGATGATGATCATGAGCTCGCAGAGTTGTTAGTAGATTATCTCTCTCAACAAGGCTTTATTATACATTGTTGCTATGACGGACAATCAGGGCTTGAACAAGCCTATAGTAATAAGTTCGACTTGATCTTGCTCGACGTAATGATGCCTAAGTTAAATGGCTTTGAAGTATTAAAAGCTTTAGGTCCTAGTCACAAAACTCCCATACTTATGCTTACTGCCAAAGGAGACAATAATGATAAGGTTCTGGGCTTAGAACTAGGAGCAGATGATTACCTTGCCAAACCTTTTCATCATCAAGAGTTGCTAGCGCGTATCAAAGCAATTTTGCGTCGCATAAGTCTAGTTAATCAGCTGAATCAACAATCATTGCAGCATGAACATGCTGCACTTAAGATCAATAACATCGAACTTAATCATGGTACTCGAGCTGTATCTTGCCATAAAAAACCAATAGAGCTTACCGGTACGGAATACGAGATATTAACCTTACTGATGGAGCAGCAAGGAAAAATAATATCTAAAGAGACTATTTCAGAGCAGGTATTAGGCCGTAAATTAAGCCCATTTGATCGTAGCATTGATGTACATATAGGTAATATAAGACGGAAGTTTCTGCCTTTTTGTAAAGAAGAAAAAATTAAAACGGTACGTGGTGCAGGTTATCTGCTGTTAACGGGTGAGCAAGTATGAAGGCTATAAAAGCATTTTTTTCATCTTTCACCATCAAACTTTTTATTTGTTTTTGGTTAATTGCCACTATCTCAATAATAAGCACTCGCTTTATTTCTCATCAATTATCAAACGACAGTAATAACGAAATTATTAAACAAAAATCTAAACCTGAAGAGCTGTACCAACTAGCTAAAGTTGCCAAGCGCATTAGGCGTAAAAACCTTAACGATTTAAATGAACTAACAACGGAGCAGCAACAATTTAACCTACCGGTTTTTAATATATGGTTTAAGGCTGTTGAAACACCTGAAAAAATCATCAGTTATTTGCCTATTCAATTAAAGCGCCAACGAGATATTAATGAATTTCTCAGTCAGACTTCGTTTGCTAAACCTCATACTTATAGAATTTCTCATATCGCACTTGTTGGTCCCAAGCTTATAAACATCAATAATGTTCGCTATCAATTATTCCTTTCTAAAAGGCTTCATAAACCAAGCTTTAGTCAGATAATCAAAGACCTCCCTTATTGGATTCGCATTGCCATTCCAACGGTAATTAGTTTACTGTTTTGTTTACTTTTAGCTCGATCGTTTAGTAAACCTGTTCGAATGATGAAGAAAGCTGCCACCAAATTAGGTCAAGGTGACCTTAGCACGAGAGTAGATGGTTTATCACGACGTAGTGATGAGTTAGGGCAACTTGCTGAAAGCTTTAATCAAATGGCTGAAAAATTAGAGCAACAGCAAAGTGCGCAAAAGCGATTACTAGGCGATGTATCACACGAATTACGCTCTCCAATGACCCGATTACAAATGGCTTTAGGCTTAGCACAGCAAGAAACAACAACAGCTAAAGCGCAAGAGCAATATCTACAACGCTGTCAAATTGAAATTGAGCGTTTAGATCAAATGGTTGCAAATGTGCTTTCGCTTTCACGGCTAGAAAACACCCTACAAACGCTAGACACTGAAAAAATAGCAGTTCATTCACTTCTTGAGGGTATTGTATGTGATGAGCAGTTTATTGCAGATGAAAAAGCAATCAAAATTATTACTGCTCATACCGAAGCAGCTTTCATTAATGGTGACAGAACATTGCTAACCAGTGCCATAAGTAATGTACTCAGTAATGCCGTTAAATATAGCGAAAATAATAGTTCGGTGATCATTAATGTCACCAAGCAACAACAATGGCTAAAATTAACCATTGAAGATGAAGGGCATGGTGTTCCCGAAGAAGAATTGTCACAATTATTTAATCCTTTTTATCGGGTAAACCTTGCTAGAGATAGAGAAACCGGTGGCACTGGCTTAGGGTTAGCGATAGCTAAACAAGCAATATTAGCCCACAAAGGCAAAATAACTGCACAGAATAGAACAGAAGATAATCAACTACATAATCAAGAAAATAGTCATGCAATAACAGGCTTATCTGTTACCATTGAGCTACCTTGTTTGTAAATATTCTGTTAAGTAGTTTAGTTCATCATGAATTTTTTCTTGTTTTTTAAAAAGCTGTCTGTGTTGCAAAAAATAGCAGTCGTTGTAATCAGTTTATACATCCTACTTTGGGCCGTATCATCCCCTTTAATAAAACACTTTGCTAAACCAATCTTACTCGAGCAAGGTTTAACCATTTCCTCTGACGCGAGTATTCGTTTCAACCCTTTTTTAACTCAAATAACGATAAGTGATTTAACCTTATTCAAAGGTGAAGAGAAGGTTTTAAGCGCTGAAGAGCTCAAACTCCGAGTGACGCTATTCTGGTTATTGTTTGATGAAATTGTTATTAGTAAATTCACCTTAAACAATGGTTATATTAGTATTATTCAAAATCAGGAGCAGTTACTTGTTGCTGGTATAGATTTAAATAAATCATCAGAACAACAACCGGCTACTAGTAATACTGAAAGTGCTCCTACTACAGCTTCTCCTTACCAAGTCATACTTCCTAAATTAACCTTTCATGATGTTAATTTTGATATCAATAATCGTGATAAACCTCACCACATTAATCTTAAAGAATTGTCAGTAGATAATTTAGTGGTAAGTGAGCAGTCACAGCAAGCAAGTATTATTATTCAAAGCGTTATTGATGAAACTGAAGTCAATTTAGCAGCTAATGCCAATATGTCTGAAGGTAGCGGTGATATTGATAGCCAAATATCCATCTCAGGTTATCCGATACAAAAGCTAACACGTTATGTAGATAAACTATCTGAACTTAGCGGACAGTTATCACTAACCAGTAAGCAAACCATTAATATTTCTCCAGAGCAAATGAAGGTACATATAACAGAAGCTTCAATCGTTAATGAAAATCTTGTTATTGGCTATGAAGAGCAATATTTCACTTTAGAAAAATTTAACAATAATATCTTAGATTTAGTGCTTACGCTCGAGCACGGTGTGATTGTGGGCTTAGATGGCAGCAGTGAACTTAGCATGGATAATGGGAATATTTACTTCCAAGAAGAACACCAAAAGCTCGGTCATTTTGATTTATTAGCATTAACCGACATTAGTTTTCATCTTGAAGACAAGCCCAGCATAAAAGTGGGGGAACTGTTGATCAATGATTTTTATGCTTCGAAAAACGAAACTTTAGACTTACCTGCAATAGTGACGCTAAGACAAATATACATTACCGATGTTTTATTAAGTGAATCAAAAGTAGCGATAGATAAAATCATCCTCGACTCCATCGCAGCCAATATAATAATCAGTAAAGATAAAGACGTTGCCAATTTAGTTGCCTTGCCTGTAACCGAAGAAGAGCAAGAAGCCATTACTCAAGTAGAAGATGAATTAGAGCAAGAAATCATTGCCCCAAAAGCGGAAATGCTAATTTCTCTCGGTGAGTTCTCTTTAGTCAACGATACCCAGATTACCTTACTTGATAACAGTGTTGAGCCTATAAAAGAGCGAAAACTCTTTATCGACACTTTACGCTTAGGCGCCATAAGTAACGAAGATGAGAAAAAAGAGCAACAAACACCGTTTGAATTGGTAGGTCGTAGTAATAAATATGCTCATTTTGATTTTAATGGCTACACCCAACCTTTTGCAGCACAGCCTAGTCATCACTTACAGGGTTTTTTAAAAGAGCTTTCATTACCTGCCTTATCTCGTTACATGAAACAAGCGATGCAAATGGAGCTCAAAAGTGGGCAACTTAACACAGATATCGATGTCACTTTAACGGGTGAGGAAATAGACGGTAATGTGGTATTACTACTACAAGGATTAGAAACAGCGATTGCCGATAGCGATGAAGCTGGCGCGTTAATTGACCAAGGGGCGCTACCTTTTAATATGGCACTTGGCATGCTCAAAGATGGCAATGGCGATGTAGAGCTAGACGTACCGTTAGCAGGCTCAACATCTGATCCAGAATTTGGGATGAGTAGTATTATTAGTTTGATTACCCAAAAAGCAATTTGGATGGCAACACAAGACTATTTAATGACGACCTTTGTACCGTACGCCAACATTGTATCTGCTGCGATGACAGTGGGAGAATTTGCCTTAAAACTTCGTTTTGACGATTTAATTTATCAAGTAAAACAAATTGAGCCTAATCAGGAGCAACAAGAGTATTTACAATCGTTTATTGCGTTAATGCAAGACAAAGAAGACACGCGAGTAAATATTTGTGCCATCAGTACTCCCGCTGATATTAACCTACCCGCTGGTAAGGAAGTGGTTGATAAAAAGCATGTTCGTCAGCTGAAGGATATGGCAGAGCAACGAGAAGAAGCTTTTAAAGAATATATTATCAAGCATGGTAATATTGCTTCATCAAGGTTATTGTTATGTGCACCGAAAATAGATAGCAGCGAAGATGCCGTACCTAGAGTAGAGCTTTCTGTTTAAAGACTTTATTCACTAAATTCAAATAATAAAAAATAGGGATAATGCTGTGAAACCAATGGATCGACAAGATAATTTTATCTACCTCACTTTTGCCTTGATCTTGTTATTGTTGGGCACAGCGTTAGCCCAACAATTTTTTGATGACTCAGTGCAAAGGTTGATGCAATCAACGACAGTAATCACTTTAATTGTCGCTGTTTGGGGCGTTGAATCTAAAAACTTCTTATTGCGAAGAAAACTCCTTTTCCCTGTGGCTATTTTTGCCGTAGCTTTTTCATCTAACTGGCTTGATAACGCCGGCTTCGACCAGTTCTATTTAATATTGTTGTTAAGTTTTTTTGTATCCACAGCTTATAAAACGGCAAAACAGGTGTTATTTACTGGCGAAATTGATGGCAATAAAATACTTGGTGCTATTTGCCTGTATTTACTCATGGGACTTATTTGGGCGGTTTTATACACACTACTACAACTTGATTTTCCAGGATCATTCCATGCTATGCAGCATAATAGCCAGTGGTTTATGCTCTTTCCTGATTTTGTCTATTTTTCATTTGTTACTATGACAACCTTAGGCTTCGGTGATATTTCACCGACCTTGCCTGTCGCAAGATTTTTAGTTTACTTAGAAGCCATTGTTGGACAATTTTACTTAGCCATTTTAGTGGCTAGCTTAGTCGGCTCTAGAATGTCGACTATTTCGCATAAACATTAATTAATAAAAACCAAAAACACATACTACGCAGGGAATAAATATGTCAAATCTACAAGAGTCCATCGAACCAACCGATAAACTGTTTAACCGCCGCGTTATTGATGTTGCTATCAAACTCAGTGCATTGGCCATCATCATATTTTGGTGTTTTCAAATCATAAAACCTTTTGTGCTTATTGTATTGTGGGGCGGCATTATGGCCGTTGCTCTGCACCCTTTGCATAAAAAACTAAGCAAACTACTAAAGGGTAATCAGAAGCTATCTTCAACGATTATTGCCTTAGTGGGGATTTCTTTAATAGCTTTACCTGCAATTAATCTTTCTTCTTCTTCAATTGATTCTGCGCAGCATATTTATCACGGCATAGAAGATGGAACTTTAAAAATTCCCCATGCGAATGAAAGCGTAAAAGAGTGGCCACTTATTGGCGAGCATACCTATCAATTATGGCAATCAGCTTCTGAAGATCTACAAAAATTTGCTGGCCAGTACTCAGAGCAAATAAAAAGCTTTTCAGCTAGTTTACTTGCTATGGCAGCGGGCATTGGCGGCAGTATTTTGCAATTTATTGTCTCATTAATTATCGCTGTGGTATTTATGGCTAAATCTCAATCCTGCCATCAAGGGATCAGTGCTTTAATGTCTCGCTTGATGAATGAAAGTGGCGAACGTACTATTACCACCACCATTGCGACGATCAGAAGTGTCGCTACCGGTGTACTTGGTGTCGCGGTAATTCAATCTTTATTATCTGGCATTGGTTTACTGATTGCAGATATACCCGCTGCTGGTCTTTGGGCACTGGTTGTACTGATGTTAGCTATCGCTCAATTACCACCCATTATTATTTTAGGTCCTATTGCCGCTTATTATTTTTCAGTAGCAGACACTACGCCTGCAGTAATATTTCTTATCTTTAGCATTCTAGTTAGTATGAGTGATGCTGTACTTAAGCCGTTATTTTTAGGCCGTGGCATGGATATTCCCATGTTAGTCATTTTACTTGGCGCAATTGGCGGCATGTTATTATCCGGTATCATCGGCTTATTTGTTGGTGCCGTAGTGCTAGCACTTGGCTATCAATTAATGATGGACTGGTTATCCCATAACAAATAACTGAGATAGGCAATGAATAGAGCTCATAGCCTATTAGACAAACTATAAAGATCATCGCGATACTAAACTAAAAGTCGAGAATATAATGTCTGAAGCTGCACCAAAAAACAAAGCTGATTTTACTCAAAAACTGACTAAAATTATTTTAAGCATATCGCTGCTATATTTTATTTGGTATATCGTTGGTGATCGTATTACACCAGCAACAGATCAAGCAAGAGTTCGCTCTGTTGTTACTCCTATTGTGCCGCAAGTCGCAGGAAAGATTTCCAAAATTCATATTGGCGGTGATAAAGTCGTTCAACAAGGCGACTTACTCTTTGAAATTGAAGCAACAGATTATCAACTTGCGGTAGATAAAGCTCAAACTGATTTCCACCTTGCTGGACAAAGTGTTGGCGCCGATACCGCTTCTGTTGCCGCTGCAAAAGCCAATTTAGAAAAAGCTAAAGCTAACCTAGTTGAAAAAACGGCGAATGCTAACCGAATATTTGAAGTTGAAGCACAAGGTGTAGTCTCTAAAGCACAGGGAGATCAAGCCAGAGGAGCGCTAGCAGCTGCCCAACAAAATGTCCTCAATGCCCAAGCATCTTACGAAAAAGCACAACAATTGCTAGGAAAAGAAGGCAGTGAAAACACTAAAATTCAAAGTGCATTAACTGCGCTTTCAGCAGCAGAGCTTGATTTAAGTAGAACCAAGATCACCGCACCAAGTAATGGCGTTATTTCCTATGCAAAAATGAACGCCGGTCATTACGCTGCTGTTGGTAGCAAGATCATGACTTTTATCGATACCGACTTCTTTTGGATTGAAGCTTCTTATCGAGAAAACAACTTAGGAAACATCAAGACAGGGGATCCGGTTGATATCGTTCTAGACTCAGCACCCGGTGAAATTGTAACTGGCACCATTGTCAGCATAGGTTATGGGGTAAGTTTTGATAATAGTGTTCCTGGCGAGTTGCCTACCCCAGAGAAAACTACTGGTTGGATGCGCGAAGCTCAACGTTTTACAGTAATTATTAGATTCAGTGATGATGTGAACAAGACATTACTCAGAGAAGGTGGCCAAGCAGATATCATTACTTATACTGGCGATAATTTTATTTTGAATGGCCTAGGTAAAATCTCCATTTGGTTAACAAGCAAATTAGCTTATTTATATTAATAAATACCAATATTATCCATGAGTTTACAACTAACTAATTTATTACCTGCCATGACTAAACTGTCGCAGCAAGAAACCTATATTGTTAGGTTTTTTGTTGGTGTGGTACTAGCAATAGCCATTTCACTCATTTTTAATTGGCCATTTGCTTTTATTACGCCAGTTTTTGTGGCTAAATTTTTAGGTGGAAAAAATAGTAAACTAGCCTTTAAAAAATTACTCGCTGTCTTTGTTATCATTTTCAGCGCCTTTATTTTAGGCGGCGTACTCACTCGGTTATTACTGCCCTTCCCTATTGTATTTATGCTGGTAATGACCTTACTGATATTCTGGATATCTTATTGGAATAATTCTGGTGGTAACGAACTAGTGATCACCATGTTGTTGGTTGGCTTTACTGTCATTCCCATGTTGGCACTACTGCATCAAGATGTGGCGCAAGTATTCACCGTTGGTTTTTTATTTTCTTGCCTAGTGTCACTAACGATTACCATGGTTATGCATGAATTAATACCTGACAAAGAGACTGGCGAAACAAAAGACTTATCAGATGAAGATGATACGCTTGAAGGGAACACACTTGCGAATAAACCCGCACGCGTTAAATTCGCATTATTGAGCACCTTGATGATCATGCCAGTGATGATTTTCTTCTTTTCTTTTAATTTAAGTAGCTCGGTACTTATTTTGGCTTTTATCGCCCTATTAGCACAAAAACCAGATTTGGTTGCTGGTGTTAAAGGTAGTAAAGCCTTACTAGTGGGCAATGCCATTGGAGGTATGGTTGCGATAGTCATGTACAACATACTGACCATCGCCCCTAATTTTACCTTTTTAATGTTATTATTTTCATTAATCGTCATCATTTTTGCCAGAATGATCTTTTCAGACAAAGCGATAGCACCATTATTTGCCATGGCTTTTTCTACTTTAATTATTTTGATATTCAGTTCAATATTAAGTACTGCCGATGCCGATGAGAAGTTTTATACTCGTATCGTCCAAATAGCTTGTGCATGTGGATATGTTATTTTTGCCACTATTGCTGCCAGTCCAATAATCAAAAAAATCACCTCCACTTAACTTTAAAACGTTACTAAAAAGTAAATTCATGAATATTGATTTACAAAGTATTTACGTAAAATTCAACCTTAAACCATTGTAATATTGCTGTAACAATACAGTCACACTACCGTCATATTCGCTTGCTATTTTGCCACTGTTCCAAAAATCAGCAGCAGTAGTTCCATGAAAAAATTAACCCGTGTTAGCAGTAAGCTAATTATCTTATCTATCATTCCTCTTGTGATTTTTAGTAGCCTTTTGTTTTTTAGTCTCAAGTTTACTAACGACCAAGCACAGCAATCTCAACAATCGATAGAGTTTAGATTAAATCAAACGCAAAAATTAAATCTGATCATCAAAAGCTTCACCTCAAATATAATTGATACTGCCCATAAAGTACGCACCGGGATGGTGTTATGGACAGATGCACAAGCACAAGTAGAACAGGGACAAAAAATTATTGTGGAGCAATGGAAAAGCTATCAAGCTGCTGCACTTTCACCGCAAGAAACAAAAATAATCAAAGAAACTCAGCCGCTGTTTGAACTAAGCCAAAAAGCGATAGAAAAGATGGAGAGTCTAATAGTAGATGCTTCATCTTACGGTATGGGTAACTACATTGATTTACGCATGTATGCTCGCCTAGAGCCTTTTCTAGCAAAATTAGATGAACTAGTAAAACTGCAAAAAGTGTTAGCCACTGAAAGCATTAACACTAATAAACAACTTACTAGCCAAACGAATCAACTTACACTTATCGCAGTTTGTGCCATTTCCATCATAGTATTATTACTGGGCTTATCTATTTATCACTCAATTAGAAATCCATTAAAGCACCTACATAAAGTTATTATAGATGTAGAAAAGCAGTCCAATTTATCCCTAAGAGTTGAGTTAAATAATGCCGATGAGTTTGGTGAAATAGGGCAAAGCTTTAATAGTATGATGGAGCGAATAGTTGTTTTTGTGAATGCCCTGTCAAAAATTGGCACGTCATTAGATTCCGCCACCAGTGAAACATTAGTCGCCTGTAAAGAATCAAAAGGCCAATTAAATGATACGCAAACAGAGCTATCAAACACCCGAGTTTCCATTGTTCAAATGGAAAAAGCAGTAGAAATCACACAAGTACATACCGAAGAAACAATTTCTGTGAGTAAAGATGCCGATCAACTCGCCGGAGATAATTTTCAGGTTGTAGAGCAGTCGGCTATTAAAATTAAGCAGCTTGCTGAAGCGATAAATCACTCCGCCGATCAAATGTTTGTTTTACGTGAACATGGTCAACAAATTAACTCGGTTTTAACCGTGATTAAAGCCGTTGCTGAGCAAACTAACTTACTTGCCCTTAATGCCGCCATTGAAGCAGCTAGAGCGGGAGAGCAAGGCCGAGGTTTTGCTGTGGTCGCAGACGAAGTGCGGCAACTTGCCAAACGCACTCAAGAGTCAACCATAGAAATTGAAAGTGTGATAGACAATATAAGAAAGGCCACTGACGAAGCGGCAGCAAAAATGCGAGAAAACTCAGAGTTTGCCAATGAAGGCGCACAGACGATTAAAGACACTGAAAGTAGTTTAGAAGTTATAACAGGGTCATTTGCCGATATCATTAACAAAAACGAACTTATTAACAGTAATCAACATGAGCAATTGCAAGCGGTTAGAGATGTTAATAACATGATGAGCCGAATTTCAGCCTTGTCTGAGCAAAACCAAGGAAATACCGATAAAGTATTAACCAATGCAAAATCTGTTGAACATTTAAGTACAGATTTAAAAGCAGCGCTAGGGCAATTTAGTTATTAATTAAAATCGAGAGGGTGATTATGAGTGTAACCTTCTCGAAATAGTTAACAAACTAAAACCTCTCTAATTTAACCCATTAAAATTCTCTTGACCTCAAAACCATTAGTTTGATAATATTTTTTATTGATTGTTACATAATATATATTAAGATCGAAGAACATCAATCGTGTGGTAATTTTGATGTGGTTTATTAACTTTCTCGTTAAAAAATTAATCCTAAGAGAAATTTATTTATGGGCTTTGTTTATTGGTTTATGTTTTTAAAGGTAGCAGTGCCATTGGCGTATGGTTAGATATTAATTCTCGGGATGTGCGTTTAGCGCTCACTGAGAATATAACGAATTAATATATTTTAAATACAATACAACATATCTAAAAAAGCAATATTGGTTGTCTTTGACTGCAAACTTTATTAGTAATCAACATTCATTTGAGAACTTGAAATATTTTAATTTTAACTCGCTGTTATAGCATCACTCTTTTAAACCTTTATGGCTCTTAATATTATGCAAAGGCGTTACGATATTGATGCACTGCGTGTTATCGCGATTTTTTTACTTATGTTTTACCACAGCGCTATTGTTTTTCAACCTTGGGCTGCTGCGTTGTTGTCTTTTCCACAAAGTAGCTCTTATTTGGAAAATTTATGGCTGTTAATGCAAGCTCTAAATATTTGGCGTATTCCATTATTATTTGTTGTGTCTGGAGTCGGATTTGCATTTGTTATGAAACGCAGAAATAGGAGACAACTATTGTCTGACCGTTTCGCTCGTATTTTATTACCAGCCACTTTTGGATCTTTACTGATCGTGCCTATTCATTATTGGCTTTTAGTAGCAGGAACTGAACAAGAGTATGTGTGGTTTTTTACTCCAGGCCACCTTTGGTTTTTGTTTAATATATTCTTTTATGTGCTCGTCGGCATATTTCCATTGTATGCTCTTCGAAATATGGAAATTAAAAATGTTTTGATAATGACTTATAGCTTGCCGTTATTACTTGGACTTGAAACGGTATTTGTTGCCATTATTGAATATTCTGGATTTGCAGTCAGCCTGCATGGGTTTGTAGTTGGTGGAATTTGCTTTTGTTATGGATTTTTCTTAGCCAAATCAGAAAGTTGGAAATATCTAAAAACAAGTTCATATTGGCATTTAGTTATCGCATTTGCTTTATTTATTCAGCGAATGTACGTTTGGGAAAACAACGCACCAATGTTTCTTGTAAGTACTGAAGCGAGCCTTTGGTTATTAGCTGCATTAGGCCTTGCGCATCGCTATCTCAATAAAGATATGACTTGGCTAAAACATCTTAGTCCAGCGGTGTATCCAATGTATATTTTACATATGATTGTGATGTATACCGTATGTAGGTTAGTTTTGCCTTTCACTATTCCTCCTGAGCTTCAGTTATTGTTAACTGTATTGTTGACCACTACAGTTAGCTATTTAGGTTATCGTTTAATAAAACCTGTACCCTATTTATGTAAGTTATTTGGCATTCCATAAAGGAGAGCTGCTAAAACTAAAATGAAGCTTTCATTAACACTTAAACTTTTGATTATAGATATATTGAGGTACTAGAGGAATGTCGTATGAAATATTAGTTGGTTTAAATGTACTAGATAACTTTAGGTATGATGAGTATCGTGCTGCCATGAAGCCAATTCTTTCTAATTATAAAGGACATTTTGGTTATGATTTTATAGTCTCAGATGTTCTTATTTCAGAAAGTAATACTGATATTAATCGAGTTTTTACTCTTAATTTTGCTAGTAAAAATAAAATGGAAAGTTTTTTCTCGGATTCAAATTACTTAGTAATCAAAGAAATGTACTTTGTAGGCTCTGTAGGTAGCACAACCATAATATCTAGCTACGAAAAAAATACCTAACAAATTAAAAAAGGGCAAATGTAATAGTTAGCTTTTGTTCTTTCGCCGCTTGTTTTAAGCAATTATTATTTGCCTCTAGATAGTCTGTTTTAGGTCTCAGGCAATTTTAAGTACACAATAGGATTTAATATAATGAAAACCATAAGTATAATTTTAATGTCAGGATTGTTTTTTCTTAGTTTGGCAGTTAATTCTAAGGACATTATAAAAAATAATGAGCACTTAGAAATTCCTTATGATCTGATAACTAAGGGATATGACTCGAAAATCACTATTAATGAGGAAAAAATCACTATTCTTGCGAAAAATGGAACGGATTTATACACTAACTCTGATGGTTCACATTCAAGTGATGATGCTCCTAGGGTATTTTTTGAGCCACAATCTGACTTTATTTTCTCGGCAAAAGTGACTGCAAACTTTACTAATCCTTATGACGGTGGTGCTTTATTTTTTTACGTTGACACAGATAATTGGGGGAAGCTGCTATTTGAAAGATTCAAAAATGGAAATAATGGAATTGCCTCCACAATAACTCGTTCAACAGGTGATGATGCTTACCACTATTCAATTGAAAATAATGAAATTCACCTCAAAATAACGAGAAAAAACAATACATTTACTTTTCTTTATTCAAAAGATGGAGAGCAATGGTCATACTTAAGATCATTTAGCATAGTGACGACCAAAGCAATCAAAGTTGGATTTATAGCCCAATCACCAATTAGTCAAAGTCATGAGGTTGTATACTCTAACATTCTGTTTGAGGAATAAAATGTTATTTTTGTATTAGCTAAGAGCTCTATTAAAAGCGAAAGATATCAAAATACTGTGAGCTATTTTTATTCAATCAATATTTACCATACTAACCACTTTAATAGCCTGATAATACCATTTTAACTCTTGACTCTATACTTGTCTCAATAGTCTCAAGACAAGCTCCAGCACGTGCTCTAAAAACTATTCCTTGTCTAATATCAAATATAAGCTGTGCTCGCTCAAGTGAAGGAAAGTCTTCCGGTAAGGTGCCTCTTGCTTTCTCTAACTCAAACCTTCTCACAAATCTAGCATCAATGTCCTTAATAACATTTTGAAGCAACTCTTCCGAGCCATCAACATGTTCAACACTTGTTGCAACACAAGAGCCCAAGAAACATCCTTTCGAGCCACTCTTATTGTTAGTACTATATTCAATAATAGCTTTGAAAAATGCAGCTATAGCAATTTCGATGTCTGGCTCAGTCTCAAATGCCATCATCGGAGAGCACTCTTCACTTTCTGTATAGTGCTTAATCGCCTCTAAATAGAGCTGATGCTTGTTACCGAATACGGCATAGAGGCTTGGACTGTTAATTCCCATCGCATCAGTTAAGTTTTTCATTGATGCGCCATCATAGCCTTTTCGCCAAAACACATACATAGCAGCCTCCAGAGCATTTTTCTCATCGAATACTCGAGGTCTACCTGCTTTTTTTCTCATAACTTACATACCAACCATTACAAATTAAGAGTAGATTTATCATCGACTCTATTTAATAGAGATAGCTCTTTTTTTTCAAAGAACTTATCAATAATCATTCACAATTATACTACCAAGCATTTTTTGTAACAATCATTACAAAAATTATTGATGCCTTATTTTTTTTATGATTAAATAACGATCATTACAAAATAAATAAGGTAAATATAGATGAAGGTTATGCCTATTCCAGATGACTGGCTTGATTACGTCGCTAGAGACGAAATGAAGAACAATAGACTTGGGGTCTTTGCTCATTGTTTTGTGAAAGATGGAGAGCAGGAGAATATAAAAGGGGCTTATAAAAAAATTGTCGATATAGCTATTGAAGAGGACACTTGTTCGGTTCTTTCGGCATCAAAATCCTTAGTCCTACCGAACCACCACCTGTTGTATGAAGAATGGTTGGATTATGATGAGTTCTTTAACGTACAGCTTAAAAGAACATACAGAAATGCATTCTATAGATGGTTAGATCCAATTAGGAATGGACCTATTAGCCCTGAGTTTACCCGTATCTTATGTTCATCGGGTGAGCATCCAATAAACACCGCTCCACATAATGCTTACTCTTTAATTACCAGTGTTCACATACCGTTAAGTAACCATGAAAAAGCTTATCAGTTATTGAAAGATTACATTCAAAAAACAGATAAAAATAACAAAAAAATATTTGCAAATGCTCATCAATCACTCAACGAGCCAAACCACTTTTTAATCTATGAAGTGTGGTTAGATTTTAATGAATTATTAAAAGCCGAGGGACAAACTAATACAAGCAATAGCATTCGTAAGGAATTAGATGGCATAGCTATCAAAGAACAAAAGGAATCAAAAGTAGAGCTTTTCCAGATTTACTATGATCCTAAAAAATATCATCAATAAATAAAAGGTACTGAAAATGAAATATTATCATCAAGAAAGTTGGCAAAATAAAGCTGTAATAATAACCGGTGGAAGTTCAGGCATTGGTAAAGCAACTGCACTTAAATTAGCTGAAATGGGGGCCAAAATAATGATAACTGGCCGCACAAAAGAAACGCTAGAAAGGGTAAGTTCTCTAAACAGCAATATAGAATACTTGGTTGCTGATAGTAGTGATCCAAGTAGTTCTGAAAAAATTGTATCCCATACGGTAGAAGCTTTTGGTCGAATTGATACATTAATAAATAACGCAGGTGCAGGTGGCTTACAGCCGATTGAACACTACAATGCTGACTTTATTGAAGGCATGTGTTCAGCAAACATTGTTAGTCCTTCATTATTATTGAGTTCCGCTCTACCTTTCTTAAAAGAAAGTAAAGGGACAGTTGTCAACATATGTACTGCCGTATCAAATAATGCAGGCCCTGCTATTGCTCACTATGGTGCAACTAAAATAGCATTGGAATATCTTACCCGCTCATGGGCTATTGAGCTCGCGCAACATGATATTAGGGTCAATGGAGTTGCTCCAGGGCCAGTTAAAACAGGTGCTCTAACAGGTATGATGGGATTAGATGCTGAGATGGCAAAATCTATTGAAGAGATGGAGGCTAGCCAAGTACCACTTGGACGACGAGGAGTGACTGATGACATTATT
The DNA here is from genome assembly GCF_057551365.1 of Colwellia sp. KS18-150. Taxonomy (NCBI): domain Bacteria; kingdom Pseudomonadati; phylum Pseudomonadota; class Gammaproteobacteria; order Alteromonadales; family Colwelliaceae; genus Colwellia; species Colwellia sp. KS18-150. Next base: position 67,749 of record NZ_BAAJMC010000009.1, on the reverse strand, counting down.
CCATGGATACTAGAGTTTGCTGATGCAGAAAATAAATGGACAACTGGACAAATACTTACTGTAGATGGAGGCTGGTCTCAGAGAAGTCGCTTATGAACACTGGCTCTTACTGCACCTTAAAGTAAATTTTAATTAACTGGGCACGAGACAGCTTATACATGGTTAAGTCAAAAAGTGATACAAACTGAACAACTTACTCTCGAGCCAAAAAAGCAGTAGCAACTATGTTGGTATACGTTTAAAACTATTTAATTACTAACAATATGAGCAATAAAAAAGCCATAGTTAAGATTTCTCTTAACTATGGCTGTCACTAATTTTATTCAGGTAAACTTATTCAATATTCGCGATCTGCTCACGCATCTGCTCTATTAAAACTTTTAACTCTACTGCACTAGCAGTAACATCTGTATTAATAGACTTTGAGCCTAGCGTATTCGCTTCACGATTAAACTCTTGCATCATAAAGTCTAAACGGCGCCCCTGAGCTCCACCTTTTTTCAGAATTTTTTGAGTTTCGCTTACGTGACTATTAAGTCGGTCAAGCTCTTCCGCCACATCCATTTTTTGCGCTAACAACACTAACTCTTGCTCTACACGGGTTGAGTCTAAATCAATGCTAGCATCGGCAAACTTATCGACAATACGCTTACGTTGCCATTCAATCACTTCTGGCATAAAAGCTTCTACTTTATTGGCTTCAGCACTGATTGCGTCTAAGCGCTGCTCAATCATGACTTTTAGGTTTTCACCTTCACTTGCACGAGCATTAATAAAGTCTTTTAAAGCGGTGTCAAAACCAGCGAGTAATTGTGCTTGGATAACCGACATATCTTCTTCTGCCGCTTCCATCACTCCTGGCCAGCGCATCACCTCTAAAGGATTAACTTGGCTATTTAATGTTTGTTCATTTACCCAATTAGCATGCTGTATCAATTGCAAAGCTAATTTTTCATTGATAGTTACTTCATTTTTAGCATTAGCGCTGGCATTGAAGCGTAAATGACATTCAACTTTTCCGCGATTAAGTTGCTTACGAAAGCGCTCGCGTAATACCGGCTCAATACTTCGAAACTGTTCAGGTAAACGAAAGTAAGTTTCTAAAAAGCGTTGATTTACACTGCGAATTTCCCAAACTGCATTACCCCAATCACCTTTTACTTCGTACCGAGAAAATGCTGTCATGCTGTGGATCATAATGAGTCTTCCAAAATAGCTAATCTATAAAATTATTTTGATTATACCCAAGCAGGCTGTAAATGCGAAGTTGGCAATACAGACTTTACTCATTGTTACTTTTTCGAACAAAATAGCATATCGTTAATGTGAAAATTCTAATTGGCCAAAGTTCGCGTCAAAATCAACGCACCATACGCTTAAACCGGTTAGATCATCTAAGCTTTTGTTGCTTGGTAATTTTAAAATAAAGGTCGCATTTTCATAAGACTGACCATTGATTTTCTGGCTAATTGCAAATGCATCAGCACTTGCATATTGATGATCTCTAGCGGCATAAAATGAAACATCAGGGCCACCACCATCATAATCAAACTGGGTAATTTCAATGGTACAATCATCTATTATTGTCGCTTTACCGGCAACATTATGGGCTATGGTACTAAAAAAACCACTTTGACCAACTTTACTATGTGTTTTATCACAACTGGCGATATCTTGATTTTGTAATGTCTGTTGGAAATGGTAAACAGCATCATCTGCGCTGATCAATTGTTGATTTAACGCGCCACTTATTTCAATGAGCATGGCCACTTGTTCATCAAACTCAGCTTCAGAAAAGTCGACTTCTAAAGATGAAGCTAATTCATGCGCTGCATCAGAAATTTCAATGCCATTACTCGCATCACCATCAAGATCTAAACTTTGTAGTAAGCGCAGCATATTAACTACTGAAGTATCATTAACATCTTGAGTATCAAAGAGTGTTAATGGGGTAACAATTGCGGCAACATCCACCTGAGGGAATTCAATATTACCAATAGAAAAGGTAATTTTTTCATCTAGTTGATAACTAAACTCACCTAATTCATTGGTGCTACCTGAACTACTCTCAGTTGAGTAGTTCAGATTTTCAACGGCAGAATCAAGAAATACACCGGTATAAACGGTTGGCTCAGGCGTTGAAACTGCAGGTAGAGAAGTCTCAATTTCTGTTTGTGCTGAATCGTTAGAGCCACCACCGCAGCCTGAAATAAATAATGTGACTAACCCATAGGCTAATAATCGCGTATTCATAATAATCCCGATGTTGTTTGTAATCCGTATATTGCTATTATGCTTCGTTAATTGGCATAATTCTTCACAGAAGTATCACAATTGACGAATTTCTACCTCTGATATTGTTTAGGTTAAGCTCTTTTGCCAACGTGACTTTATCTGTTCAGCCACTCTAAATGCATTAGCATAAATGGTGAAAGTATAAGGAACGCTGCCGCCGGTAGGCATAAACGAGCCATCTGTTACATATAAGTTGTCTACTTCATGCGCTTGGCAGTTTTTATTTAATACTGAGCTTTTAGGATCATCACCAAATCGGCAACCACCCGCCATTAAATTAGTCGCAGGGTAGCCACTAACCGATGAAGAAATATTTTTCGCGCCTATAGCCACTAATAATTTTTCTGCTTTTTCAGCAAGATATGCTCCTACTTCTAAATCGTGTTCATGATAGCCAATGCGGACTTTAGCAACAGGGTCTCCCCATTGATCAGTCACTTCTTCATCTAAACTAACAAAACAATCATCAGTAGGCAGCCAGTCATTAAATACTTCAAAGCGTAATGTCTTATACGAAGTAAATTCCTTCTTCATACTTTGCTTTAATGCTTCACCCCAAAGTAATTCATCATCTCCTTGTTCATCAGTTCCCCACTGTGTACCACGCGCTCTGGCAATTGGGTTTTGGTGGAATAGAAAATCGATTGTTCCGCCTTTCGCTTTACCGTTTTTATTGGTGCCCGTAAAAGCTTCATCATCAATTTTATACCAGTCTTGAAGTGCTCTATTTACAAATGGTCCCACTTGCTTTAATTCATTTACTTGTTTTTCATTTAAGTCATCGAAAATAAAGTCTCCGCTACCGGTACCGCCACCACTAAAGAGTAGGTTTCTGCCAACTTGACCATTATTATTTGCCAAACCATTAGGAAACTTCGCTCCCTTGGATGCCAATAACAAGCGTGACGTTTCTACTGCTTGGCAAGCCACCACATAAATTTTGGCACTGACACTTTTCGGCTTACCTTGACTGTTGTAATAGTGAACCCCGGTAATGTCGCCTTGTTCATCTGTAGCAATTTTATACACTTTAGAATTGGGTCTGATGGTACAATTTCCGCTAGCAACAGCATGATTTAATAAAGCTGCTCTACCGCTGCCTTTAGCGCCAGAAGAACAACCATAACTGCTACAGTAACCTGAATATTCACAGCTTCGTCGCCCCATTGCCGGTGTTGATAACACCGCTCTGGGAACAGGAATAGCATGATAACCAATTTTTTCTGCTGCCTTATCTATCCATGAAGATACTGGAACTTCTGCAATAGGTGGATAAGGGAAATTGCTAGATCTCGGCTCTTGATGCGGATGCTCAACTACTCGCCCTGAGACACCAACTTCTCGCTCAACTTGTGCATAATACGGCTCTAACTCATCATAGCTAATTGGCCAGTCAGCAATATTAGCGCCATCAATTGCACCAAACTCGGTTTTCAATCGAAAGTCTACTGGCTTTAATCGATGGAAATAACCACTCATAAAATTCGATGAGCCTCCAACTACAGTGCCATTCCACCAGCTCCATCCAGAGTCGCTAGTTTTCTCTCCTTGCCAGAAACTATTGCCACTCTCGTCTTCATACTCTTCTTCGATTACATGCTGTTCGTTATCTAATTTAGGGTTATAGGCGTCGTGAACACTTATGGCTAATTCATCTTTGTAAAAATCTTGCTCAGTTAACCATGGGCCTTTTTCTAATACTAAAACTTTCGCGCCAGCTTTGGCTAAGGTATAGGCAACCGGTGAAGCCCCTGCACCACTACCAACTATACAAACATCAAACTCAGGCTCTTTTATTTTATTCATGCTTTATTACTTTTCTTGATAGTTAGCTTTTCATCGTCAAGTTGACGAAAAGCAATTTTTTCACCGACCTGTGCTCTAGTTGGTAATTCAAAATAACGTTGACCCACTTTAGGTAATGGAAAACCGGCTTTATGCTCTAACCACTGCCAACCTATACCATTAGGATTACCACCGTAAGCAGGAGGCGTTAACATCGCTTCAAAAATATAACCAAGTAAAGTATTTAGCCAGTTACCACCAGCGCGAGAATGACTGATTTTTCGTAACAAACTCTCTTTCTCTACTAAGGTTAACGCCACAAATGCTTTGTTATATTCACTGTTAGCAAAGCCATTTAACCAACCCACGCCCTTTAAAATAAACTCCTTTTCATTTTGCTCGGTAGGTTGAACGGTCATGATTTGATATAAATAAGCTAGGGCATTGATATCAATTGCACTCGGACCTGTTTCAGATTCTGGTAATAGATGTTTTAACGTGACATCAAGTGTTAACCAGGGATCAGTCTTAACCAAATCATTTAAAGTATTTTGTTTGCTTGCTGACCATGAAACCATAGGCACGGTGGCAACTGCACTGGCCCCTGCAGCAGACTTTAACAAACTTCGGCGTGACAATTTTACTTTCAATTGTTTATCTTTAAACCAAAGGGGTGTTTGATAGTTTTTATCAAAAAATGAGTTCAAGTGATAATTCCCTACAATTGCTGTGCGACAGGTTTACTTTGCCATTTATTTAGAAAAGCTAACCAATAGTCTTTTGAATAGCCATTGTCATCTTGTAGTTCAGCCGTGTCTTTAGACAGCAACATTTTTCCCGTCGCCGCTGATATATACATATGAGGATAGCCCAGTACGGGTGGCAGCGACTTCATAAAGGCATCATTCTCATTACTGTCACTGACATTAACTTTTAACAGTACATATTTACTGTGAAGGGCTTGATAAACCTCTGGGTTGCTTAATAAAAACGCATCCATTTTATGACACCATGTACACCAGTTTCCGCCAATCTCAATTAATACATTACGATTGGTTTTTTTCGCTAATGCCAAGGCAGCATTAGCATCTTTAAAGGGATCTCGCTGATCATCATAGACTTTGCTGTAGGCTGGTAAATTATCTATTGCTGTGATGTTTTCTGCGCTTGCAGATACTTTGTTAATCGTAAAAATCCAAAGACTAACAAAAATGGTTAAAACTAACTTCATGCGTTACTCACTAATACTATTACTATTACTTCTGATAAATTTTATCTTACCGACAAGATGACCTTTATTGTCTTAACTATATTTCAAAAAAAGTGCTTAAGCATTATAATAGCCACAATTATTTTATTAGACCTTACTTAAGCAGGAATACACCATGCGTCCAAGCGGCAGAACATTAGGACAAATTCGTCCGGTAACCATCACTCGTCAATTTACAGCGCACGCTGAAGGTTCAGTATTAATTGAATTTGGTGACACTAAAGTAATTTGTACTGCCTCGGTTGAAGAGGGTGTACCACGATTTTTAAAAGGCCAAGGTAAAGGTTGGGTTACTGCTGAGTATGGCATGTTACCTCGTTCGACCCATACCCGTATGCGACGTGAAGCTGCTGCTGGCAAGCAAAGTGGCCGTACGTTAGAAATTTCACGATTAATTGCCCGTGCTTTGCGTGCCGCTGTTGATTTAAAAGCCCTAGGTGAGAATACTATTTCAGTAGATTGCGATGTTATTCAAGCCGATGGTGGTACACGTACCGCTTCTATCACTGGAGCTTGTGTTGCTTTAGTTGATGCACTTAATTATATGCGTGCCAAAGAGATCATCAAAACTAACCCGCTTAAACATATGATTGCAGCAATTTCTGTTGGCGTATACAAAGGCGAGCCTGTAGCAGATTTAGATTACGCTGAAGATTCAAACGCAGAAACTGATATGAATGTTGTTATGACAGATACAGGTAAGTTAATCGAAGTTCAAGGTACAGCTGAAGAAGAACCTTTCAGCTTTGAAGAAATGCAAGCTATGATGCAACTATCCAAAGATGCTATTAATGAGCTATTCGATCATCAAAAAGCGGCATTAAGCTAATTCAGCACAAAGCTTGGAGAGAAAAATGAAAGATTATCAACGTGAATTTATTGAATTTTCTTTATCGAAGCAAGTTCTTCGTTTTGGCGAATTTACCTTAAAATCAGGACGCACTAGCCCTTATTTCTTCAATGCCGGATTATTTAAAACCGGTGGTGATTTAGCTCGTTTAGGCCGATTTTATGCGGCAGCATTAGTTGATGCTAACATTGAGTTTGATTTGGTGTTTGGCCCAGCATACAAAGGTATTCCAATTGCGACCACCACTACGGTTGCATTATTTGATCAACACCAGCTTGATGTTCCTTATTGCTTTAACCGTAAAGAAGCTAAAACTCACGGCGAAGGTGGTAGTTTAGTTGGCGCAGAGCTTAATGGTAAAGTGATGTTAGTTGATGATGTTATTACCGCTGGTACGGCAATTCGCGAGTCAATGGAAATCATTAAAGCGCATAATGCTGAACTTTCTGGGGTGTTAATTGCACTTGATCGTCAAGAAAAAGGTCAAGGTGAATTATCAGCTATTCAAGAAGTAGAACGTGATTTTGCCACTAAGGTGATATCAATTGTTACCTTAAAAGACGTGGTGACTTACCTTGAAGAAAAACTCGCTAACGAGCAAGGTGAAAAGGCCGAGTTAACCTCGAGTTTAGCTAGCATTAACCAATACCGTCAAGATTACGGTATTTAATCACGGCTGTTATTAAACGCACAAAAAAGCCTGCTAAATTGCAGGCTTTTTTATTTCCGTGTCATGAGAATTATAGCTAAGCTGTTAATTCAAATTGATAGCTGGCGGGCTTCTCATAGGCCTGTGTAATATCGCTATAAAAACTCTCAATTCTTCCTGCCCGCTGTATAACTTCTTCAGAACGACTGGGAGAAATTTTCTCTTGAGCTTCAAGCGTTTGATTCACTAGTGTATCAAAATCTAGCTCATCGCTTGTGCTTTCACCTGCGGCTTGTCGCTCTTGTTCTAGCGTACTATTAGGGTTTAGATACGCCGAGTTTTCTGATTTTTCTCTTGCAAACTCATTACCTTGCATCACTAATAATTCTGATTGTGCCTGGAGAATGATTTGTGCAGCACTGGCGGCAACACGTGTATCTTGTACCGACGGATTGGCTGGCGCTAAAGCGGCAGCGTGGATTTTTTGCATTTTAGCAATGGTTGCCCGTGGATCCCCTTCAACAGTAGACATATCAACAGAAACTTCTCCTTCAATGGCATATTTTTTACCATCAGGGCCCGTTTCAAAAGAGTAATTAGGTGAGCCGGTAAAGGCTCCGCCCACAGAAGCATGCGCTAATTCATGAGACCGTACTGCTTGATCTGTACGTCGTAATTCACTTATCTCACGTGCGTGTTGAAATTCTTCGGTACTATTTTCGCTGTCATTTTCGTCTTGATTTGCTGCTATCGGGTTTTCTTGTTCTTCGTGTTCGTCGCTATCCTGACGGCTTTGTTGATTTTCTTGTTCACTATTTGGATCTTTCTCTTGTTCTGAAATAACGTTATTTGCTAATTCTGCTTTTTCTTTCAAACTAGCAAAATCAATATTTTCACTATTTTGAGCGGGTGTTCTGCCACGCTCTTTATCAGAAGCAACCCCTTTTTCTGCCGCTGACTGACTCAATGCCGCGGGTTGGGTAATAATTTCTCGTTGGCTATTTTCACGACGCAAGGTTTCGGTGTGCGGATTCAGCACAGTAGGAATTGATAGATTAGGCGCTTGCGGGATAATATTCATGGTACGACGAAGAGTTGTTTAAGCCGTAACGTCTAGTAAAGTGCCTAGACTATCATCAGCGCTCTGTATTACCTGAGCTGAAGCTTTAGCTTGGAACTCCGCCACTTTTAAATCAACGATGGATTGGTTTAAATCTGGAATATCAGTTTCGGTACTAACCGCAGTTTCAGTACTTGAAGATTCGAGGCTAGCTTCTTCATCTGCCACAGTAGTATTAGCAACAATATTCGCTGCTGCTTCATTAGCTTCTTGTGTGGCGTTTTGAAAGCCTTGTACACCACTGTTAAATGCTGATTGTATTTCCATCAGAGCTACCTCAATTTACGTCATTCACCTTGTCTAATTATTAACCAAAAATACAAAGAAGTAAACCTTAGCTCACGTTTTTACTAAGGGCTGTTGATTTTTCGCGGTTAAATTTTGTTCGAGATAAAAGCGCTTTAATCGCGGCGAGTAGTTTTTAGCCTAGTTATTCTAAGCAAATACTACTCAACAATGAGTAAAGCGCTTTTATCCGAATCCTTCAGACAGCGCTTGTTGGGAATTTTTACGGCGTTATCGCCTTTTTATGTGACGTCACATGGATGTGACTTATTAGATAATGCAGGAGCAATTATCCTGAACAACCACACGACAAAGGCTCTTCCTTGTATAAATACCCAACAATTCGCTGCAAAAACAATCTCGAAAGGTCAACAGCCCTAGGTATAAAGACAATTTAAAAAGTAAATAAAATACAGAAAGTTAACAGGTATATATAGATAATACGGTTAGAATGTCACTAATAAAGACCTACAAAAACTTAGTTGAGCATCAATTTGATCGCCATAATAGCGATCATTTTAGGGTTGTTGATACGGCTTTGCCGAAATACTTCCCCATAATAACCGCTAAGATACCGGTTAGAATTATCATTGATGCAATAACCAAGCGCATGGAGATAACTTCATTAGCAAAAATTACCCCACCAAGCGTGGCAATAACAGGTACCAACAATTGTACTACCGCTGCTTGAGTTGATGAAATGTCCTTCAGTGCAGCATACCAAATAGCATAGCCCACACCTGAAGTTACTCCACCAGATAATATCGCTAGCCAAATTCCCTGTTGAGAAAGCTCAGCGTATTGAATCGTTAGCGCCATTAAAATAATCACTAAAGGCAAGGTACGTACAAAGTTGTATGCAGTATCGCTTAATGGATTATTACTGCCCTTACCTGCTAGTGTGTAAAACCCCCACGCCACACCTGAAATAGCCATTAAAATAAACCCTGATAGAGACGGTGTTGTTAGACTGGGTAAAATCAGATAAACAAAGCCTGAAAACGCTAGTGCCATCCCTATCCATTCAATATAACGAAGCTTATTACCGGTGTAAATACCGATAATAATCATAGAGATTTGCACTGAACTAAATAAAATTAGTGCGCCAATACCTGTTTCTAAAGAGATGTATGCATACGAAAATGTTATCGCATAGATAAAGAGAAAAAAAGCCGCTTGCCAGCTTCCCTTTGCTGTAGTGCTTCGGTCTTTCTGTACTAAGGTTAAAATCAAAAACAATACAATGATGCCAGAGAATAATCGGATGCTAGTAAAACTGGCTGCATCTATCACTTCCTCTCCTAAAGCCAGCCTACATAAAACTGAATTACCGGCAAAAGCAATAAGGGCAAGCATTACATATATAATCGTTTTCATTATTTGCCCAAATGACTTTTTGGCATTACTTTACGCTTGAAAACTATCATGCTGTGAACTGTGTTTTTAACCAACGAGATAAAATCTCACTGAATTCATTTAGATGTGAAATAAACGGCGCATGAGAAGCATGCTCAAAGATGTGCTGCTCACTTTGTTTTGCTAAATTGGCAACGGGTGTTATAACACTTTTTGGCACTAAACTGTCATTACTGCCATACAAACGCAGAAATGGTTGTTTAATTTCAGTAAGTTTCTCTCTGTAATCACTACTTTCTAATAATGCTAATGACTCATCAAGCGTTGCTTTACTCGGCATGGCTTGTTTGAGCACTAACTCACTAATGGCTTTAATATCATTGCGAATATGTGGGCTGCCCATAGCTTGAATTTTTAAAAAGCCACTGATCGTTTTTTTAGTATCCACCTGTAATTGTTGATGGAATGATTTTAGAACATTTCCTTTAATGCCAGGCCAGTCAACGTCGATTAATGGCGTATGATCAGAACTTTGCTCTAGAAAACGCGGTGAGCTGGCAACAGTAATTAAACCTAAGACCTTCTCTGAATAAGTTAATGCCATTTCAGTTGCAACAAGGCCCCCTAATGACCAGCCTAAATATATCGCCGGCTGTTCAATAACCTTATCTAATTGTTTAACAATATTAGCGATTGAGTAAGGAGAAATACTATTATCTACATTGTCACCAAACCCAGGCAAATCAACGGTAATAATATGAAAACCTCTTTGAAGGTCTTTAGTTAACTGAGTGATAAGTGGTTGCCAAATAGCTGAATTTAATCCCCAACCATGAATCATCACCACAGGAATGCTCTTGGTATCAGCAACATTAATTGAAGGAAAATGATGGGTGGAAAAATGTAAAGTATCTGCCATGCTAATATCTTAAAGGGATGAATATTCGACTACATTTTACAAAATGGTTGACCACAATGGAATGGCAAACAAAAATTCAATCATATTTTCAAAAATTACGAAAGTTACTTGGGCAATGTGATCTGTGCGGCAATAATACCCATAGACGGCAACTAATATGTGATGCTTGTTTTCAAGATCTACCTTTGTTTAATCAAGACATTATCCAAGGTGATTTACTTAACTGGCCAGCAGTGAACCGTGCTTTACCCAATATTGCTTTTGATCAACTGTTTTGTTTATCACCTTATTTGCCACCATTTAGTCATTGGTTAATTGCATTTAAATATAAACAACGATTTGAATTAGCCGATATTTTTTCTACGTTATTAAGTGAACGTTGGCAGGCAACAAGTTTTTCTCCACAGCGCTGTCATATTGACTTGGTGTTAAGCGTACCTTTGCATATCACTAAATGGCAAGTTAGAGGCTACAATCAAGCTCACTTAATTGCTAAACCCTTTGCCAAGATGTTGAACTTGCCTTATCAGGCCTTAGCCTTAAAGCGCATTAAAGAAAATACTAGCCAAGTTGGCAAGACTGGAAAGCAACGCCGGCAGAATTTAGCGAATAATTTTGAATTAACGCAAAAGCTGGATAAAGAAGTGAAACATGTAATATTAATTGATGATGTAGTAACAACGGGGAGTACTGCTAGCGAGATAAGTAAACTTTTAAAAAAATCAGGGGTAAAAACCGTCACTTTAGTAACGGTTTGTTTAACTTTACCTAGTGGTTAATTAGTCGTTGGAGCATTAAAAGCTTTCGCAAAAAATAAGCTGTTAGCAAGTAACTTAGCACTACCTAACCAATATCCTCGAAAAGCCAAAACATCACTGCTGGCAATAACCCGACCTTGACCATAATTATGAGCGACTATTGCGGCATTATGAGCAAGACGATTGACTAAGTTTTTGTCGGTATAACCACTTAATAATGGCTTAGCGCTATATTTTGCTAAGGTAATAAATGGCTGCTGACCGGTTTCCATAATTAACGTACTGTTTCGAAATAAAGGGAGTTGCTCAGACTCATAACCGAAAGCCAAGGGGTGTGAAATATCTAATTGGGTTGCAAAAATGGCACCTGCAATACGTTTTCTTGCCGCTAACTTATCTTTATCTTGATAACTTAGTTGTTCACTATCAAACAGTTGATCAATTTGCTTATTGCTGACAAAACTTGCCGATAACACTTCTTCTTTAGCAAGCCATTTAGCACCACGTTTCTGGCCTATCACTACACCACCTTGCTTTAACCACAACTTCATATTTTCAATGAATTTTCCCGGTAGTTTTGTATAGCGACCATCCACTAGAATCACATGGGTGTAGTCGCTCAAGTCAACCTTTGCTATACGATTGTGATTAATGACACTGACGGGTATTGCCAATGTTTTATCAAAATAGTAACGCATCTCTCCCGATTCATATTGCGATATTCCTTCTCCGCCCACTAACAGTACTTTTGGTTTGGTGAGTAATTTAAATGAGCTGCTACCTAAATCGATACCTTGGCTAGTTAAGCCTGTTGTTAACGGTATTAATTCCTGTGAGTTTTGATTACTTAACTCAAACAGTATTTTGTGCCAGTCTCTATTTTTCTGTATCGCGGCAGGAATAATAATAGTGCCCGCTGAAAAAAGTCGTTTCTTACCCTGCACTTGGCTGACAAAATCACCTGTTGCCACTTTGGCTTTAATATCATGTTCTAACAATGCATTTAATAGTTTTGGTGCTAAAAAGTGATGCCATTCAAACGCATAAGCATAGCTAGCTTGTTGAGTGATAACATTTTCACTCTCTATAACATCATCTTGAGACCAAGGCTTCTTTGCTATTTCTAACCCCCAAGTACTGTCTAAACCCTGAAAGTGAATATTCATTGCTAAAGGCATTGTCCATCCAGAAACATCATAAAAAGTATTATCTGGAAAGTTGGTCTTTTGGGTAAATAAAGCTTGTATCAAACCATATTGCTCCTGTACCAGAGGTACAAAATAGCTTTGCTCACGTAAATAGCTTTTTTCTTGGTAATTAAAATCTTTAGTTAAGGGGTAAACTTTGATCTGATGTTGGGCTAACGTTTCTAAAAATGCATGTAAGCGGTATTTATCTTTACTCTCACTCAATAAATAACCATCAATTTTCTGCTTTTTAGCTTGTTTCAACGCTTGCTGATAAAAATTATGTCGATATTTTTTCAATACTTGACGGTTATCCCACGCACCTTCAATAGTCGATAACGAAGTCAGCACATGGTTTTGAATACCGTATTCTAGGGTAATAACACCGTTGACTGAATCCTGCTGCATACCTCGAGAGCTAGCCTGTTCAAATAAAATACCTATGCTGCCATTAATATCTGGATACGTAGAGCCTTTGCCGTAATAAAAGTCATCATAATGCTCTTCGCTATAATACAAACGCTGTGCCTTATCTAAAGCACTGGCATGATACTTTGCCAACTCTTTGGTAAGTTTAATATTTTGCGACGAGGTTAAGGGATTAGTTCTACTTTTTATACCGGGCTGAAAGAAATAACTGCTATTGGCTCTCATCTCATGATAGTCACCTAAGACATGAGGTTGATAACGATGAAAATATTTCAATCGCTGACGCGTTTCTTGTTGGGAAAGTAATAGCCAATCACGATTTAAATCAAACCAAAAATGATTAGTTCTTCCTGTTACCCAGCTTTGATGATGTTCAATATGATTAGCATCGCTATTATCGGCTGAGTTACGATAAGTACTTACCCAATTAACAAATCTATCCATACCATCTGGATTCATGCTCGGCTCTAAAACAATAATGGTGTTCTCAAGCATAGTGTTAATGTCAGCTTCCTGACTAGCCGCTAAATAATAAGCAACAACCATTGCGGCATTTGCGCCACTTATTTCATCTCCGTGAACGCTATATCCTAACCAAATAACGAGGGGATCAACTTTGCTTTTTTTATCCGCGAGTGGGATATGCCTTTTCTGTAAAATATTGTCTAAATTAGCTAGGTTTTCAGGGCTAGATATAGTGACAAGAAATTGATCTCGCCACTGAGCTGTTTTACCTATGGTGGTTAACTTTACTCGACTGGATTCTTTCCCTAATAAAGTAAAATATTGCTGCAATTGATCATGTCGAATATGCCGCTGGCCAATTTCAAAACCCAAAGTGTGGCTTGGTTTAGATATTTCTTGAGCAAAACTGATTTGCTTTGGTAAGTAACTTTCTACCGGCAATGCCTGTATAGCGAAAGAAAACACCAAAACAATAAATGTAATTAAACGAAGAACAGCAAACATTAAACTTTCCTTTTATGTATCTAGGGGCTGTTTAGCTTTCATTATAGCCTCTGCTATTAGCAATAGCTTTATGATAACAAGGCGAAAATAGTGATAATCTGAAAGATAAACAGACCCTCGTTTAAAATAACAAATAAAAGCATAAAAATCATTAGCACATCACTCGATTGCAGCGTAAAATAGTCATACTTGAGTAAAACACTCAAGTATATATTGTCCTATTCCAGTACAACGCGTTAACCAGTAAGAGAGTTTGAATATCATGATCACTATTTCACCTAGCGCCCAAGAGCATTTTGTTAAGCTACTTTCTCAACAAGCGGAAGGTACGCATATTCGTGTATTTGTAGTTAACCCGGGAACAGCTAAAGCAGAATGTGGTGTATCTTATTGCCCTGCTGATGCCGTAGAGCCTGATGACATCGAATTACCTTTTGAAGGCTTTTCAGCCATGGTTGATGCTGACAGCAAAAGCTTTTTAGAAGACGCTGAAATTGACTTTGTTACTGACCAAATGGGCTCACAGCTTACCCTTAAAGCGCCTAACGCAAAATTGCGTAAAGTTGCTGACGATGCACCATTATTTGAGCGTGTTCATTACTTTTTGCAAGCAGAAGTTAATCCTCAATTAGCGGGCCATGGTGGTGAATGTACACTAGTAGAAATCACTGAAGATGGCTATGCTGTTCTACAGTTTGGTGGCGGTTGTAATGGTTGTAGCCAAATTGATGTTACGGTAAAAGATGGCATTGAAAAGCAACTAACAGATTTAATGGGTGATGAAATTAAGGGCGTTAAAGATGCGACAGAGCATCAACGTGGTGATCATTCATATTACTAAGCCTTTTTTGAACATCCGTCAGACGAGTAGTGATGAATAATTTACTCGCCAAGTTAGGCCAAGACCCAAAACGTAGTTTAACTATTTTTCTTCGGGGTGTTGGTCTTTTTGTTTGCGGTATCATATTTATCGCTTTAGGATATTATCACCACCACCTATGGCAGGTCCCTGGTTTAATTATCTTAGCTTTTAGCTGCATTATTGCTATCTGGGGTTATATAGGAATTTTTGCTAACCGTTGGTTTAACATACTTAATAAAAGAACTAAAAAATAACCCTGATGATTTTCTTAATTCAAAAATACTGGCTACCTCTAACGCTAATCATATTAACGAGTATTACTACTTTATCACTTTGGCCAGCTGAACATTTACCTAGCGTACCCGGTACTGATAAAACTCATCACTTTATTGCTTACGCAGCTTTAATCTTTCCTGCTGCTTTAAGCCGACCTAAATATTTTTATGCCATTGCACTTGCCTTTATCGGCTTTAGTGGCGCCATTGAGTTAATTCAACCTTATGTTAATAGATATGGCGAATGGTTAGACATGACGGCTAATACTCTAGGCCTTGCATCAGGCTGGCTTTTAGCAAAAATAGTGTTAGTTTTATCAAGACAAAACGCTAAAGTTTAGCTTATCCCGTCCTATCTTAAATTGATCATTCTTACTGTTGCTCATAAACCAGCATTCAATTAATGATATAAAGTGAAACAATAAGTATCGCTTATATTGATTTAAACTAAATTTTTAACAAAAAATAGCGTGTTACCGCTAGGCATTTGATTAAAAAGGCGCTATTTTAAATTATTCAATTTCTAACCGGCAATCATGATGAAACATGGTTTACTAGCACTCTTCTTATCCTGCATTCACTTCACTAGCTTTGCGGCCGTTATTCTGCAATATCACCATGTCAGCGATAGCACACCTAAAAGTACCAGTATTACTCCTAAGCAGTTTGAAGTGCACTTACAATATTTACATGATCAGAAATTCAATGTAGTGCCTTTATCCGAAGTGATTGACGATATTAAAACAAAGCAGCCGCTGAAAGATAAAACTGTAGCTATCACCTTCGATGATGCTTATTTGGATGTGTTAACTCACGCTAAACCACTTCTTGATAAGTTTGGCTATCCTTACACCATATATGTCAACCCAGGCATTATTGACAGAAATGAAGGGAGAAATAATTCACATTATCTGTCGTGGGCACAATTAAAGTCTTTAGCTGATGAAGGCGTTATTATCGCTAATCACGGTTATGAACATGATTCTATGGCGCGTATAACTGAAGGGTTAACACAAACTCAATGGTTAGCTAAACAAACAGAGTTGTTATTAAAAGCAGAAGAGATAATTAAAGAAAAAACCGGACAAAGCTGGCGCTATTTTGCTT
Organism: Colwellia sp. KS18-150; assembly: GCF_057551365.1. Lineage (NCBI taxonomy): Bacteria > Pseudomonadati > Pseudomonadota > Gammaproteobacteria > Alteromonadales > Colwelliaceae > Colwellia > Colwellia sp. KS18-150. The sequence continues at coordinate 51,633 of NZ_BAAJMC010000009.1, read as the reverse complement.
ATCCATACGGAGAGTATGATCCGGCAGTTCAACAATGGGTAATCGACAATAATTTTGTTGCCTTTTCGCAACAATCTGGCGCTGTAGGTCCGTATACAGATCTTACTAGTGTGCCACGTTTTCCAGCCTCTATGCCGTATGATAAAATCTCTGGATTACGTGATAAGCTCAACTCTCTACCATTTAATATTCAATTAGATAAAGAACAAGCTGAAACTATTTTTGACTATCAACAAGCAAAAAGCATTACCTTTACAGTGGAAACAGGTGACTTTTATAAATCACAACTTAACTGTTATATCTCAGGTTTAGGTAAACAAAAAATTCAATGGCAAGGGGACGACAGTTTTACCATTAATTTCAGTGGTGACCTGCCTTCGGGGAGAGTTAGATGTAATTGTACCGCGGCGAGTATTAGTCAGCCAGGGCAATATTATTGGTACTCAAAACCCTGGTTTATCATGAAAGAAAGCGGCGATTGGTATCACCTATAGCCCGTGTTCTTTAAAATAACGCGACTATTTTTTGATAGTCGCTAACAAGCTTTTCACTATCAATACTAGGTACCTTACCCACGGCTTGTTCAGGCTTGAAAATAGCAGCAATCTGACCATTAGGATTAATTAAAACTATAGACGCGCTATGGTCAACCAAATACCCTTCTTCTTCACTACTGATAGCGTACATTAACCCTAAATTTCGTGCGAAAGGAAAAAGCGCACCATGCTCTCCTCTTAGCGCAATAAATTCAGGGTTAAAATAGGCGATGTATTGGCTCAGCTTTTCGACATTATCCCGTTTAGGATCAACACTGACTAATAATACCTGCGTGTTGTTCGCGATAGCTTTTAAATCATCATAAATAAAGCCTAAATTTTGTAGCGTTGTTGGACACACATCAGGACAAGAAGTATAACCAAAGAACACAAAGGACCATTGCCCTACTAGTGCTTCATTTCTGAATGCTTGATTATTGTGCTTAGTTAACTCAAAAGGCTTTATCTCTCTAGGTTGCTGATAGTATAAAGCGTGCTCAGGTGGTATCGTTTTATTCATCTGCTGAAATACAATAGCACCGATAATAGCAGCAAAAAATCCACCGATATAAATAAAGTATTTTTTCATTCGAGCTTAACCTACCGGTAATAAATAGTGATCTACTAACAAAATAATAAATAGCAGCATCAAATGTATTATTGAAAATTTAAAAGTATCCATCGCGGTATTTTCGTCAGCGTTGAATTTTAATTTCCACGCATAAGCGAAGAATACAATATTAAGAATGATTGCACCGACAAGATATAACCAATTGCTCATACCGACTAAATAAGGCAATAAACCAACAACAAACAATAAAACTGTGTATAGCAGTATTTGTGTTTTAGTGAAATTAACACCATGAGTTACTGGCAACATTGGGATATTAACTTTTGCGTAATCATTTCTACGATGAATAGCTAATGCCCAAAAGTGTGGTGGAGTCCAAGTAAAAATAAGTAAAACTAATAAAAGCGCGTGTGGGTGAATTTCATTAGTCATGGCTGTCCACCCAAGAAGAGGAGGAATAGCACCCGCTAAGCCACCAATAGTTATATTTTGTGGTGTCGCGCGTTTTAAGTACAAAGTATAGACAAAGCTATAACCTACTAGACCTGATAAGGTTAAATAGGCGGTTAATGGATTAACCAGCGTAAATAGAATAACAAAGCCGATAATGGCAATGCTTGCTGCAAAAACTATCGCACTGTTTACAGAAATTCGCCCCTCAGGTAGCGGTCTATTATGGGTTCGCCCCATGATGGCATCAATTTTTTCATCAACAATATGATTGATTGCCGCCGCCGAAGAAGATAACAAAGCTATGCCTAACATAGCTGGTAAAAAGATTTGCCACGGCAAACCACCCGGAATGGATAAACTCATACCAACAACAGCAGTGAGTACAAGTAAGGCAACTACTCTAGGCTTAGTTATATCATAAAATGCGCGCCATTTAGGTATGCTTACAGGCGAAATTTCGGTGTTAATAATGGCTTTACTCATAATATTTTTCCTACTATATTTTTCGACGCAAGCGATAAGTTAGTGCGATTAACGTTAGCATTAGACAGGCCGCAACAATGTTATGACCGACTGCAACTGACAAAGGTAGTGAAAACCAGATATTACTAATACCTAAAATCACTTGCGTCACTAAAGCCAAACCCACCATCACAGCTGACGTTCTAAATATTCTCGTTTGCGCTTTTAAATAAATCATGGTTAACAGCCAAGCTAAATAAACAGTGGTAACAATTGCACCAAATCGATGTACAACATGAATTGTCACCCTCTCATCGTGAGCGAGATGACCATATTCATAACTGTCTCGTTCTGGTGGAATCAAATCAAATGAACGTTCAAAATTTAACTGCTCTTGCCACCCTGATTGACATATAGGCAACTCTACGCAACTCATCGCAGCATAGTTTGATGACGTCCAGCCTCCTAGAGCAATTTGTATCGTTAAGATCACAATACCTAATAGAGCATAGCGACCATATTTTTTTACTTTCCAGTCCCCTTGATTTATCCGATGTGGTTTTAAGCGTAAATGCAAAAGGAACAATAAACATAAGGTCGTAAATCCGCCAAGTAAGTGTGCCATAACAACTATAGGCATCAATTTCATAGTAACCGTCCACATGCCTAATGCTGCTTGGAATATGACGATAGCAAGTATAAGTAAGGGTAAGCGTAATGGTGTCCCCTGATTTCGTTGCTTGAAGGATAAAAGGGCGATAGCTAAAATCAGCAACCCTAATGCACCGGCGAAATAACGATGTATCATTTCATTCCAAGCTTTTGTCGGTTCGACTTTTCGATCTGGATAAGCCTGCTCAGCTATTGCTATTTGCTCCGAAGTTTCTGGTACATCAATTAATCCATAGCAAGTTGGCCAATCTGGGCAACCTAAACCTGCATGGGTCAATCTGGTATAAGCGCCTAAACTGACTACGACTAAAGCCAGTAAGATACTGACAAAGACGAGCTTTCGTATGGTGTGATTACTATGTTCAATCATATTATCCCACCTTAGAGTATTTTAATAACTTCTTCATATCAGCCAAAATTTGTTTACCAAATTGAGGCAGCTGCTCGTTATTTCCTGGTACTTGATGACTTAAGAAAACGTTGCCAAGTGGATCAACAATATAGACTTTTGACGTTTCAATCAGTTGCTTACTTGCCGGTGGTAAAGTGAGTAATTGCCACTGACTTTTTGAAATTTGTTGACTTTGTTCTGCTGAAAAAGGTGCTTGATAAGCAACCACAGGTGTAATTCTTGGCATTTCCTTGCCTAAAGCCACGTAAGTGTTATGCACGACTTCCATTGTTTCTTGACAGCTATCATCACATTGTTCTGGCAGATTGTAGAGTATTAACCATTGTTGCTTAAATTTTGCGTTGTCTATGCCCAACTTCTGCAAAGTTAATTCATTGGTTAATAAAGTCCCTTGATTGGTGACTCCTTTCGCTAACCACTGCCCATCCAAGGCAAATTTAGCTAAAATTATCGGTAAAGCAAAGGTAGCAAGTAGTAACAATAAACTTCGGCGGTTTTTACGTTGAGTTACCTCGGGTTGTACGTTTGGGGTTTCATCTGAAATAGAACTCATACTACGTCGCCTTACTTTTATTGTTTTTATTATTGTATGCCTTAGTACCAAATTTAGCCCAGAGCATAAGTATCAACCAAGCTAACGCTAAACTGTACCATTGAAAAGCATAACCACGATGCTTCTCTGGCGGCATCACTATTGGTTGCCAATTTTTTTCAAAACCTATCTGTTCATTTTTATCTAAATATACAACAAAGGGCAAGAGCTGACGGCCAATTAATGAGGAAAATTTGTCCAATTCAATTTGTTGAACTCTTAGCGGCCATTCCACCTGTGTAAACAATTGCTCTTGCAATACAACGCCTACTTCGATTAAACGGACATTACCTTTAAATGCATACTCACCATGTAGTGCATCAACTTTGGGTAATTCTTGTCTATTGATCGAACCTTGCACCCAGCCAAGGTTAATCAATACCGCATGTTCATTGACCTCGGCTACTTGATAAGCACGATAGCCTAATCGGTTTTTGTTTACTTGGTTGTCTAGAAAAAAGAGTTTTTCACCATCAAAAATCCCCTGAATAGCAATAGGAAAATCATTTATTGTCGAAGAAGAATTAGCATCGTTAGACAGAGATAGTATTTGTTCTAGCGATAGCGCACTTTGAGTATTCAGTTTTTCAATTTTTAACAGTCGTTGTTCTTTTTCTACTGCTCGTGAACTTTGCCAGAGACCAAGCTTTACTAATGCCGAAAAAACAAGCACAGTGAGTAAAAGCCAAAAGAAACTTTGTTTATTAACAAAGCTTTCTTTAGCTGTTTCATCTTTTGAAGAAATGCTACTTGGCATGAAAAAAGAGAATCCTTACAACAAGTTAATACTTAGGATATTGAATATATGCTTTTTAAAATAGTTATTGTGACACTATTATTGTTTATGGTTTACAACCTGTTCCGCGCTTTATGGATAATGAATAAAAAGCCCGAGCCTGATCAGCCACCTATGTCCAAATTCATCGGTCGCCGATTAATGTTCTCCGTCGCCATCGTAGTGCTATTATTGATAGGCCTTTTAACCGGAATAATTACCCCTAATCCACGACCTTATTAGCGCTCAGATTTCAATGACCTTTACTAATACAGCCTTTAAACTGTTCAGACTAAGATAAATCCACTAGAGCTAAGAGAAGGCACGGAGTTGACGCTAGTCAATGAGTACCTTCGATGAAGCTGTCGTGGATTTAGCAACGTATGAACGACTAAAGAATGTAGACGAATACAAATAGCAGTACCCAAACTACATCTACAAAATGCCAATACCAGCTAGCCGCCTGAAAAGCAAAATGATTATCTGGAGTAAAGTGCCCTTTCAAAACTCTAAAGAACATTACAATAAGCATGATACAACCTAGAGTTACGTGCATGCCGTGAAAGCCCGTTAACAGATAAAAAGTATTCCCGTAAATACCACTGGTTAAATACAATTGCATTTCTTCTGAGTAACCATGTGCGTATTCTTGCACTTGGAAAAACATAAAAGTAACACCTAAAACTATAGTGATCCCTAACCATGCTTTTAACTGTGGGCGATTGTTCTTCTCTAAGGCAACATGTGCAAAATGGGCTGTGATAGATGAGGTTAATAATAAAACCGTATTCAGTAGTGGTAAACCGTACCACCCCATCGCAGTGGTTTCAGTGCCATCTGGTGTTTTAATGAGTGGCCAACTTGCAGTGAACTCAGGCCATAATACAGCAGCTGTTTCTGCGTTATTTCCGGCACCATCTAACCATGGTACTGAAAATACTCTGGCATAAAAAAGCGCGCCGAAAAAGGCTGCAAAGAACATTACTTCAGAAAAAATAAACCAACTCATACCTTGTCGGAATGAACCATCCATTTGATGGCTGTACTTACCCGCCATAGATTCATCAATTACGTTAGTGAACCAACCAATAACCATATAAACTACTAAAGCGATACCTGCTAATAATAGGTAGCCGCCATATCCACCAACTTCATTCTTAAGATCAGTAACATAAGTTGCAGCCCCAAATGCAATCATAAATAAGGCTACAGCTCCAACTATGGGCCAATGGCTCTGTGCTGGTACGTAATAACTTTCATATTCTTTTGTTGTCATTTCTATTTCCTCTTTCTTATCAAGAGTTTTATAAAGCGATTAAACTTTTACGCTATGAGTCAGCCTTGCCGCTAATATCATATAAAGTATAAGATAAGGTCAGTGTGGTTATGTCTGCAGGTAAATCGCGATCCACATAAAATTGTAACCCCATTTCCACTTCTTCACCTGCCTGTAAAGGCTGTTGTGTAAAGCAGAAACATTCTATCTTTTGAAAGTAACTTGCTGCCAAACCGGGAGAAACTGATGGTACAGCTTGACCTACAATAGCTTTTCTCGATTCATTTTTTGCGTAAAAATTAACAAATTTCATTTCACCTGGATGAACTTCAATTTCGTTTATCACTGGCTTAAATTGCCAAGGAATTGCCTTAGCGTTGCGAGTAATAAACTGCACTGTGACAGTACGAGAGGTATCAATACCATCATCATTATAAGTCACAGCAACGTCATTTGTTTTTCCATTCAAACCGGTAATATCACAAAACACATCATATAAAGGCACTAAAGCAAAACCAAAGCCAAACATGGCAAATACAACCAACACTAACTTTTTAATAACTTTGGTGTTACTTTGCTTTTGCTCTGCTTGAACATCGGTTTTAGTAGTATCTTTATCCATGATTAATCAATCTTCGGCGGTGTGCTAAAGGTGTGATATGGTGCAGGGCTTGCTACGGTCCACTCTAGGCCTTCAGCACCATCCCATGGTTTAGCAGGAGCTTTTTTACCACCTTTAATACATTTGATTACTACTGCTAAGAAAATAAGCTGCGATAAACCAAAGGCAAAGCCACCAATACTGACCCACTTGTTAAAGTCTGCAAACTGCAATGCATAATCAGGGATCCGACGAGGCATACCTGCAAGACCTAAAAAGTGCATAGGGAAGAACAGTAAATTTACTGAGATTAATGAACACCAAAAATGCCACTTAGCTAAACTCTCACTGTACATATGTCCTGTCCACTTAGGTAACCAATAATAGGCTCCTGCATAGATAGAAAATAAAGAGCCCGTTACTAATACATAATGGAAGTGAGCTACTACAAAGTAAGTATCATGGTATTGGAAATCTACCGGCGTCAGTGCCAGCATCAAACCCGAGAAACCACCTATGGTAAAGAGAATCACGAAAGCGATAGAAAATAACATCGGTGTTTCAAAGGTCATAGAACCACGCCACATCGTTGCTACCCAGTTAAAGACTTTAACGCCTGTTGGTACAGCAATTAACATGGTGCAATACATGAAAAACAGTTCACCAAATAATGGCATACCTGTGGTAAACATGTGATGAGCCCAGACAATGAATGATAACAACGCTATTGAAGAAGTCGCATATACCATAGAGCTATAGCCAAATAACTTCTTACGTGCGAACGCCGGTATGATAGTTGAAACGATACCAAATGCAGGCAAGATCATGATGTAAACTTCCGGATGACCAAAGAACCAGAAAATATGCTGGAACATTACTGGGTCACCGCCACCTGCGGCATCAAAAAAGCTGGTACCAAAATAGGTATCGGTAAGTAACATAGTCACTACCCCTGCGAGCACGGGCATTACCGCGATTAACAGATAAGCAGTAATAAAGAATGTCCATACAAATAACGGCATTTTCATATATGTCATGCCAGGTGCACGTAAATTCATGATGGTAACAACTATATTAATTGCCCCCATGATTGAAGATATACCCATGATATGAACAGCGAAAACAAAAAATGCCGTACTACCATTTGAATATGTGGTAGATAATGGAGCGTAGAATGTCCAACCAAAGTTTGGTGCGCCGCTTTCCATAAAGAATGAACCAATCAAAATAGCGAAAGCAAATGGTAAAATCCAAAAGCTCCAGTTATTCATTCTTGGTAATGCCATATCTGGAGCACCAATCATCATAGGCAACATCCAGTTAGCAAAACCGGTAAAAGCAGGCATTATGGCGCCAAACACCATAATTAAGCCATGAGTGGTAGTTAACTGATTAAAAAAATCAGGTTCAACAAGCTGCAAACCGGGCTGAAATAATTCAGCACGTATTACCATGGCTAGTGCACCACCAGTTAAAAACATGATAAACGAAAACCATAAATACAAAGTACCGATATCTTTATGATTGGTCGTATACAACCAACGCTTTATTCCCGTCATTTTATGATCATGAGAATCGCCATGATGTTCATCCGCTAGCGATTCATTAATTGTTTCTGTAGTCATTTTTTACTCCCCGCTAGCCGCATTAACATCTGAACTTTGCACCAAATCACCAGTATTATTGCCCCAAGCATTACGCTCATAAGTAACAACTGCGGCAACTTCAGCTAAACTCAATTGCTTGCCAAATGGAGGCATCATACCCTTACCATTTTGTACGATTTTGATGTGATCAATAATAGAGCCCTCTGTTGCAACAAGACTTCCTTTTAATGCTGGGAATGTTGGCGGTAAACCTAAACCAGTAGGTTGATGACATGATGCACAATGAGCAATATAAGTTGATTCACCCAATTGCATTAATTCATCTTCAGACATGGAAGCACTTAATGATGCTTTTTCTGCTTCTTTTGCCTGTGCTACTAAAGCCTTTTGCTCATCAAGCCATAACGCGTAATCCTGTTCTGACTTAACTTCGACTACAACCGGCATATAGCCATGATCTTTACCACATAGCTCCGCACATTGTCCACGATATACGCCAGGTACATCTACTTTAGTCCACGCTTCATTAATAAAACCAGGGTTAGCATCTTGCTTAACTGCAAACGCTGGAACCCACCAAGAATGAATTACATCATCAGAAGTAATAAGAAAACGAACTTTTTTATTAGCTGGTATAACGAGAGGCTTATCTACTTCAAGTAGATAATTGACATTTTTGCTTGCGCCAGTACCGTCAAAAGTACCATTTTGATTTTCGTATTCTTCTCTTGGAGTAGAAAGAACCGAGTAATACTCAATGTCCTGATCAAAATATTTGTAATGCCATTTCCATTGAGAACCGGTTACTTGAATGGTGACTTCAGAATTGTCATTGTTTTCCATGGCAATCAAAGTGTGTGTTGCCGGAACGGCCATAGCAATGAGAATAAGGATAGGTATTGCTGTCCACAGTATTTCTACTAAGGTACTTTCATGGAAATCAGCAGCTTTTACGCCTTTTGATTTTCGATGAAAAGCCATGGACCAAAACATAGCGCCGAAGACAATAACACCAATAACAGTACATATATAAAGAGCAAACATATGTAAGTCATATACTTCTTCACTAATTGCTGTTACCCCCTTGGTCAGATTTAACTGTGAATCTGCCCAAGCTGTACAGGAAAGCAGACTACTAACAAACAGCCCCCCCCCCAACAACCAACGTTGGATACTTCTACTCACTCAACCTCTCCTCTATCAATACCAATTCAACGTGAAGAGTAGTTCAGGACTTTTCATCGCTTAGAATAGGATATAAAAAAATAGAAAACAGAAACACAGTCATGTACATCACAACTCATTCAACTGATTATCTGTTAATTTTGTTATTATATTTTTAGTAAATTAACTGACGTTGAGTAGCACTCTCCCATCAGAGAAAGTTTAGATATGAAACTCAGTTATCGAATAGCGCACTAACGTCTTATTATTTTTGTACAGTTATTTTTTGTTCGATTACTGTTCTAGAATCACTCAAAATTTGATCTAGGTCAAACAATATTTTAGCTATATAAAAATAAACACTAACAATTTCAATAGAGTAAGAGCTCTAAGTTGAGCTATAGCCTTGTGTACATGGGCTGTATGAATTTTAACTATAATTTGGATGAATATTATTCATTATGACTTAAGTACTTGGACATGCTCATTTAATGACCAGATTATTTTTGATAGGAATTGAATAATTGAGGAGGTTTTAAAGGTAAGTTGAGCTCACAATGCAGCTCAACCATTTACCCATTTTTACAAAGGTTGGTATTAATTACATCCAACTGCCACTGCGAATAATGCCAACAGCAATACCTTCGATATTAAATTCTTGAGAGCTTAAATCAACTTTAATGGGTGAAAACTCTTCATTTTCTGCATGTAAATAAACGACATTTCCTTCTCGCTTAAAGCGCTTCACTGTCACATCGTTTTCAACACGAGCCACAATGACCTGACCGTTTTGTACATCCGTCGTTTGATGTACCGCAAGTAAATCACCATCTAAAATACCAATGTCTTTCATACTTTCGCCATTAACACGTAATAAGTAATCTGCTGGTGGATGAAACAGATTACCATCCATTTGATAATGATCTTCAACATGTTCTTCTGCCAAAATAGGTTCGCCAGCAGCGACACGGCCAATTAATGGCAAACCTTCTTCTTGGGTGAACTGTTCTGCTAAGCGTATACCTCGAGAGGTGCCAGGTAACATTTCAATGTAACCCTTTTTAGCCAGTGCCTTTAAATGCTCTTCTGCAGCATTGGCTGATTTAAAACCAAAAAACTCTGCAATTTCTGCACGTGTTGGTGGCATTCCAGTGTCATTAATTGCTTCTTTGATCAGATCAAATATCTGTTGTTGACGATTTGTTAAAGGCTTTAATTCATTTATAGCTGACATAAGCTTTTCCTTTCTAGGCAAAGTCCTGTATTTATTTACACTGTTAGTATATACAGTTTAGATTCAGGTGCAAGGTTTTACTAATTTACCTTTGCCTCAACTTAACTAAATAAAGTACTGGACATTATTTAGACTTAATAACTAACCTAAACACTAAAAGCTAGATTGAGTTTTCATTTTTATTTCTTGCAATGGTTACTGCGTAATCATCACCTATTTCACTATGAAGAGAGTGTTTTCGCTGCAGTTCTATAGAAGGTATCGACATTAATGTAAATATTGAAGTATTCATCAATTTTGTAACCGCTTCTTTTTCTGTCCATAATTGATAAAAACACTCCATAGGTTTTTCCGCGGCATTTATCATTTTTTGATCTGTCGCACTAAAAAACGCTTCAATTAATGGTTTAATTTTTCTCTCCGCTAATATTTCAATATCAATACCTACATTCTCATTTAGCTCACAAAAACTAAAGGCGACAAATTGGCCACTATGGCTTAATGAAAGTTTTTTCTTGAGGGTCTTTTGTAAGAATATTCCAGCGGTATTTAATTCAGCACAGTACTTTACGGTCATATTGCTGGCTTGTTCAATACTTAATCCCGCCACCTTTTTAACAATAAAGCGACTAAAAATATATTCAGCTTTCTTACGCTTTCGCTTCCCTAGCACGATTAACTCTTCGGCACTTAAATAGCCGACACATGAATCTTCACAACCCTTTATGTTCAATAATTCGGCCACATAAAAATCACGATTCAGGGCTGAAAATGTATGTAAATGATAGTTCATCATAATAAAAACTGAGTTTGTAGAACAAATGCCACTTTGATAAAATAATTGTTACTAAAATAAGAAGCTAGATCATAGCGTAAAAGCTACAAAAACTAATAATGAAAGCTTATATAAACAATTTTAAAGTCTGGCTGCAAGGAATTGACAACGAGAGTGAACTCTCGTTGTGGGCGAAAGGTGATTTAAACCTTCCTGAGGAATTTACCCCGCCTAAACCACAATTTTATCCTAAGGCACAATTAAGAAGACTGAGCCCTTTTAGCAAAGTTGCCCTGCACTGCTTGGATATTCCTAGCGTTTTTTCTCTAAATTTACCGTTAATATTTGCTTCCCAGCATGGTGACCTAGCTAAAACAGTCAAACTAATTAAAAGTGCTGCTTTGGGTGAAGACTTATCACCCACACAGTTTGCATTATCCGTTCATAATGCAACCACAGGTTTATTTAGTATTTCAACACAAAATACAGCTGCCACCACCACGGTTAGTGCTGGAGTGAATACTTTTACTGAAGGGCTAATAGAAGCTTTGATGCAATGTCAGCAAGAGAATACAGCGGTAATTTTCACGTTTTGTGACTTTGATGTACCTAATGAATATCGTCGCTTTGAGCCCCATAAACCCGCACGCTGCATAACTATGGTTATTTCCTGTGAAGAAACTAATGATAGCCTAGCCAATATTAACGTTAGCCTAGACGAAGTAATAGCCAATAAAGAAGATAGAGCAGATTTAAGTGTTGATTTTATCCGTCAATTTTATCTGCAAAGTAATACGCCACTAAATAGCGGTAACTATTCAATTTCTTTAGGTTTTCATTAATGTCGCGTATTAATTATTATTGGCGCGTTTTAGCTACCGGTTTTTGCTTTGCTACTTTCGGATTGGGCGCGTTAGTTATCTCTTCAATCATTTTCCCCATTCAATCATTAATAGTACGCAACAAAGATAAACGCAAAAAAAATGCTCGGTATACAATACATAAGGCTTTTTATTGGTTTATAAAGCTCATGCAATTACTGGGCATTATGCAGGTAAAGTTGGAAAATATTGAGCAACTTCGCACTATGCGACAGCAAGTAGTTATAGCCAATCACCCATCACTTATCGATGTAGTTTTAATTATTGCTTATGTACCCAATGCTGACTGTGTGGTTAAATCCGCCTTGTTTAAAAACCCTTTTTTACGTGGCGTGGTGAAAAGAGTTGGTTATATTGATAATACAAACTCAGATCAATTGTTCGATGACTGCAAAAAAAGTCTAAACTCTGGCTCAAATATCGTTGTTTTTCCTGAAGGTACTCGCAGTGTCAACGGCGAACCACTCATATTTAAGCGTGGTGCTGCCAATATTGCTATACGTTGCCAAGCAAATTACCAACCAATCTTCATTTCAGTAAAACCAAGTACACTAACTAAAAAAGAATCGTGGTATGATGTGCCACATAAAAAGTTTGTTGTTACTTTAACAGCGCAAGCTGCTATTGATAATAGTAAATATTTTGACCAAACGAACACTTCATTAGCAGTAAGATCACTGACTCGTGAAACCCAGCAGTATTTTTGTAAGGAATTAGGATTAAATGGCTGATACTCGCACTATTTTAAAATCATTAATCATAGAGACTCTTGATTTAGAAGATATTTCGCCTGAAGATATTATCGATGATGAACCGTTATTCGGTGAAGGCTTAGGCTTAGATTCCATTGATGCTTTAGAGCTTGGTTTAGCAATCAAAAAAACCTTTGATGTTAAAATTGAAGCTACTTCAGAAAAAACTAAAGAACACTTTTATTCAATTAACAACCTAGTTCAATTTATCGAACAACATTAGTATTGAGAACACCATGCAAAGTAAAGAAGAAATATTGTCAATGTTAACCGAATTATTGGTTGATGAATTTGAAATACCAGCAGAAGATATTAATCTGGATGCTCAATTATATGAAGAATTAGATTTAGATAGCATTGACGCTGTAGATTTGGTGGTTCGATTACGTGAAATTACCGGTAAAAAGATTGCCCCTGAGTCATTCAAGCAAGTACGTACCATTGGAGATATAGTTAACGCTTTAATCGAGCTTTCTTCAGCAGCTTAGTGTTTTTAAAGACTGCACCTCAATGTATCAAAATCTAATAATAAAAATCATTCTAGCCATAGTGACGCTGCTATACCCAATAGTAGTGTTTTATGGTTTAGCTGAGCTTTCAGTACGCTGGGTGAGTTTTTTATTATTGTCGTTATTCATCTTGCGCATTCTTATTTTAAAAAAGAACCAAAATAAAAATAACGACAGCATACTAAGCCCTTTAGCCAGTAAAATCATCTCATTATTGGTGCTGGTGTTATTGCTATTGAGTTTTGTTTTTTCTACAGATATTGGGTTATTATTTTATCCCATCATCATCAATACGGCACTTGCCTTAATCTTCGCTAACTCGTTAATCACTCCGCCTCCCATTATTGAGCGTCTTGCTAGATTAACGCAAAAAGATCTACCGCCTCATGCAGTCATTTATACCCGCACTGTGACAAAAGTATGGTTAGCTTTTTTTATTATTAATGGCTTAATTGCTAGCTACACCGCATTCTTCACCAGCCTTGAGGTTTGGACGCTATATAACGGCTTCATCGCCTATATATTAATGGCGGTACTGTTTGCTAGTGAGTATTTGGTAAGACTAAGGGTGCAAAAATTACATGACTCTTGATACAAGCACTTTTCCGGCTAACACTCAGAGTGTTTTCTATTGCGGTGAACAGCAAATTTCTGGTCAACAATGGGCAACAGAATGTTTAACATTAGCCCAAGAAATCAATCAGTATGATGAAAATAACTGGCTTTTGTATGACGATGATTTTTATCAATTTAGTCAATATTTTTTCGCTTTATTAGTCGCCAAAAAAAATATCATTTTAGCCCAAAGTAATCAGCTTGAACGTATCCGACAAGCAAGTGAATTGGCTGACATAAGTATTGGTGATTTTAATTCCACTAATGATGACCATGAGCTAGAAAACTTTACGCGTAATCATTCTGCCAACCATACCCCAACTAGTTTAGAGAAGTTAACAATTAGTGATGAGGTGTGCATTACCTTATTTACTTCAGGCTCTACGGGTCAAGCTAAGGCAATAACAAAATATTGGTACCAGCTAGCTAATGAGGTTAACTGTCTGCAGGACTTATTCTCTGAACAGCACAATATTGTCTTATCTACCGTCACTCATAAACACATATATGGCATATTATTTAAACTTTTATGGCCAATATTTACAGACAAAAATATCATTTGTGAAACCATTGAGTACCCTGAGCAAGTCGAACATCTATGTAAAACATTCAATGAGATAGCACTAGTTTCAAGCCCGAGTTACTTATCTCGCACTAGCCAGCACTTATCCAAGCCGTCATCGCAAAAAATAAAGCAAATTTTTTGCTCGGGTGGCGCGTTAAGTAATCAAGTAGCCTATGACTTTTTCTCTTTAACTCAGCAAGTGATTACTGAAATATATGGCAGTACGGAAACAGGTGGTATTGCTTGGCGACAGCAAATGAACAATACCCAATGGCAGTTGTTTCCAACGCATCAAGTTACGTTAGCTGATGACAATACCTTAATACTTCAATCTAAATTTTTGCCCCATGATGAGCGTTACAAAACTGATGATATCGTTGAGCTTAACGGACGAATGTTCAACCTACTAGGCAGGGTTGATCGTATTATTAAACTATATGAGAAAAGATTGTCGTTAGACGAAATGGAAAGTGTATTAACCTGCCTACCAATAATAACTAGCTGTCACTGTTTTATGTTAGATTCTAGCAAAAATAAAGCCTCGTTAGTTGCTGTGATAGAATTAGCACAGGATGAATTACTTCCTGAGAATATTAAGCAAAAAAAGCACTTAGTTGATGAATGTAAACAAGCATTACTCACTGTCTTTGAGGCGTCATTATTACCAAGAAAATGGCGCTTTATACAGAAACTTCCTTTTAATAAGCAAGGTAAGTTAGTAAAAGCTGAATTAGTAGAACTTTTTAATTAGAGCAAGAAAACCAATGAAAAAGCATGTACAAGACATAACCCCTAGTATCAACTCAATTGAGCAGTCCAGCGATGGCGTCGTATTAATGCTTACGATAGATGCAGGGTTACGATGTTTTAAAGGTCACTTTGACAGTGCTCCAATTGCCCCAGGTGTGGTTCAACTATCTTGGGCAGTTGAATTTGCACGTGAGTACTTGGGCATGCAAGGGGACGTACAAAATGTTAGCGTGCTAAAGTTTCAAAAATTGCTACTACCAGATATGACAGTACAACTAGAAATCATTAAAAAATCTCAGACGAAATTTACCTTTAGCTATAGTGACGGCAATGAAAAGTACTCCTCTGCACGCGTGGAAATGGCTTGATGACAACCAAACAGCTAACTTGTGCAATTATTCCAAGCTTTAACCACAGTGAGAAATTAGCTGACATTAGTCAAGCTTTGTTATCTAAAGGCTTAGCCGTCATTATTGTTGATGATGCCAGCAGCCAAGCACATAGCGACGTCCTTGATAAAATTAGTACTGCACAACAAGAAATCCATTTAATACGCCATAAAACCAATCAAGGTAAAGGTGGCGCGGTTATTAGCGGTTTATTAACTGCAGAGAAATTGGGCTACAGCCACGCCTTACAAGTGGATGCTGACGGTCAGCACGATCTTGATGATATTACCACCCTACTGAATTTGTCGAGCCAATTTCCCGAAGCGTTAATCAGTGGTCAACCCGTCTATGATGATACCATTCCCAAAGGACGACTATGGGGACGCTCAATTACTCATTTTTGGGTGCATATTGAAACCCTATCTTTACAAGTCAAAGACACCATGTGCGGTTTTCGTATCTACCCATTAGCAGCGACATGTCAGCTACTAAAACAAGTTAACTTGGGCAAGCGCATGGATTTTGATATCGAGATCATGGTGCGACTTTTTTGGCGAAATATTAAGGTGATATTTACCCCAACTAAAGTTGAATACCCTGAAGACGGTCAATCTCATTTTCGTGCGCTGCATGATAATGTGTTAATTAGTTGGCTACATACCCGCCTAGTACTAGGTATGCTTATCCGCCTCCCCTATCTTATAACCCAGCGCTTAAGTAGCATAACCATAAAGCCCGCTAAAAATAATTCCCGGGGCCACTAATGGCAAACAATCACTGGTCGTCAGTCACTGAACGCGGCTCTCACCTAGGCTTAAAGGTTATTTTCACCCTTTATCAATATGGTGGTCGCTATCTGGCAGCATTTTTCTTGTATCCGGTTATTTTTTATTTCTTTGTGAGCGGTAAAGCTAGTCGATTAGCATCCCAAAAATACTTACACAAATTGCATCAATCAGGCTATCTCAATAAAAAGCCAACTATATGGATGAGTTATCAGCACTTTCTTGCCATGGGCTTTGCTGCATTAGATAAGGTCGATGTTTGGTTGGGTAAAATATCAATGAACTCAATCAATCATATTAATTACCCTATTTTTGAACCCTTATTGCAGCAGAAGCAAGGTGCGTTGATTATTGGCTCTCACTTAGGTAATTTAGAGATATGTAGAGCGCTTTCAAAAGACAACACCGCTGCATGTTTCAATGTACTGGTGTTTACCGAACATGCTGCAAAATTTAATGACTTTATTAATACCTTAAATAATGACGTTAAAATTAATTTAATTGAAGTCACAGAAATGGGGCCAGATCTTGCTATGATACTGCAAGATAAAATAGCTCAAGGTGAATACGTTGTTATTGCCGGTGATAGAACTTCAACAACAGTAGCTGGCCGTGTAATTTATAGTGATTTTTTAGGTGAAAAAGCACCATTTTCCCAAGGGCCTTTTATTCTTGCCGGTATTTTACAATGTCCCGTTTTGATGATGTTTTGCTTAAAATCTCAAGCAAGCAATAACAAAAGATATAATTTAATTTTTGAAGAGTTAACTACTGGCGTTCAATGGACGAGAAAAACTCGTCAGACAGAGTTAACTAACTTAGTAAATAACTATGCGAAAACATTAGAAAAATATTGCGCACAATATCCGTTGCAGTGGTTTAATTTTTTTGATTTTTGGCAACAAGACAACAGCAAAAGAGCACATAAAAACTCGAATAGCTAATCGTAGTAATAAGTAGGATTGTAAGTATGTTAGAAAACAGTGCCACCACCGACTTTGGGGCAGCAGCATTAACGATTGAAGACATAGTCGCCATTGCTAAAAACAAGCAAAAAGTCGCCCTTGCTGATGATCAAGAGTTTACTAAAAAAATTGATGCCGGCGTTGCATTTTTAGATACGCTGTTAAAAGAAGATGGCGTTATTTACGGCGTAACCACAGGTTACGGCGAATCATGTACAGTAGAAATTCCTGCTCAACTGGCCAATGAATTACCACTGCATTTAACAAGGTTTCATGGTTGTGGCCTTGGTGATTACTTTACTCCTGAGCAAGGTAGAGCCATTTTAGCAACTCGATTAGCATCGTTAAGTAGAGGTTACTCAGGAGTAAGTTGGCCATTATTAAGACAGATTACCGCTTTTTTAAATAATGATATTACTCCTGTTATCCCTCAAGAAGGATCAGTGGGAGCCAGTGGCGATTTAACACCACTATCCTATGTCGCTGCCACACTTTGTGGTGAGCGTGATGTCTATTATCAAGGTAAAAAAGTCGCCGCAAAAGTCGCCCTTGCCAATGAAAATCTAACGCCAATTACGTTACGCCCTAAAGAGGGCTTGGCAATCATGAATGGTACTGCGGTTATGACAGCACTCGCTTGCCAAGCATACGACCGTGCCGCCTATTTAACCAAGCTTTCTGCCAGAATTACCGCATTAAGTAGCTTAGCTTTAAAAGGCAATAGTAATCACTTTGATGACATTTTATTTTCGGTAAAACCACACCAAGGTCAAGCTGATGTTGCCTCGTGGATCCAACACGATTTACATCATCACCACCACCCAAGAAACTCACATCGCTTACAAGACAGATATTCTATTCGTTGTGCACCACATGTTATTGGCGTTCTTGCCGACTCTTTGCCTTGGCTGAGACAATTTATTGAGAATGAACTCAATAGTGCCAATGACAATCCGATTATTGATGGTGTTGGCGAGCATGTGCTACATGGTGGTCATTTCTATGGCGGCCATATTGCCATGGCAATGGATAGCATGAAGACGGCTGTTGCCAATATTTCAGATCTACTTGATAGACAAATGGCTAGCTTAGTCGATGTCAAATATAACAATGGTTTACCTGCTAATTTATCAGCAGCCGAACCTGAACGTGTTGCCATTAACCATGGCTTTAAAGCGGTACAAATTGGCGCATCAGCATGGACTGCAGAAGCCCTAAAGTTAACGATGCCAGCAAGTGTGTTTTCCCGCTCAACTGAATGTCATAATCAAGACAAAGTCAGTATGGGCACCATTGCTGCCAGAGATTGCTTGCGTGTTTTACAACTTACTGAACAAGTGGTTGCCGCAATGCTACTCGCCAGCTATCAAGCCGTAACACTGCGCATTAAACAAAATGAGCTTAACCGTGATACTTTATCTGAGCCGGTTGCTGAAATGCTTGCAGATATTGGTGAGTTTTTTGAATTAGTCACCGAAGATAGACCACTAGAAGGTGTTTTAAGAGCCACAGTAATCCATATTCAAGAGCAACGATGGTCACTATATGAGTAAACAAAAGTACATCACTACCTCTGTTGATATCGAAATTCCCTTTCATGATTGCGATCCAATGAATGTGGTTTGGCATGGAAATTATCCCAGATATTTTGAAGTGGCTCGCTGCCAATTGCTCCGTTTATTTAATTACGACTATCTAGATATGGTTGATTCTGGTTATTTATGGCCCATTGTGGATATGCGCCTAAAATATGTCGGCTCAGCTAAATTTTCACAGCTCATTACAGTAACCGCAACTTTGGTGGAATATGAGCACAGAATCAAAATTAACTACTTGATTACTGATAAAGCCACAGGTGCTAAATTAACTAAAGGCCATACTATACAAGCTGCAGTAAGCCTTGAAGCTGAAGAGTTACAACTAGAGTCTCCGGCCATTTTAATCCAAAAATTACAGCCATTATTATTAGCGCTGGGTGATATTTAAGATGATTGCTTTCGCCAGAAATACACTTAACAACAAGAAATTATTAACATTCGTTTTTATTGGTGTTTTATTGTCTTTCTCGATATTCACTAAAGCTAAAGAAGTTGAGGTTATTGCTCCTCAACTGACCTTAGCAGTCCCCTTAAAAGGTACATTTAACCAGCATAAAGTTATTAAGCCGTTAAAACGCCCTTTTATCTCAACTGGCGATTATATTTATTACCCATCCAAAGGGCTACTTTGGCAAACAAAAACACCAGTGCAAGCAACAAAGTTATTTGCCCAAGGTGGCGTTTACAGTATTAATAAACAGGGTGAACGAGTAAAAGAAGCCCAACTTGATAATGATTTCTTTTTGGCGTTATTTTCTGCTGACGAAGAAAAATTAAATGCTTTTTTTGTCTCAGAAACTTTATCAACGGCAACCAGCTCTCAAGAACAATGTTTAGCACTAACGCCAAAAAGCGAAGCCTTAGCTAAACTATTTAAGCAAATTACACTCTGTACTTATTTAACTGATGTTGGGGAAAAGCTTCCTGCAAGCATAACGCTATTAGAGCCAAGTGAAAACAGTACTAAAATTGAATTACAGCTTTCATCAGATGACATAATGCCTGAGGAGCTAGTTTATTTTGATTAAGGATTTGTCTAAGTTAAGTGATAAATTCTATCTAGCCTTATGGCTGTTAATGATAGGAATTTGCTGTCTATTATTAACGGTTAAATTATCCAATCATGAACAAAGCTACGATGCTGGGTTATTAGCTGCACTTGAAATAGATTCTGCTAAACATCAAGCCGCCATCGCTCTAGGTAAAAACTACCAAAACAAAGTGCTTATGCTAGTTGGTCATAAGAGCCTTGCCCAAGCTGCGGATATGGCAAGTGAAATACGTGCGCAATTAAAAACCAAACCTTGGCTATCGAGCATTTACAGCAATCCATTAAATTCTGACCAGTTACAAGCGTTAATTAGCTATTACGGTGACTCTCCTTATAGTTACTTAGCTTCTAAGCAAAAAGATGAGTTAACTCAGGCATTAGATAGTAATCAAACGCAAGCGATAACTGATAATTACTTTACTTTATTAGACCAATGGGCTGACCCAATTGTTAGTCAATCGTTAACTAGTGATGCGACATTAACTTTAGCTAATTATCTTAAAGAGCGATTACTCACTAACTCTAAAGACACAGCTAATTGGAAATTTAAGCAACAAGAATTCATGCTTGCTGGAGCGGATATAAACTATATCCCTATCTTTATTACCCTTAAACCTAGCTATGCTAATATTCGAGATTCTGCCATCGTTTATCAAGATCTACAGGCAGTAAAAGCAAAGTATTCATCTTCAGTTATACAAGAGTCTTCCGATAGTGATCTACTCATGACGGGCATGATTTTGCACTCAGCATCGGCAAGCTTACAAGCTCAAGCTGAAATAAGTAGTTTTGGCGTATTATCACTTATTGGGGTGATCATCATTATCGTATTCGCCTTTAGGGCGGTTATGCCATTACTCGCTTGTTTGCTCGTGATTGCCAGTGCACTGTTGGTGGGTATTACGGCGTTACTATTATCATTTTCCTCCATTCATTTATTGGCATTAGTCTTTGCTGTCAGTATCTTAGGCATCGCCGTCGATTACGGTTTTCATGTCCTTGTCCTGCGCCAGCACAGTCAAGGCTCAGCACATGATACTCGTAAAAAAGTTGTTGTCCCCTTAACTATTGCTTTAATGTCTACTATTGCTGGCTACAGCTTATTTTTCACCACTCCGATTAACCTGCTACATCAAGTGGTTGTCTTTGTCGGTTTCGGCTTACTTGGTGCTTATTTAAGTGCTTTATTACTTCTCCCTTGTATCAAAGTAAGTCACAGTGGAACTCCTTTTGCGGCGCGCTTACCTAAACAAAATTTTAGCTACCTTGTTATAGCGTCAATTGTTTTTATCGTTACTATTCCTCAACTTAACTTTAATGACAATATAGCCAACTTAAACACCTCTTCACCGTCACTAATTCAAGAAGAACAGCAAGTCGCCGATTTAACTGGCGAAAATATATACCCATACATGGTCCTCGTTTCAGGGGATACAGCGGATAATTTACTAAAAAACACGCTACAACTATCTAAGCAATTACGTTCTCAAGGGGCTGAATTAAAAACTATTTCAGATTGGCAATTACCCAAGATTGAGCAACAACAAAATATCGATCTATTTAAAACCAATTGGCGTGCAAACAATTACCAAACCATAGAATCTTATCTGGATAAAGATGCTGTTGAATCAAAGCTAGCAACAGCAAAACCATTAGCGCTAATGCCTTCTTCTTTGCGTGACAACATTGGTTTAGATATTAAAGAAGTGGCCAATCAATATTGGACTGCACTATTACTCAGTGCGCCATTATCAACGGAGCAAAGAGAAAGTGTTAACGAAAGCGAATACGCAGACTATGTCAATTTGCCGCAAGCACTGTCTACACAATTGTCTGAAGTAAGAATTCATGTTCTGCAACTTGTTGTACCTGCAATGCTAGTG
Source organism: Colwellia sp. KS18-150 (assembly GCF_057551365.1). Lineage (NCBI taxonomy): Bacteria > Pseudomonadati > Pseudomonadota > Gammaproteobacteria > Alteromonadales > Colwelliaceae > Colwellia > Colwellia sp. KS18-150. The sequence goes on along the minus strand of NZ_BAAJMC010000009.1, from coordinate 29,760 downwards.
ATCTTAATTATATTAAGTTTATATTTTGGCTTAACCAGCGCCATCATTATGTTGCTAGTACCTACAGTTTCTGCCGGGCTTGCTTTACTCACTAGTCAATTTTTTCAAACTAGCTTAAACATCTTCAACCTACTTGCCTGCTTACTTATTATTACTTTGGCAATTGACTATGTGGTGTTTCTTCGCGCCCATGGCGTTACAAAAACAATCAGTCATACTATTGGTTTATCGGCGCTATCATCGGCCATCACTTTTGGTGTGATGACCTATAGCACAACCCCTGCGGTAAGTAGTTTTGGCTTAACATTACTAATAGGCATCTCTTTCGCATGGCTACTAAGCCACCTAACTCCTTTAACTAAGATTAAAAATAAAAACGGAAATACTTAAATGATTAAATTACCTGAGCAAGATGAGCTTTCAGCTGTAGCAGCTAAATCTATGGCACAGCATATTGCTTTTTCTCCCTATATTTTCCAAGCAACAGTGGCAATGAAAGAGCTAGGTATTTTGCAGTTTATTGATAAAAATAGACGTAAAGGCGTGCCATTAAATGAAATAGCAACTGCGGTAAATGTCAGTGAATATGGTGTCAGCGTGCTGTTAGACTTTGCCTTAACTTGCGGCTTAGTTACAGTATCTAAAAGTGATGATGACTCAGCAAGCCTACCTCGTTATAGTTTAACTAAAGTCGCATTCTTTTTATTGCATGATGAAATGTCCGTTGTCAATTTCGACTTCACTCAACACTTTGGTTATCAAGGCTTAGCAAACCTAACTGAGTCGATTAAAACGGGTAAGCCTGAAGGGTTGAAAGTCTTTGGTGACTGGCCAACATTATATCCTCATTTACCTGAATTACCTGACAAAACTCGAGCAAGCTGGTTTGCCTTTGATCACTTTTATTCTGATCATGCTTTTGATGAAATTTTACCATTAGTTTTTGCCAATAAACCAAAACATATTGTTGATATTGGCGGCAATACCGGACGTTTTGCCACTAAATGCTTACAACATGATGACAATGTCAATGTCACCATCATGGATTTACCTCCGCAATTAGCCAAAGCGCAGCAAAATATTTCTGAAGCTGGTTTAGCAGATCGTTTCACACCATTTCCTTGCGACATGTTAGATCCACAACAAGTTTTGGCTGAAAATGCTGATGTTTATTGGATGAGCCAATTTTTAGATTGTTTCTCCGAGCCGCAAATTGAAACGATTTTAACCAATGTTGCCAACGGGATTTCAGGAGAACAACGAGTATTAATTTTAGAAACTTTCTGGGATGCTCAAAAATTTGATGCCGCTGCATTTAGTTTAAATGCTACATCATTATATTTTACCTGTTTTGCCAACGGAAATAGCCGCATGTATGCCGCCGATAAATTTATCGCCTTAGTCGAAAAGAGTGGTTTAAAAATAGAACAGCAAATAGATGATATTGGTTTAGGACATAGCCTTTTAGTTTGTACCAAAGCGGTTAGCTAATAATGTCCATAAGTGAGAGGGTATCAACATTGCTTAAGCTACGTCTGGTGCTTTTATTTGCTGTGCTACTGCTCACGGCGTGTGCTAGTCAATTAACACATGTACAAGATGTCGCACTCAACAAAGATATTAATTATACCTTACAGCCGATCCCGGAAGACTTGCATAACATAGGGATATTGGCGTTATTTAACGTTGAACAGCAAGGTAAAGAAAATGAATTTCTAGTACAAGTAGAAATGACAAAATCTCATTTGGCTATGTCAGGGCTAACCGTTGAAGGATTATCTTTATTCAACCTTGATTGGAACATTGTTACAGCGCAGCTAAACTATGATAAAAATATTGCTATTGAGCCATTAAGAGTTCTAGCTGAATTACAACTAGTACTGTGGCCAGAAGCGAGCCTTCTTCAAGGTTTGACGCAAGCAACATTAACCACAAAGGCAAATAATGAACGAGAGATACGCTTTGCTAATCAGGTTATTTATCGTATTCACCAACAAGCAGAATTCAGTCAATTGATGAACCTTGAACGAGATTATACAATCACCATCAAAGAGTTAGAGCGTTGGACGATACCTGCTAACCATATTGAATCAAAAGAACAAAAGCACATGGTGGAAAATTAAACGTGTCTGTTTATTTAAATGAATTAGGGCTGACTTGCTCACTCGGCGCAGATAAAAGCAGCGTTTTTGCTAACTTTCTAGCTGGTGAACAAGGTTTTATGCAGCCAGATGATAGTTTTGGTATTGATACCGTTATTGGCAAAGTGCAGCAACAATTACCTGATTTATCTTGCCACGGTGAATTTGAAAATACCCGCAATAACCAGCTAGCCATGTTGGCTTATTCACAAATTAGCCAGCAACTAGAGCAACTAAAAGCCAAGTTAACCACTGAGCTACAACGTACGGTAAATATTGCCGTGATCATTGGTACAAGTACTTCAGGTATTGCCAGTGGTGAACAATCTATGCAGGATTATTTAGCAACCGAAAGTCATAGCCAAGATTATCATTACAAGATGCAAGAAATGGGCGCTACCGCTGAATTCATAGCAGGTTTATCTGGCGCCAATGCGAGTGTTTACGGCATATCAACCGCCTGCACCTCAAGTGCTAAAGCTTTGATTAGCGGCAAGCGATTATTAACGGCAGGTTTAGCCGATATTGTTATTGCCGGTGGTGTCGATAGTTTATGCCGTATGACGATTAATGGTTTCAACGCGTTAGAGTCTATTTCAACAAGCCAAACACTGCCATTTCAATCTCAACGTTGTGGTATCAATATTGGTGAAGCTGCGGCTTTGTTTATTATGAGTAAATCGCCAAGTGATATTGCCTTAACAGGCTTTGGTGAAAGTAGCGATGCTCATCACATTTCAGCCCCACATCCTGAAGGAGAAGGCGCGCGACAAGCGATGCTATCAGCATTAGCGCGTGCTAATTTATCTGAGCAGCATATCAACTACATAAATTTACATGGCACTGGCACTATTCAAAATGATGCCATGGAGGCTAAAGCTGTAGCGCAAGTATTCACTGCTAGCACTCCTTGTAGTGCGAGTAAGCAATTACATGGTCATTGTTTAGGTGCCGCAGGTGCTTTAGAAGCTGGATTATGTTGGTTATTGTTGAGTGATTTTAATCAAGATAATTGTTATCCTAAAATGGCTATTTCTGGTGAAGTAGATACCGCGCTTGAAACAATAAATTTACTACAAGGGCAGCAACCAAAAGCAACAATAGAGCACTGTATGTCAAATTCATATGCTTTTGGTGGTAATAACGCCAGCTTAATTTTATCTAAGCATATTAAGTCCAATTAAGATGCGTTTAAGAGTTAACAGTTACCGATCATGTACGACATTGAAGAAATAATAAAACATAGAAAGCCCATGCGTTTAGTGGATGAGTTAGTGTCATTTGACCAAACAACTGCTTGTGTATTGGTGAATATAAATGAAAATAGTGAGTTTTATCAATCCGATAAACAAGGTGTGCCTAGCTATATTGGTATTGAATATATGGCACAATGTATTGCTGCCAAGGCTGGTGCAAATGAACTCGCCAGTGGTGGCGAAATTAAATTTGGCTTTTTATTAGGCACGCGTAAATACACACCAAATGTGAGTTATTTTCTACTCGGGCAAACCCTAAAAGTAACAGCAACACACATAATTGAAGATGCAGAGGGTTTATCTGTTTTTGATTGTACTATCGCAATAAACGATCAAGCAGAAACCATATTGGCGCAAGCAAAAATCAACGTGTATCAACCAAAAGATTCTGAAGAATACATTAGGTCTTAACCGCCCTAATCAATGACAGGAATAAAAATGAATAACTCAGTATTAGTAACTGGCTCAAGTAAGGGCATAGGTAAAGCCATCGCCATTGAGCTAGCACAAAGTGGTTTTGATGTCGTTGTACATTACCATAGTGATAAACAAGGCGCTGAAGAAACATTAGCTCAAGTGAAATCTCATCAACCCGATGGTAAAAGCCGAATCATTCAATTTGATATAGCCAATGGCGAGCAAACAAAACAAGTACTTGTTAAAGATATTGAAGATTTTGGCGCTTATTATGGCGTGGTGTGTAATGCCGGTGTACATAGTGATAATGCCTTTCCTGCGATGACAGAAGAGCAGTGGCACAAAGTTATTCATACTAATCTAGATGGCTTCTATCATGTCGTCCACCCACTCATAATGCCGATGATTCAATTAAGAAAAGGTGGTCGTATCGTCGCAATTTCTTCCGTGTCAGGTATTTTAGGCAACCGTGGCCAAGTCAACTATAGCGCTTCAAAAGCAGGACTTATTGGTGCTGTCAAAGCACTAGCATTAGAGCTAGCTAAAAGAAAAATAACCGTTAATTGTGTCGCCCCTGGCATTATCCAAACCGAAATGACTGAAGATATGCCCAAAGATATGATCAAACAAATTGTACCAATGCGCAGAGCAGGTAGTGATTTGGAAATAGCGGCAACAGTGAATTTTTTATTTTCTCAAGGTGCAAGCTATATCACCCGACAAGTGATAAGTGTTGACGGAGGATTAAGCTAATGCATCGCGTTGTCGTTACAGGTATGTCTGCCATCACAGCACTGGGGGATAATTGGCAAGACTTTTCAACAAAATTAAAAGCAGGCGAGAATGCTGTTCAGTACTATTCGCCATGGGATGGCTATGATGAATTGAATACTCGATTAGCCGCGCCTATTGTTGATTTTAGTAAACCTAAACACTACACCAGAAAACAGTGTCGTTCTATGGGTCGAGTCTCTCTAATGGCAACCACAGCGACAGAGCGAGCACTAGCTCAAGCTAACCTGTTAGAAAGTGATTTACTAACACAAGGAGACACCGGCATAGCTTATGGCTCAAGTACCGGCTCAACGGCACCATTTGTAGATTTTGCCAATTTACTGAGTGATAAGTCTATGACAGGTATCACGTCCACCAGCTATATAAAAATGATGGCACATACCACAGCAGTAAATATTGGTGTGTTTTTTGGTGTTAAAGGGCGAGTACATACCACAAGCTCTGCATGTACTTCAGGCTCACAAGCCTTAGGTTATGCCTACGAAGCCATTAAATATGGCAAACAAACCGCGATGATTGCCGGTGGCGCAGAAGAACTATGCGTAACCATTGCAGCGGTATTTGATACTTTATTTGCCACCAGTACGGTCAATGATAACCCCAAAAGCACACCAAAACCTTATGACGCTACACGTGATGGGTTAGTTATTGGCGAAGGTGCCTGTACATTTATTTTAGAAAGCTATGAATCTGCTCAAGCGCGTGGTGCCACTATTTTTGCTGAATTAGTCGGCTTTGGTACCAACTCTGATGGTCAGCATGTTACACAACCTTCAGCAGATACTATGCAAGTGGCGATGGAAATGGCTATTAAAGATGCTGATATCTCTCCTAATGATATTGGCTATGTAAACGGTCATGGTACAGCCACTGAAAAGGGTGATATTGCCGAAACTAAAGCGACAGAGCAAGCTTTAGGGAAAAACACCCCCATTAGCTCGCTTAAAAGTTATTTAGGTCATACGTTAGGTGCGTGTGGTAGCATAGAAGCTTGGGCAAGTATCAACATGATGCAAGATAATTGGTTTGCCGCGAGTGCAAATTTAGATACGGTTGACCCTCAATGTGGTGATTTACATTACATTCAAGGGGAAGGCTTAACTAAGAAAACAGATTATGTGATGACTAATAATTTTGCCTTTGGCGGTATTAATACTTCACTAATTTTCAAAAGATTCAATAGCGGCAGCTAATGGCTTAAACAGCTTTAAGTGTAGTTAATCACCGTTATTGAATCTGTATATTTTTGCTCGTTTTTATTCAGTGCTTTCCAATGCTTGCTTAACATCTTCATCATTAAAGATATCAATCAACTGATCTCTATAAGCGCGAAGTACGTTATTTTGAGGCGATTCACTCGCTGTTTCTTCAACCACATCGCGCTCTGCAATTTGTTTTTTCAATACTTTACCATGCGATTTTTCATAAACATAAACGGTAGCATCGGTATCAAAATTAAACGAAGTAACCCAGTTTAGGTTAATACTGAAATACCACTCATGTAGGTTAAGCACTAACATTTTTGAGCATCATGCTCAGTGATAATTTCTTTAGCTTTATCGCTATTCACTTGTGTATCAATATTGGCGGCCACAACATTCCAACCGCTGTTAGCTAAACCTGTGGTGATCCTGTGCTCTAAAAATTGTGAAAGGTTTTTATCTTTATCAAAATCCTCTGTCGCTAATACTTGGTCTACGTGCCAATCAACCGGAATACCAAAAGAAGCATGAGCTTTACCAACATAGTGTTTAGGTTTTCCATCTATCACGCGTTTTCTATTATCTACCACCGATATCACAACTTTATCAGCAGCTTGATATGAAAGCTTTGGTGCTTGCTCAGCTAATGGAATAGGTGTTACACAGCCAGTTAAAAATACGGCAAAAAGTCCAGCAATTAGTAGTTTTATCGTTGTCATTAAATTCTCATTATTATTGTTATGGTTTAACTTTAAAGTTCAGTACCTTAGCTAAATAACTAGTTTTAATCAAAGCTTTTTTTAAACCAATTTATCAGGCAATTAAATAGTAATTTCCTCTAAAAAAATATAAGGTAAACAAATACGTATATAAAATACCGTTATGAATGGAGAACATCAGCAATGACGCCAGTAAAAACACTTTTCCCCATCACTTTTCTAGTTTTATTTCTCTGCTCATGCTCACTAATGAAAACGAAAGAGCAAGCTAAACAATTGGAAAATATTTCATCTATTTCTGGCAAAATTGATATTGAAAATACTACAAGCTCTGTCTATGTTGTATTGCTTCAGCAATATAAAACCCATATCGAAGTACAACAACAAACCTTGGTGGATGATAATAATAATTACCAGTTTAACTTATTACCGGGTAACTACATTATTGGTGCCTATATTGATGAAAATGAAAATCAATTAAGAGAAGCGCATGAAAAATCAGCGCTGCACAGCCAAAATACGAATCTTTATAGCGTCATCAATGTTTCCTCAAATGAACATTTCATCCTTGACGATATCTCCATAACCAGCGTACTCAATACTAGCGATTTGGTGAAAGCGACTATTAATAAATCTAAAGTACACACCAATATTGGTAAAGTTACCTCACTAACTGACCCAATGTTTTCCCCGGAGAATGCTTCACTTGGATTATGGCAACCGTTAACTTTTGTGAATCAGATTGGTGGCGGTTTATTTATGTTACAGCCTTTTGAAACAGGAAAAATCCCCGTTGTATTTACTCATGGAATCCTAGGTAATCCCGCTGAATTCGAAGCAATGATTAGTACGTTAGACAGAGAGCAGTACCAACCATGGGTATTATATTATGCTAGTGGTATTCAATTAGACTTAATCAGTCAATATTTATTAAATGCGCTAAATCAATTACAAGAACAACATAAGTTTAACGATATATATTTAATTACTCATAGCATGGGAGGGCTTATGTCACGGTCCTTTTTAATGAAACATCAGCAACAAGAAACCGACTTTAACATCCCTTTTTATATGACAATTAACAGCCCTTTATATGGCATGTCGAGTGCCGCCTCAGGTGTTGAAACGTCTCCGATTGTTATTCCTTCTTGGCGTGATTTAGCCACCAATAGTGCTTACATTAAAAAAGTACATCAGTGGCAGGTGCCAGACAATATTGCTTATCACTTGGTATTTTCATTTTTACCTGAAGAAGAAGGTGATGGTGTTGTACCTATGAGTAGTCAACTTTCGTTATCTCTACAAGAAGAGGCGACGCAAATTTATGGCTTTAAAGCGCAACATGCCCAAATATTAAAAGATAAAAATTTTATAACCCTGTTCAATAAAACGCTCTCTCAACATAACGACGAATGAGTCAACAGACCCTAGTATCAGCTTTACAGACTTAAATTAACATAAAATCTTTACTTACAATCAGATACAAAACATTACACACCTGATAGTACTTTGCCTTTACACTGGAGTAAGTTAACTATTATTAGCTAACTTACTATTTTTATTTTAAGGGGTTTAGTATGTTTTCAACATCAATATCACCAACCAAGTTAAGAGTAAAAGACAGTATATTTGCCATACTTTTCTTAGCATTGTTTATCGTTTTACTGCCATTTGCTTTAATCGCCATGGCCGGTCTTGTGCTCGTTTCTTTGGTAGCATTTAAATTCAGAGCATCACAAATAAAACGTCAAAGTTATACGTTATTTGATGCGGTTAAAGGTAGAGACTATACCGTGAAATAAGCTATCTAAAACTTTCATTAATACCAGTTAATACTCTTTTTCCCGGACATAAAGCATCTTGATCGAGCTGGTTTAAAGGAGTATCACTGGTATTGTTAATTTCATGAAAGTCACTCGCTGTCGCCTCTAAATAGAACAAACCTGTTAAGATTTCCCCTTTCGCTTTGTGCGCTTCAATATCAATAATGGCTTTACTAGCATCATGGCTATCGTAATCATCACTCAGTTTCTGAATGCGCATTATAGAGCCATCATGTAAGCAAACATCTTCACTATCACCACTTTCACAATGACTGGTAATTTCGGTTTTTACTGGTACAAAATCAGTCACCGCTGCCGTAGTGATATGATCATGAACATAATCATAAGAGCGGGTTGAGCCATTATGATTATTAAAAGTTACACACGGAGAAATAATATCGATAAAGGCAAAACCTTTATGGCTCATGGCAGCTTTAATCAAAGGCACTAGCTGCTTTTTATCTCCTGAGAAGCTTCGGGCAACAAAGCTAGCTCCTAACTGCAACGCCATTACGCATAAATCTATGTCCGTAAACAAGCTCAAATCACCAGCTTTGTTTTTTACGCCCTGATCGGCTGTCGCTGCTAATTGTCCTTTTGTTAAACCATAAACGCCGTTGTTCGCTACCATATAAACCATATTCAGCTGCCTGCGCACAACATGAGCAAACTGCCCAAAACCAATTGAAGCACTATCACCATCCCCCGACATGGCTAAATATAATAAATCTTGATTAGCCATATTCGCACCCGTGGCTACTGAAGGCATTCGACCATGCACAGAATTAAAGCCATGCGCTTTATTCAAAAAGTAATTAGGCGCTTTTGATGAGCAACCAATACCCGATAATTTCGCCACTTTATGAGGCTCAATAGAGAGCTCATGGCACGCCTGAACAATGGCAGAAGTTAACGCATCATGACCACAGCCTGAGCATAAAGTGGATAACGCTCCTTCATAATCTCGGTAAGTCAGGCCTAAATCATTAACGGGCAAACGAGGATGTTTAAAGGTTGATTTGATATAGCTCATAGTTCTCTCCTACCCTGCTTTTTTATCAGTTTGTTGTGCAGACTCTTTATCCGAAAAGTGCGCTAACACACCTTGTACAACCTGATAACTTGTCATGGGTAAACCATCATAATTTACTATGCTCGTTAAATTATTTGGGTTAATTTGCAATTCATTCACCAAGACTGTTTTCATTTGACTGTCACGGTTTTGCTCGATGACAAACACGTCTTGGTGGCTTGCTATAAATTGCTCAATTTCAGCATGAAACGGAAAAGCGCGAATACGCAATGTATCGGTTGTTATGCCATGCGTGTTTAATTCATCAATAGCCTCGGTAATTGGATGGCTTGTGGTGCCATAGTAAATAAGAGCGACCTTGGCGCTTTGCTTGCCTTGAACTATGTCAGGTTTAGGAAGGTATTTAAGTGCCGTGATAAATTTTTGTGTTAACCGGTCAACATTATCCACATAATCTTTTGGCTTTTCAGTATATCGTGCGTAATGATCACGCGAGGTGCCTCGATTGAAATAGGCGCCTTTATCCGGATGAGTTCCAGGCAAAGTGCGGTAACAAATACCATCGCCGTCCACATCTAAATAACGACCAAATTCTTTTACTTCATCTAGCTGCTCTTTATTAAGTACTTTACCGTATTGGTACGCTTTATCATCTTGCCATTGAAATTCATCGCTAAGGTGATCATTCATGCCTAGGTCTAGATCTGACATAATAATCACAGGCGTCTGGCATACATCAGCAATATCAAAAGCTTGTGCTCCCATTTCAAAACATTCTGTTGGACTGTCAGGAAAGAGTAATAACTGTTTAGTATCACCATGAGAGGCATAAGCACAGCTTAGAATGTCAGATTGCTGAGTACGTGTTGGCATTCCTGTTGACGGACCTGCCCGTTGCACATTCACCAATACCATAGGAATTTCAGTAAAATAAGCTAAGCCCAAAAACTCAGTCATCAATGAGATACCCGGACCACTGGTTGCGGTAAACGCACGTGCGCCGCTCCAGCCAGCGCCAATGGCGATTCCGATGGCAGCTAACTCGTCTTCAGCTTGCACAATTGCATAATTATTTTTGCCGCTCGCGGCATCAATACGTAAACGATGACAATAACTAGCAAACTTCTCTATCACGGAAGTTGACGGAGTAATAGGATACCAGCCAACAACAGTTGCTCCCCCATAAACGGCGCCAAGCCCTATGCCAGTATTACCATCAACTAAGATACGATTATTCACCAAGTCACGAGGCTCTACCTTAATCGCTAAAGGACAAATAAAATGCTTATGTGCGTATTGATAACCTAGCTCTAGCGCATAAACATTAGGGGTGATCAGCTTTTCTTTACCTTTAAACTGATCTCTTACCAAGCCTTTAAGTAAGTTAAAATCCATATTGAGCAGTGCTGCCAATGCTCCAACATAAATCACATTTTTAAATAATTGTCTCTGTCTAGGATCGGTGTATTCTTTGAGGCAAATACTGGAAATAGGTATACCTAAATAATTAATGCCTTGTCGAATTTGGCTATCTTGTAATTGCCTACTTGAATCATAAAGTAAATAGCCCCCTTCGATCACACTGTCGATATCAGCGGCTAAACTTTGCGCATTCATTGCCACAACCATTTCTGATTTACCACCTCGGCGACCCAAGTAATTTTTCTCTGAAATCCGAACTTCATACCAAGTCGGCATACCTTGGATATTTGATGGAAAAATATTCTTGGCGCTAACCGGAATCCCCATTCGCAATATCGCTTTAGCAAACATATTATTCGCACTCGCAGAGCCAGTGCCGTTGGTATTAGCAAAACGTACCACGAAGTCATTAATAAGGCAGTCTTCATCTGCTAGCAAATAATTATCGTCTTCACTTTCTGTTATCGCTGTAGTTTTTTCCGCCATTACTTCACCCCTCCTTTGATCGTTGCATGGGTATTGGTAATTTCGAGTTTTTTCATATCCCATGCCCCTGTTGGGCAACGCTCTGCACATAACCCGCAATGTAAGCAAACATCTTCATCTTTCACCATTATTTGGCCCGTTTTCAATGGCGCAGATACCAACAGTGGTTGTTCATGATTCAGCTCAGTCACTCTAAATTGTTTGACCACTTGTTTGTCATCAATTTCTTCTTCGACAAAGTTAATACAGTCCATTGGACAAACATCTTCACATGCCGAGCATTCAATACAGGTACTCTCGGTAAATACCGTATGTACATCACAATTTAAGCAGCGACTGGCTTCTTCTAAAGCGAGTTTTTCGTCGTAACCTAACTCAACTTCAGCAGCTAATTGTTTAACTGCTTCTTCCCACGCAATATGAGGAACTAAGTTACGCTCTTGATGATCAATAGTGCTTTGATAGCTCCACTCATGAATGCCCATTTTTTGGCTGGTCAAACTAAACGAGCTATCGCTTCTGTCTTGCACAGGATCGGCATTTTGGCAAAATAAATCGATGGATATTGCCGCTTGATGACCATTAGCAACCGCAGAAATAATATTCTTAGGGCCAAAAGCAGCATCGCCGCCAAAGAAAACTTTCGGGTGAGTAGATTGTAAGGATTGTTCATTAAGCTTGGGTAATTCCCATTGGTTAAAATCAATACCAATGTCTCGTTCAATCCATGGAAAAGCAGTGTCTTGACCAACAGCGACTAACACTAAATCACAATCAACAAGTAAAGTTTCACCTGTCGGCTGCAAACTACGTTTGCCATGAGCATCATACACAGACTCCACTTCTTCAAACTTCATACCCGTAAGCTTGCCATCCTCAATAACGTATTCAAGTGGACTATAGTTGGGCATTAAAGCAATGCCTTCCGCGGCGGCATCTTCTTTTTCCCATGGTGATGCTTTCATTGCATCATAGCTTGAACGAACCAGTACTTTGACATCGGTAGCACCAAGACGTTTTGCTGTACGGCAGCAGTCCATCGCAGTATTACCACCACCGAGTACTATCACATTTTTAGGCACTTCATGGACATGATCAAAACTGACATTAGCTAAAAAGCCAATACCCGTTTTAATTTGCTCGCCGGCTTTATCATGTCCGGGTATCGTTAGCCAACGACCATTAGGAGCTCCAGTACCCACAAAAATGGCATCAAAATTTGCGTGAAGTAAATTATCTAAGCTACTGACTTCTTCACCAAAATGGCACTCTAAGCCCATGTTGATAATGTAGTTCAATTCTTCATCTAGTACCGTTTCAGGTAAACGAAAGGCAGGAATTTGGCTGCGCATCATGCCGCCAGCTTTCTCGTCTCGTTCAAACAAGACCACATCATAGCCCAGAGGTAATAAGTTTCTTGCAATGGTCATGGAAGCAGGACCTGCGCCTATAAGCGCGATACGTTTACCATTTTTCTTACGGGGGATTTTGGGTAAAAAGGGAGTGATATCGTCTTTATGATCACTGGCGACACGCTTTAATCGACAAATCGCCACTGGGGTGTCTTCTACTCTGCCGCGTCGACATGCTGGCTCACAAGGGCGATCGCAAACACGCCCTAATACACCAGGAAAAACATTAGACTCCCAATTAATTAAATAAGCATCGGTATAGCGTTTTTCGGCAATTAAACGAATATATTCTGGTACTGGTGTGTGAGCAGGGCAAGCTTGCTGGCAATCAACAACATTTAAAAAATGTTGATAGTTAGTGGTATCAGTTTTCTTCAAAGTTAACTCCTTAATCACATAAGTGAAGTATAGAGAGTTTTTCACCAAGCAAACCTTTACGGCTTGCTTGGTACTACTTGAAATAACGTCTATCTAATTTCTAATCTACTGTATTTAGTATAACTTGTTAATAAGAATTTGATTTAATAGCTTAGGGTCTGTTGAACTTTCGAGATTATTTTTGCAGTAGTTTGTTGGGTATTTATACAAGGAAGAGCTTTTGTCGTGTGGTTGTTCCACATAAAAAGGCGATAACGTCGTAAAAATGACCAACAAACACTGTCCGAAGGATTCGGCTAAAAACATTTTACTCTTTGTTGAGCAGCATTTGCTTAGAGCACTAGGCTGCACGCTACTCTCCGCGAGTAAAACGTTTTTATCACGAACAAAATTTAACCGCGAAAGATTAACAGCCCCTAGTGCTAATGATTGCCTCGTTAAAAATTTATCCTTCCTATTGTAATGCCTCTTTTTTGGCAAAATAAGTTTTAGCCAATGCCCTTACTTTAGGTGCCAGCAGTACGGTAGAAATCATGGTAGGGATAGCCATTAGAGCATACATAATATCGATTAAATTAATCACTAAGGTTAATGAAGAAATAGCGCCAATAATAATCAACAAGAGATAAAACCACACATAACCTTGTGCAAAGCGTGCTCCACCTAAAAACTCGGCACATTTACTGCCGTAATACCAAAAGGTTAGTACAGTACTGGTACTTAAAAAGAACACCACAAGTGTGAGTACATAAGCGCCAAAGTTAGGAAAAGCTTGTTCAAAAACTTGTGCGGTTAGGCTAACACCCGTTAAGCTGCTCCCCCCCAAATCTGACACTAAAATGGCCAAGGCGGTACAAGTACAAACAATTAACGTGTCTACAATGGGGCCAAGTGTAGCGACCAACCCTTCACGAATGGGCTCATTAGTTTTCGCTGCGCCATGAGCCATAGATTCTGTACCTATACCAGCTTCATTAGAAAATGCACCTCGTTGTACACCAATAAGAATAACAGAGCCGATAAAACCACCAGCAACAGAGTCACTACTGAATGCTCCTTGAAAAATAGCTAAAAAGGCTTGTGGGATCGCTGAGAAATTTAAAAACAACACGCCAAGCGTTAAGATGAAATAACAAATCACCATCACAGGCACAACATAACTGGTGACTTTGGCTAAACGTTCAAGTTTACCCATCACTATGTACGTAATCAGAACGCAAAGGGAAATTCCGGCCACTAAGTCAAAAGTGAAATGCTCTTGTGTGGTCGCTAAACCATTGGGGATTGCAATAAAGTCGCGTAACACTTGTACTAATTGGTTGATTTGAAAAATGGGTAAAGCGCCAAACATGGCTGCGACACAAAATAGCCATGCTAATGGTAACCACTTTTTACCTAGCCCTTCGCGGATCACATACATAGGCCCGCCTTGCAGTTTGCCACTGCGATCTAAGCCACGATATTGAATGGCTAACGTTGCGGTATAAAACTTAGTCGCAATACCCACAATCGCGGTAACCCACATCCAAAAGACAGCACCTGCACCACCTAAGGTGATAGCAACAGCGACACCGGCAATATTGCCTAATCCTAGTGTGCCAGAAAGTGCCACCATCAGCGCTTGAAAATGGCTTAAATCACCTGAGGCTTTTTGCTCACCGGCCAATTTTCCGGTGGTAATATCAAAAGCATGCTTCAAATAAAAATAAGGAGTGAATCGGCTGTGTATTACAAAATACAATCCGCCACCCACTAATAAAATAACTAAGGGTAAACCCCATAAAAATGAAGCAATATTGCCTAAAGTGTTCGCTAATTCATTCATGTAATTTGTCTATGTAAGTCGTATAATTTTTAAGGTAATAATAAACTTTCGTTTATTTTGTGGTATTTGTCTGCGGCATTGATTAAAGAGTTTGCCGTTAAGT
The DNA here is from genome assembly GCF_057551365.1 of Colwellia sp. KS18-150. Taxonomy (NCBI): domain Bacteria; kingdom Pseudomonadati; phylum Pseudomonadota; class Gammaproteobacteria; order Alteromonadales; family Colwelliaceae; genus Colwellia; species Colwellia sp. KS18-150. The sequence continues at coordinate 14,748 of NZ_BAAJMC010000009.1, read as the reverse complement.
TTTCAACCCCATAAACAACGGTATGTACTCCCAATTGTTGTTTAATATGTGTTAACAAAAGATCAAAATCCCCATCTCCTGACAATAACACGACAGTATCAATATTTTTGCTGGCTGCTGCAGTCATCATATCAATGGTAATACCCACATCCCAATCGCCTTTTGCTGAGCCATCAGCACGCTGAATAAAAGGTTTAAGCTTAATATCAAAGCCAATGTGTTTGAGGGCTTTTTGAAATTTATGCTGTTGATCATCGCTACGCTGAATAGCATAAGCATTGGCAAGTACAACATCTCCTTGTGCAGCTAATTCCTGCCAAAGCAATCGGTAATTAAATTGACGCTGAAAAGCATCCCTTGTGGTGTAATAAATATTTTGAACGTCAACAAATACAGCTATATTGGGCAAAATATCTCCTAATTGTGATTATTTAAACAAAAACCTTATAAAAACTGTGCTTTTTATGCTTTAAAGCCTTGTTTCAAGATAATGATGGCGTTAAAATATTTAACATAATAATAACAAGTCAACTAATGTGCTAGGGGATAACGTATGTCTTTTGAAGATAACTATCAAGTCACTTCTAAATTCAGCGAGCATACCCATGATTTTTTAACCAGTCATCAAATCGCGCCAACACCTGCAAACTATGCCGTTGTATATTTATACATTAGTAATGAAAATGAATTACTAACTGCTGCAATAGATAGACAATTACAGCAAGGCGATGCCATTAACGCCGACTTTCTTGCCAACTTATTTACTCAATTTGTTTCTTTTAGCCAACAAGTGGAAAGTACTGTTTTAGCTCCCTTTGAAGAAACATTAACTGAAACAATCAAAAAAATCAGTAATCAAGTTAGTAATGAAAATAAAGCAGCAAATAACTTACAAAAGCTCGATAAAATTTTAACTAAAACCGAGCATCATGCTTCATTAGAAAATATTGTTAATTATCTTTTTAATACTATTAATAACGCTAAATCACAGCATCAAAATTTTTCTCAAGATTTAACGTCAACACAAAAAGAAATTAATCTACTGAAAGAGAAATTAGCCGCCTCACGAGAAGAAGCGTTAATAGATTCATTAACGGGTCTATTAAACAGACGTGGTTGCGATGAAAAATTACAAGCCTTAAGCCTTAACGACACCCACTCGTCACTAGCTATAGACATAGATCACTTTAAAGCGATTAACGATAAGTTTGGTCATTTCATCGGCGATAAAGTGATTCAGCGTATCGCAAAAACCATTCAAGAATACACCGGCGATCAAGATATTGCTGTACGCTTTGGTGGCGAAGAGTTTGTTGTAGTGATGACTCATAAGTCATTATATGAAGCGAAAGAAGTCGCTGAAAAAATTCGTGATTCAATATCAAAAATGAAGTTAATATTACGTGAAACCAATACCTATTTACCGCCAATATCGGTATCTATCGGTGTAGCGCAAAATAACAACACTAACAATTGGGTAAACTTATTTGAACAAGCAGACCAAGCTCTATACGAAGCAAAAAATGCCGGACGAAATCGCTGTATTTGTGCTTAATAGTTACATCTAGTTCAAAATATATTTACTTGAACAACGTATCTTGAACCAATAAAAACGCTGGTAATGCAACACTACCAGCGCCTATAACACTTCAGTTATCAACAAATAAATTACTTTTCAGTGTGCCCTAGCCCTTGATGCATCGTATTAAGCAACGTACCACTATCGGCATCTATTTCCCAAGAGAATATACCTCCTAGTCCTTTATCATTAATATATTGTCCTTTTGACAATACTGAGCGTTTATCATCAAAAGAGATTAGTGTACCTGTCGCAAAGTTCCATAAGTAGCTTGCCTTCGCCTCCTCATCCCAAAAGAGTTGATATCCATTACTACCAGTACCGTTAGCTCCACCTAATTGGTTAGCCTCGATTCCTTTATAGTCAACAATACCAGCTTCCCAAAAACCGTTTTCACTCGTTCCGGTAATTGGTGTGCCACCGGCTGCTGTTTCAGTAAACGGACCTTGTTCGTTACCACCGGTAATGCCTGTCCACCCTCGACCGTACATAGCAACACCTACACTGAGCTTATTAGCAGGCACCTGTCGCTGTGAGGTCAAATAAGTCACCACTTCGTCAACAGAAAAACCATCAATCGGTGTCGCTAATGAATTGGTTCCATAAACTCCGGTTTGATGACCATATGTCTGACTCCAAGCACCGTAGTAGTCATAAGTCATCAAATTAACATGATCCATAACAGCAATAGCTCTTTCCCAGTCAATTTCACTGACTTTACCTACTCCACCACTAACCGCAGCCATTAACTCATAACTTCTATTCTTACGAGTCCCCAATGCATCTAAAGCGATACGTAACTCCTCCATCAAGGTGGCAAATCCTGCGCCATCTTCAGGAGAGCCTAAAGCAGGATTGGCACCTCCTCCTCCCGGAAACTCCCAATCAATATCAATACCATCGAAAAAATCATACGTATCAATAAAATCGATAATAGAGGCAATAAACGTAGCACGAGCTTCGGCATCACTACCGATGTCATACAAAGGATCAGATAATGTCCAACCACCCACAGACGGGATTATTTTCAATTCCGGATAAGTCATTTTCATACGATATAATTCAGCAAAAATGCCTTTTACTTCATCATCCCATTTAGCAGTTCCATCAAAATCATTTTTCTCTAAAGCTGCGAACTTATCATGCACAACCACTTCATAGTCTTGTTTATTCGCACACTGAGAATCTAAAGCAGCCTTGGCGGTTCCTGTTAATGATTCATTCGGACCACAAATTGGGATAAAACCGTAGATCAGGTGTGTTAAATTCGCAGCAGGAACATCTTTAGGATAAAAGTTTCTCCCATAAACACCCCATTCAACAAAATAACTAGCAACACGTTTGCCATCGTTATTCTCATAAGCAATGTTATTACCGGGTAACCCCGACTCCTTTAATGCCAGCCACTCAGAGTTATCTAGATAACCCCAAGGAGAGCTAGCTGAATTTCCTCCAGAGTCACCGCCAGTAACGTTCACAACCACCGGATTAGAAGAGCTACAAAGCTCATTACTCTCATCCACATTACAAAGTTCAATGACTAAACTGTGATTACCAGCAGTCGTTAAACTAACTGGGGCTAAAGCTGATTGCGCATTTGGGGAATTGGTTGCCAAGTCACCAGATGAAATCAAAACATCATCTGCAAATAAGCGCCATTTATTACCATTTTCGCCATACCACATGTTCCAAGTTAGTGAGAAATCCGCACTACCATTAACAAGTGCCTGCTCTCCAAGCCAAGCTATTTGAGGTATGCCCGGCGACACTAACTCGACTGTACTTTCATTTGTTACAGTAAAGTTGTTAACCATAGAGCTTGTTGAAGCTCCATCATTATCTGTGGCTATCGCTTCAAGTGTGTGATCACCTATCGTCGCCACCCAGGTATATTGAAAAGGGACTTGTGTTAGCGTTTCTATCTGCACATTATCAAGCATTAAGACTACTTGGCTAATTGAGCCATCAACATCGTTAGCATTCGCTTGCAATAACACCGAATCTCCCGATTTAATGCCACTTGGCACAGTTACCGAAACTTGCGGCGCTTCATTGCAATCGCTACAAGCCGACACAACCAGACTTGATGTTGCAGTGCTTGTTGCCCCTTGATCGTCAGTTGCTTTAGCAACTAAGGTAATAGTTCCTTCAATGGTGGCAATATAATCTACTTGATAAGGGCTGGAAGTATCACTAGCAATTAGACTACCGTCGCTATAAAAATCAACCTTGGAAATACTACCATCACTATCGCTAGCCACTGCTGTTAAGCTAATTTGTGCGCCTTTGTTCGCTGTGCTTGGCGCACTTAAAGACACTAACGGCGCAGCATTGGTAACACCTCCTGCTACGGTAAAAGTTTTATTTTCACTTATTGAGCAACCATCCATTGAACATAAGCTTACTGATAGCTCATGATTCCCAGTAGCAAAATTTGTGCTGCAAGAGCCCATCTGCTCATTTTGGCCATTAGGGGTTAAACTGCCCTGGCAAATTTGTAAGCCATTATTACTTAATGACCAACTAGTCCCATTTTCTCCCCACCACATATTCCAAACAACATTAATATTATTACCGTCATCATAGGTGTCAGGCATCCATGCAAGAATAGGAACATTTGGTACTGCAGCCGAGGTTGTCATCGAAGTAAAGCTAAATAAACAACCTAATACTAAAATTTTGATAAATTTCATTAGACTCTCCAATAGGTAAGATTGATTTGCTGCACAGCAGAAAAGCTATATTTAGCTTGTTTTTTAATCACTGTACATTTTTGAAGCTAGCACCGGCTGACAACGCTGTCAAAAACTAAAGCCTGACTGTTACACTTTAATAACAATTACCAACTATATGTGACTTTAGAGTAAACCCAAGCACCCATTAGATATAAACATTTATATTTCAATTAATTAGAGAAACACTCCAAAGTAACTAAGTAACAAAAAGTTGAATAATGATTAACATTAGTAATTTAACGTCGAAAGGTAATACGACATTAAAATAAGGTGTAAAATGGCAATTTTGAAGTCACTAAACTAAAATGCTAAACTGCGCCCTTTGATGAATTCAAACGAACACTATTAGCAATATGATGATTTTTCTGCGCTCTTTTTTCTACTCTTTCTTAAAACTACCAGTACGATTATTAGTACGTAGTAACATAGTTCTTGATGCTAATGCACCGATAGAAACAGAACAAAAACCCATTTTTTACATAATCAGTCATCAGTCTGCTAGTGACTTACTGGCTTTACAAAAAGCCTGTAAAAAACAAAATTTGCCAGATCCGCTAAGCCAAGTAACCATAAACGGTCAAAGTTTTGAGCGTACATTATGCTTAGCAAAACCTACCTCAGTTTTAGGTATTAAACGCAGTAAAACCAAAGCACTAAGCCAAGGTTTAGCCATGCTTAATCAGCATGATATAGATAAAGAGTTAGACGTTCAGCTTATACCAGTAAACCTTATTTGGGGTAGAACGCCTTCTTTAGAAAAAAACAATGCGAACGTCGCCTCATTACTTGCCGAGCAAGAATCTCCTACTTGGTTTCGTAAATTATTTATCATTTTGTTTCTCGGTCGCGATAGCTTAATTCGTTTCAGTGAAGTGCTGTCACTACGTTATATGTCTGACAATCACGGCAATGACGAAACAACAGCCCATAAATTATTACGTGTCGCTCGTTTTCACTTTCATCGTCAAAATATCGCAGCGAAAGGCCCTCGCCTTATTCACAGACAACAAATGTTTACCGCACTTTTTGCTAACCCTTCAGTAAAACGCATTATTAGTGATGAAGCGAAAAGCAAAAATATCAGCGAAGAAAAAGTCAAAAAACAAGCGCAAGCAATGATGAAAGAAATTGCCGGAGACTACAGTGTTTCGTTAATTCATCTTGGTGAGCGTATTCTGTCTTGGTTATGGGGACGACTATACAGCGACATTAAAGTAAACAACTCGCAACTGTTACGCGAATTGGCACATGATGGCCACGAAATCATTTATGTTCCGTGTCACCGTAGCCATATGGATTACCTGCTACTTACCTATATCATTTTGCAAGAAGGCTTAGTCATCCCGCGTATTGCCGCCGGTATCAATTTAAACTTTTGGCCTGCCGGACCTATCTTTAGAAAAGCAGGTGCATTCTTTATTCGCCGCAGCTTTGCTGGTAACCGCCTATATTCCACTATTTTTAGAGAATATTTAGGGCTGTTATTTGAACGTGGCTATTCAGTTAAATACTACACCGAAGGTGGCCGTAGCCGAACAGGTCGTTTATTAGCACCCAAAACAGGCATGCTAGCCATGACCATTCAAAGCTTATTGCGAGGCATCGACCGTCCATTAACACTCGTGCCAGTATATTTAGGCTACGAACATGTTATGGAAGTAGGTACTTACCATAAAGAATTAAGTGGCAGTGAAAAGAAAAACGAATCGATATTTGGTGTCTTAAAGGCAATTAAAAATTTACGTAACTATGGTAATGGCTATGTAAATTTTGGTGAGCCGATGAACATCAACGAGTACTTAAATAAACAAGTACCTAATTGGAAAGAGTCGATTAACCCTATCAATCCACAAAAGCCTAACTGGTTAACACCAACCGTTAACGACATGGCAAACCAAGTAATGCTACGAATTAACCAATGTGCGGCGCTTAATGGTGTTTCATTAGTCGCATTAGCATTGCACGCTTCTGAAAATAAAGCCTTGAAGAAGGCCGATTTAGCGGCGCAGCTAGACTTTATGTTAGAGCTACAACGCCAAGCTCCTTTTAGTGAGCAAATGACACTACCTGCTGAAACCGGTACTGAAATTCTTGAACACGTAATATCACTAAACAAGGTTACCATTTGCGAAGACAGCTTTGGCTCAATTATTTCACTGGATGATTCCGCAAGCTTAGAAATGCGTTATTACCGAAATAACATTTTACATACCTACGCTCTAATAGCCTTAGTATGTAAACTGTTAACTCATCACAGTAAAATTTCTCATGAACAAATTATCGAACAAGCCAGCAGCTTATTCAGCGCTTTAAAAGATGATTTATTCTTATGGCAAACGCCTGAGCAAATTACTCAGCAAATTGAACTAGTATTAACATCATTGCAAGCCAGTAATATCGCTAAACAAAGTAAAGCCGATTTTTGGTCATTAACCGATGACACTCAACAACTGAGTAAAATTAATTTATTAGCAGAATGCATGGATGAAAGCCTGCAACGACTAGCCATAGTCAGCTACTTAACAACCCGTTTAGCACCAACATCGAAGCGTAATTTAGAAGAAAAGGTAGTCGCGATAGCCAAACGTTTATCAGTATTAAACAACATTACGGCGCCTGAGTTTATTGACAAAAAAGCACAAGCTACGTTAATAAATACCATGAAGAATTTAGGTTACATTGTGGTAGACGAAGATGGTTTATTAGTGGCAACCAGCACTATGAATCAGTTTAAAAGTACCGTCACTAATTTAGTGTCTATTGAAGTACTACAAAGTATTGCTCGTTAAAGCAGAAAAAAAAACTTCCCACTATGGGGTAGTGGGAAGTCCCGGTAAAATTACTTTACCAACGCAGCGAGCTCCATAGAAACTTGCTCAACACCTTGCTTAGCTAGCTTGTTACCTAACTCAGCCTGCTTACTACTTAATAACGATATACCCTCAACCACCATATCAAAGGCCTTCCATTCACCTGTTTTTTTGTTTTTACGCATCTTAAACACCACATCAATGGTAGGCGCATTCATATCAACGATTTGTGTTTTTATCGCCACAATTCTTTTACCTTCCGTTGATTTCTCAGGCTCAAATATCACCTGCTGGTTTTTATATTGTTTTAATGCCGTGGCATAAGTACGCACTAAATAACTACGCATTGATGTAACAAACTTAGCGCGCTGTTCTTTAGTGGTTTTTTTCAAATGCTTACCTAAAATTCGATATGCCGCATATTTATAATCAATTGCCGGCATTAACTCTTCTTCAACAATGTCGTTCATTATTTTCGGAAACTTTTTAATTTCTTGCTGATTAGCAGCAATACGAGTAAATAGTTGATTACCCACATTCTCTAGCACTGCGTAAGGAGAAAGTTGAGCCACTTCCGCTGAAATAGCTGATACTGAAAGCACTAGCGAAAATGCTAATACTAAGCGAGAAAATAAAGACATACTATTCATCCAATAACTAAATAAGTTGATGTTTACCACACAAACCGACCGCTCGGTTTGCTTTATAGTGCTAGCATAACACCGACCGCCCGGTTTGCAACTAAAAAGATCAAATAAAAATAATTTATCTAAGATCTAATAGTGATTAAAAAGTGATAATTAGGGTGAAATTATTTTCGGAGTGCACGGATGTATAAACAAAGCTCAGTAATAACCTGTTGAAATAACTCTTTATTACGAGAGCTTTTAGTTAATGAAGTTGAACCATGAAAAGTAGCGACAATAAAATAAGCCACTTGAGTTAATTTTATTTCAGGGCGTAGGTCATGTTGAATTTTAGTGAACGCTTCAACAATGAGCTCATTGAGCTTTTGTTGCATTGACAAAATGCGTAAGCGAAAGCCTTCATCAACATTAGCCATCTCTTCACAAAGATTATTTAACGGACAACCACAAACCGCTTCACTACACACCATAGATTCACACATTTCAGTGAAAAACTCGCACAACCCTTCAATAGGATCCTCTTGCGATAAGGCAGGCTGCCAAGTATCTAAAAACATTGGCACGTAAACTTCTTCGAAAACAGCGTAACCTAACTCAATTTTGTTAGTAAAATGATAATAAAGTGCACCTTTAGAAATAGCACAACGATTAAGAATAGCCGACAAGCTAGTTGCTTGAAAACCATGCAGATGAATTTCATCGGCAGCTACTTCAAGAATTTTTTGGCGGGTTTGTTCAGCGTCACTCATGGGTACTACTCTTAGGTTTTGTCAAAAGTTTACCCTTGCAATGATAACCAACCGATCGGTTTGTTGCAAGTAAACAGAGTTTACCCAATGGTAAACTTGTGATCATTCCAATATAGAGCTAGAACGTTTCTGGTGAAGCTGGATTGGGTTTCTAAAGTAGCTATGGAGCTGAGAGTCATATCTAATCCTTGACAATTATTATTAGTCCTAAAAATTAGGCAAGTTTATGTTAACAAAGATACGTTAGCAGACATTAGCTTTGGCTTATTAACGACAATTAACCTGCTTGGGGTAGCATATCGATTTAACACATTGAGTGGTGAGAGTTTGAAGATGGGAGGTAGAGTGATATTCTATTTTTCAACGAATTAAACAGAGCGTTAGAAATTTATAAACTCCCTAACGCTCATATACTCTTATTCAGTTAAACCATATTCGATTAAAGCTTGTTACCGCTTTTATCTTCACCAATAAGTATCCAATTAGGATTATCGTTATAGTCTGGATGAGATGTCCAGTTGCTCAAATCAAAAATCCAAGGTTGTAGACATTCTCTATCTATCACACATGGGTCTGTTAACGCTCCCATAAACTCAATCACCTTTTCCGATTGTTCGGTGTTAATATCAATTTCAGGTGCAGGTGAATTCGATACGGTTTCATCAAATGTTTGTCTAAACAAAATACGCGTATTATCAAATGCATCAGGATTCATATTGTTATAAACCTGCTCACATGTTTCGCCTGTTTTATCCATAATATCGATAATAGAGGTTAGATCACAATAATCAGCATCACCCATTTCATTAAAGGTAGCATTGCCGTTAAGAATAGTGCTTATGCCAAGCAAGTCATTCATAGCTCCTCCCGGATTTCCATAAACATCCATAACCTGTCGTAAAGTAGACAAACTGCCATTGTGCATGTAAGGGCCTGTTTCTGTGACATTCAATAACGCTGATGTACGAAAATGATAGGTATCTCCTACATCTCCCGAGATATTAGCACGGCCAAAGTCAGAGTTATTCACGGGTGGGAAACTTGAACTGTCGCTATTACCCGGCCCTACTTGTCCTAACCCAATGGCATGAAATTTCTCGTCGGTGAACGCATCACCTGAGTGACATTGACTACACGCCGCGCCACCTTCGTCACCTGCGGTCATAAACAGCACCGCGCCAATTTTTTCATCTTGCGTCATTACATCAATGTTTCTGTCTGCAACTCCTTTCAAAGCAGCAACGTATTCCTGCCAGCGATTACTGGCAAACACCATAGACTCTTCAAATGCAGCTAGCGCTTCGGCAATGCGGTCAAAACTAATATTCGAATCACCATAGGCAGTTTGAAAGAGTGCTTCCCACTCTGCATCACCTTCAAAACGAGCAGCCAACATTGCACGATATGCTTGGTTGTCATCATCTGTTAATAGCTCATCACCACGCATTTCATTGTGGTTTACCGTTGGAAAACGAGACTGGGCATTGGCCAAAGAAGCTCCTTCAGGAATATTACTGTCTACGCTGTTAAAATTGGGAGAATCTGGCGTAATAATGCCTGCCTCGGTACCTCGTGTGCCTTTGCTATTATTCTCGCTTTCAATACGCAAATCCCAAAACAAGCCTCGATCCATTAATCCAATATTAAATATAGTTGGGGCATTTCGACCAATCACGGGGTACCCTGCTAGCTCGTTTGATTCGCTACCATTAAAGTAACGACCAGAACCTAAGGTGTTTGAAGAAAAATTATGAAATACATCTACGGCATCGTAACCAACAGGCCACGACAAATTATCCCCGCCACCTAGAACTGGATGATGACAAGAAGCGCAAGCGGTGTCGTACTCTCCACTTAACCGTTTTGAATAGAATAAAGCTTTACCAAGCTGAGCTTTATCATCATTAATGTTAGGCAATTCGCGTCCTGTTGTTGGGTCACCGGTATAACCTTGCTCTTCAATTAACAGTTGAGCATGTAAATCAACAGGGGCAATTTCTCCTTCAGGTGAGCCTAAGCCATCATCCATTTCAATTGCCGCACTATCTTGAAGATCAATACTCGCTAATTCATTATCACCAGAGCCACTTCGCACAAGCCTCACCAACATTTCAGAACTACGCCCTTTAAACCAGTTCAAACCAGCTTTAAAGTTTACAAACCAAGAATCCTGAGCAAAATCTATCATCGGAGACGAACTCCAAGTGTAATCAACCGTAGTGGAAGGGAAAACATTTAGGTTAATTGCAGGCTCAACACGGTTGAAATCCACTAATGAGTATAGCTCTTTAATATTGGGCAGACGCCAATCACTATAACCTACCAACTCGCTAGTTTGAGCATGCTCTAATGCGAATGCCCACTCCATGGCCTCTGCTACACCATTATCACAGTTCACACCACTAAGGCCGACAACACATTGTGCCCACATAAGATCAGTTGCTAAGTCTGTCACTGTTCCGTCGTTATGCACTTTGTAACGTTCATCAGGTGTTTGCTTTACGCTATCAACAAAAGGATCCATAACCCTAACTAAGCGCAGCGCCGACGGCTGATAACGCTGAACATTTTTATTGTTGCCAAAGGCTAATTGAAATGCCCAAGCATAAAATTCACCATGCGCTCCCTGATAAGGAGAAGCAGTCCAGTAAAAGTCTCCGGTTGCATTGGGAAAATAGGCTTGATCAATTTTATATGAGTTAGGACCAAAACCATTACCAAAATTGACTAAAGACATAAATTGAGCATTATCAGGCACCCTCCAGTCACTGTAGCCGCAGAAGTTTTCCTCATTGGTGGCGATAATCAGATTGTTCCAATCATCATAGTAATCACCATCTCTATCTTCATTATCCCTATCTTTTGCCGTTAAGCCCCCCCAACGATAAAAATTACTCGCGTCGTGGATGCTACCATCTCTGGTTTTTACTTCCCATAGCAAGCCCGTTCTATCATCACGAACACATGCCCAAGACTCTGAGGCATAGTTTCCATTGCCTCTATAAACACTGCCATCAGCATTGATACGAGTAAGGTCAAAACCACCGTCGCCATCACTATCAGAGTTAATAGTCGCACTTCTTCCTTGACTACAATCTTGTTCAAGTAGCGAGCCATTTGTACCTGTGATAGTTGTATTGCAGTTAGTTCCATTATTCGAATCATTTGAGCCAAATGTTATTCCAGTATCATTGAGGAAAGCCATGCCCGTATTAAACTTTTCTACAATCTCTGCATCATCTTCCGTTACCGTTGCTTGAATTCCAGCCTCAGTGGTTCCTCCATCTCCTGTGCAAGTGAGTTTAAATTCGTAAGTTCCCGCGGTTTCAAATATCGTGCTTTCCTCACCACCTGCTAATGATTTGTCGCCACTCCAAGCACCAGAAGCAGAACAACTTGTTGCTGAGCTAGATTCCCATTCAATTAAGGTTTTCTCACCAACTGAGATGCTTTCAGGGCTTACTGACAAAGTAACGGTAGGTGTTGCGGGTGTAGTATCTTGAGCTTCCTCATTCACTTTATTGCCGCCGCCTCCACCACCACAAGCAAACAGAAAAAGTAAGTGTGGTGCAAAACAAAATGCGAGAAACGTATTCTTATTTCTTATTTTTATCATAACAATGCTGATCCAAAGTTTTTAAATTTAACCATTAATATCGAGATAATAATTAAAGAAAGATGAGCGGAAGATGAGGATAATAAATTAATATTTAAATGGATAATCGTTATGCAAAAATGAATGATTCAACATACTTTTAAAGGAGTTATAAAAACAGCTCCACTGTTCGATTTATTCGTCAGTCAAGCTCATTATTAACATTTGCTTATCATCTAGCTCTACAGTTAACTTTAACGATATTGCTGTAGCAGCCGAATGCGCGATTGAAAGGCCTAAACCAACGTGTTTAGTACCCGTTCGTGAACTGTCTTTTCTCCATAAACGATCAAACATTGTCGAGAGGTCACTTTTGTCTAGGTTAGGGGCAAGATTAGCGCTCGTAAAAATTGAATGACTGTTTTTATAGCTAAAAACAACTTCACTGTTTTTAGGTGCATACTCAACAGCATTACTTATCAGATTGGAAATAATAATACGCAAAAGATGAGGGTTACTCTCTATTACATGTTGTTCATTCAAGGACAAAACAATTGTTATCCCTCGCTCTTTTACAAGCGTTGATTGCAAAGCAATACATTCTTCAATAACGGTGGAGGCATTCACCTTTTCAATGAGTATTTCAGAGTCAGAGTTCTCTATTCGAGCTAAAGAGAGCAAACTATCTATCGTATTTTGTAGTTGTATAGAAGATTCAGCAATGTAACGATAATCATCAACTGATGACTGCTCAGGCCATTTCATTGCGACTTCACTTGTTGTACGAATGGCTGCTAACGGGGTGCGTAACTCATGAGCTAGGTCGTTATTGAATTGGCGCTCTCTTTCAAAACTTTTTTCTAATCTTGCAAGCAATTGATTAAGCCTACTGATTAAAGGGTTGATTTCCGTGGGCACATCTTCAACATCCAATCTATTATGCAACGAACCTGCTTCTACTCCCGCAACTTTTTCAGACAAATGTTTTATCGGCGCTAATGTTCTTCTTATGGTAAAAACGAGTATGAATGACAGTAAAAAGCAAAAAAGCGCACCACCTATTATCAATTTATAAGTGAGTGTCGCTAATTGTTGATTAACTTCTGTTTTAGTTATTGCAACTGAAACTGTTATTTCATCGCTTCTGGGCCCAAGACTCATCGCAAACGAGAGCATGCGAATATTTTCACCGGAGGCTAATTGACTATTGTAGTGTCTTTGCTGATGCTGTTCTTTTTGATAGCTAAGTTGATACTTCGCAAGGTTGTCAGACTTGCTTAATGTTGTTCCTGTTTCATCCCAAGCTTGTATATAAAACGTGTTATTTTCACCATTAAGCAGGCGCTTGGTGTTTTCGGCAATATTGCTTGGTTTCTTCATCATTCCACCAAATCGTCGAGGAGGCATTGGCATTCTATTGGCTATCTGAACTGCGCGAGCAAGCTTATTGAGTTCATTATCAAGACCACCATTAAGCCTACGTTTTTCAGATAAGTACAACGTTGTTCCTGCTAAAATAGCAATAACAATAAAACTTGGCACTAACCACATTAACAGCTGAGAGCGGATACTTTTCATGGTTTTTCTACACTAATTACGTAGCCCATACCTCTTCGGGTATGAATTAGTGCACTATTACTCTTTGATACATTAATTGCTTTTCTTAATGCGCAGATAGCTGTATCAACTACGTTGCTCATTGGCGACACTTGTTCGTCATATATGTGCTCTTCTATCTGGGTACGAGAAATAACACTTCCTTTGTGCAACATGAGGTATTCTAATAAAGAAAACAATTGAGAAGATAAGGAGACACTATGACTTCCTCGGGTAACGGTTTTGGCTGAACGATCTAAGGTCAAATCACCAACCGTTAATTTCGGAGAACGAGTTTGGTACTTTCGTCGTGCAAGTGCTTCAACCCTAGCAATAAGTTCTTCGATAGCAAATGATTTAACCAAATAATCATCTGCGCCTAATCGCAAACCAGCAACACGATCTTCAATAGAGTCTTTCGCTGTCAAAAATAAAACCGGCGTTTCATTGTTAGCTTCCCTCAATTTTTTAAGCACTTCTCGACCATCTAACCCCGGTAGCATAATATCGAGAATAATCACGTCATAGTCATTCTCTAAAGCCATCCATAATCCATCTTGGCCATTATCAGTTGCGTCTACCGCAAACCCAGATACTTTCAACGCTTTAACGACAGCCCTAGATAGTGCTTCGGAATCTTCAACCAATAATAATTTCATCTTACAGCTCTTCTACAATAAAGGGTTTAGTGGTAAAAGTTTTTCTACTAGCAATTAACTGTGAAATTTTCCTCACACACCCTCAAATATATACAAGTTAACATGGGGAGAAGATGAAGGTGTATCAACAAATTATAAATAGCGCAAATAGTTAAAATGATTATTATTGGGAATATTAAACCCATCAACTACCTATCTACTTTAATTAATTTTTGGCTAGCCAATAGTCGCAGTCCGCCCCATATTAACCTTGTATCAAGCTCTACTAAGTTTGAAAAAGCTAATGTCCACTTTTGGCTAGCTGCGGACGGTTTGGTTTTGAGACCAACAGCTTCCGCTTTGCACACTGAAAAGTCGTTAGTATATATTTTGAAATAA